>JAJFGQ010000025.1 GCA_021776075.1 Alphaproteobacteria bacterium | reverse complement strand
TCACCGCCGTAAGGAAACAACACGCCCCACGGTTTATCTGTCGCACGGCCAAACAATTCGCCATTCACAAAATTGGCCAATCGCCCAAAGAACAGGCCCACAGGCACAACAGCACAAATAATATCCGTCAGCCGCAACACGGGCAGGCCACGTTTCCAGGCAAACAGGATCATAGAAACAATCACACCCAACGCCCCACCATGGAAAGACATGCCGCCATTCCATATCTTCAAAACTTCCCACGGCGCAGACAAATAAAGCTCTGATTGATAAAAAAGGACATAGCCCAAACGCCCCCCCAGAATAACGCCCAATACAGCCCAGGGCAGAAAGTCATCAAGGTCCGTTTTTTGTATCAATTTTTGAGAAGAGTCCCGGCCAGCACTCAATCCGGCAATATACAAGGCATAACGCCAGCCCAAAAGAAACCCTGCCAAATAGGCCAGAGAATACCATCTGATTTCAAGAGGACCAAAAGCCAGGGCCACAGGGTCAATATCGGGAAAATTCAATGCCATTAATATCGTCTGCCTTTACTACCGGTAGGAATCATCCTGCATCATAAAGTCCTGCACATAACGGCGCACACCTTCTTCCAGCTCTAAAAACGGCTGCGTGTAGCCGCTTTCTCTCAATTTTGTCATATCGGCCTGCGTGTAATACTGGTACTTGCTTTGCAATATCTCCGGCATCTCGACATAATTGATTTTCGGCTCTTTCCCGGCAGCAGAAAAAACAGCCTCCGCCAGGTCTTTGAAACTCCGCCCTTTTCCTGTCCCGATATTAAAAAGCCCGTTTATTTTGGGATTATCATACAGCCATACCATGACCGCGACACAATCATCAACATACACAAAGTCACGGATTTGCCCGCCATCGCCATAATCAGGGTGACCGGATTGAAACAAACGCGCAGCAGCCCCCGCAGCAACCTGCGGATAAAGCTTACACGCCACACTTGTCTGCTCACCCTTGTGATACTCGTTAGGTCCGTAAACATTGAAAAACTTCAACCCAGCCCATTGCGGCGGCAGCTTTTCCCGCCCCGCAGCTTCATTATCATGAACAATCCGACTCGTACGCCGGTCAAATAAATGCTTGGACCAGCCATATGGATTCAAAGGCCGGAGCGTTGACAGTTTTTCCGGTTCCTCATCATCCTTGAACCCCTGTGCACCATCACCATAGGTCGCTGCCGAAGACGCATAAATCAAACGCACATCATGCTCGGCACACCATTTCCAAAGCAGCCGGGACAGCGTAAAATTGCTTTCTACAATCAAATCGGCATCATACTCCGTCGTGGAAGATACGGCGCCCATGTGAAAGACGGCTTCTATACTGCCCGCATGGCGATCAATATAGTCGAACAAATGTTCGGGCTTCACAACGTCACGTAATTCCCGCTTTGCAATATTGCGCCATTTATCGCTATCGCCCAGCCAATCACACACGACAATGTTATTCAGCCCCTTCTCCTCCAAAGCTGCGACAAGATTGGAACCAATAAAGCCAGCACCGCCCGTTACGATAATCATGATCTATCCACCTATTTCCTTCCTACCCTGAGTGTAGGCTTCAGGCTTATAAAACCTTATCTTTTCATCATAACTATCCACAGGAGTTTTTGAGTCAGAGTCTTGCGTACAAGACGGACTCCTGCTAATGACTCCCGACACACAAAAGAATGGAATTTTTTATGGGACCGGACCCCAAACTATTGGATGATATTGCCCGTGTAGCCGGTGGCGCCGTCAATGTAATGAGTGGCTTGCGCCAGCAGGTTCGTGAAGAAATCCACTCACGCGTTGAAGAGATCGCCACCCGCATGGATTTTGTCCCCCGTGAAGATTTCGATCAGGCACAGGCCATGATTACGAAGCTACGTCAACAACAGGACGAGATGGAAAAACGTCTTCTCCTGCTGGAAACAGGTCAAACAACAAAGAAAACAGGAAAGGCAAAGAAAAAAGCATGAGCGACACAGCCGGAAATCCGTTCGAAGATGTAAGCAATCCTTTAGACAGCGTAGAAGATATTTTCTCCGGTCAGGACTGGCATTTCGACCGTCCTCACGCTGATGAACTGAGCATCCATATATCAGGAAAACAAGGCCATTACCGCCTCGTCTTTTTATGGCATGAAGAGCATAGTGCCATGCAGTTTTTCTGTGAGTATGATTTAGAAGTACCGCAGGAACGCCGCGAAGCGACCGGAAGAACCATTCTGTCCATCAATGAAAAATTGTGGCTCGGCCATTTTGATTTACCGGAGGGCATGCCCTCCCCCTGCTTCCGGCATACGAGCCTTTTCCGGGGCTGGACGCATACATCGGGCGCCGAACATGTCGAAGATCTGGTGGAGATCGCTCTGGCTGTCTGCGAAACCTACCATAGCGTGTTCAATATGCTTTCCTCATCCCTTTATCTGGATGACAAACTCCTGAAACTGGCTCTGACGGACTCAGCCGGAGAAGCCTGATGTCTTCCCTGCGCATTACTTTGGTAGGCTGCGGTAAGATGGGCGCGGCCCTCTTGCGGGGCTGGCTAGCCACGGACATTGCCGAACATGTCTATATTCTAGACCCGCAGGGCATACCGGATGAATTTGCAGGAAACTTTACCGTTACCTTTCTGGAAAAAACCGACACACCCCCTTCGGATGTTCCCCCTTCGGATGTTATTGTCCTCGCCGTTAAACCGCAAATCATGCAGGATGTCTGCCAATCCCTTGCGCCCGGCATCACAAAAGAAACCCTTATCCTATCCATCGCTGCCGGACAGACGATCTCATCTTTTGAAAAACATTTTGGAGAAGACCATCCCATTATTCGCGCCATGCCCAACACACCTGCCGCCATTGGCAAGGGTATCACCGTTGCCACGCCTAATCAGGCTGTTTCAGAAACACAAAAAGAACAAGCCCACAGGATTCTGCAAGCGACAGGAGCGTTAGAATGGCTGGATGATGAGGCTCTTCTCAATCCTGTTACGGCCCTGTCAGGAAGTGGTCCGGCTTATGTCTTTCTTCTGATTGAGACACTGGCAAAAGCCGGAGAAAAAGCAGGGCTACCCCCTGCTCTGTCAATGAAACTGGCGCGTCAGACCGTTATCGGCAGCGCGGCACTAGCTGAAACAGAAGCCGCAACACCCGCTGCTGAACTGCGTCAAAATGTTACCAGTCCCGGCGGCACAACAGCCGCCGCCCTTGATGTCCTGATGAATGAAAAAGGATTACAAGACCTGTTTGATCGTGCCGTTGCCGCCGCTGTACAACGAGGCCGCGATCTCGGATAGATACCGCCGCAGCACCGCCCGCCGGCCAAATGATAGTTATTTACCGCCGCGCCCTGTCCTACCCAACCCTATTTCCTTGGCCAGTTGACTACGTTGCTTAGCGTATTCAGGGGCAACCATCGGATAATCGGCAGGCAAACCCCAACGCTCCCTATAGTCCTCCGGTGACATGCCGTAAGCCGTTTTCAGATGGCGTTTTAACATTTTCAGTTTTTTACCATCCTCCAGACACACAATATGATCCGGCATCACTGATTTTTTAATCGGCACGGCAGGCTGGGGGCGTTCAGAGAGGGGATTGGTGTCTGCATTAACATTCGCCAACGTTTTGTAGACTTTCTGAATGATAGAAGGTAGTTCATCGGCGCTGACCTGATTATTGGACAAATGGGCCGAAACAATATCCGACGTCAGGACAAGTAAATCACTATGGTCTGTCTGTTCAGACATGATAAAAATTACCTTTGCTGTTTTCTTTATTAAAGAACTACGAATTATTTACTTCGTAGAACCCGCTATATATTTTTAAGTAGAAAGCATATAGAAAAAATTACTGCAAGAAAAATTTTTAGGCCACAGAAATAAAACACGGTGCTTTTTACTGAAAACACGCAAGTAATAATAAGAAAAAGAATTACTTGGTGTGAGACTAAGGTCAAGACTCATTGTGCCCAATTGATACAGACAAGGGTCCACTTTATTACGTTAACCTTATTTTCAAGAAAGTATATTAGATTGATGATGTGCTTTATCTGTGATTTTCACTAGCGTTATTTACATCTTTTTGAAAGCTCTAATCAATAGGTCCTGACCCTAAGCTGTTGTATCAACCGTGGAACCAATATTATCGAGCAGCCTTTGGGCGGCGGGACTAAGCTCTACACCCGGTCTAATACCATTCGCTTCATTTTTCGCACGATTCAGAAGGTCATCGACGGACGTAGGTTCACGTGCTTCAAGGAGAGCTTTCTCATCGAGAATATCCTGCTTCTCTTTGGCTTCAGCCGTAAGCTTTGCCTGATCATCCGCCTGAATTGCTATAATAGCCTGAATTTCAGCCTGAATTCTATTAATATTACTGCCGTCAGTATCAAGACCGGGAATACTGGAAAATGTAGCGAGTTGCCCTTTCAGTTGGGCTACTTTTAACTCCAAAAAATCATCACTCTCAAAATAGGATTTTTCAGACTTTTTCGCCTCTTGCGCTTGCAGAATACGCTGCACAGGCGAAATATCAACAATGTCTTCGATAGGTGAATCACGTTGCTCCAACAGCTTTTCAACAGCACTTTTGGCCCCGGAACTCCGTCCTGTCCGCAAGGCATCGGCTGCCGCCTTGGAATTAGCAAGCAACTGCTCAACGGACAAAAGCCCTACCTCACCAACCATGGGAACCTCCCATCATGAGCCAGAGGCACACTGTTTTTTGAAAAGATCAAATATGAACGGTTTCCTACCGTCATGGTTTTACATCCTGTAAAAATAAACTATATAATCCATTATACTATATTTCAGAGACTTAGGGAAGTTTTCAGGACTCCAGTACACGCAATATCTTTTTAGAGACGCTGACATCGGCATCACGCAGATAGAGCGGCTCAAGCTTTTTTCTTTCCTGTGTTCCAAAATCTTCACAGGCCATGCGGGCCATAATACGCGGATCGGGCAGTTCACAGCCCTCTAAAAACCTGAAATCACCACCGCAAAGCGACTGAAAGCGCACCAAAGCATCCCCAATAAACAGGCAGCTCTCCGGTTCCGCTATCTCTTTTAGAATCTCATCTGCCTCAAGCGCCTGCGGTTCAGACAAAGGCTGGCCAGCGCTGTCAAAATACTGGCAATAGAAGTCTTTTCTTTTTGTTTCAATTAGAACAACAAGCTTTTTATAATCCGCCGCACCGCCCGTTTCAAAAAACTGCCGGGCCAACACCTCTAATGTCGTTAAGCCGATTGTAGGCTTTCCCAAAGCCAGCCCCAGAGCCTGCGCGGTTGATAAACCAATCCGCAACCCCGTAAAAGCACCCGGCCCGACTGTTGAAACAATCACATCAATTTCGGAAAAAGCCGTCCCGGCACGATCCAGAACCTCCTGTATCATTGGCACAAGCCGTTCCGCCTGCCCCCTCACCATGGGTTCCGTTTCATGCGCGCAATTCTCCCCGGCAAGCGCATCGTAAACAGCTACGGAGCAGCCCGACAAAGCGGTATCAAAAGCCAGAACTTTATGAGGCACGGACATCAGAGAATTTTACAAATTTCATCAAATTCAAAACGCGGGCCGCGTTCATGCAAGTTTGCCGGATCGCCATAACCGATATTGCACAGGAAATTAATCTCTATATCCTCATCCGGGAAGAACTCCGTGGCCACACCCTTTTTGTTAAAACCGGACATCGGCCCGCAATCCAGTCCCAAAGCCCGCGCCGCGATCATCAGATACGCGCCCTGCAAAGATCCGTTACGCATCGCCGTATCGTCAATCATACCCTGCTTGCCTTCAAACCAGGCTTTTGCATGCGTATGAGGAAACAGACGCGGCATATGTTCGTAAAACTTTTTGTCATTGGCAATAATCGCTGTGGACGGTGCCGTCATTGTCTGCTCGACATTACCTTCCATCAAATGCGGCTTCAGGCGTTCTTTAGCGCCCTGCGATTCCACAAAAATAAGACGCATAGGCGAACAATTCGCACTTGTAGGCCCCCATTTCATTAAATCATAAAGCGCCTGAATCAAAACACCTGACACGGGGCGGTCCTGCCAGCCGCTATAGGTTCTGGCTTCCCGAAACAATGTATCAAGCGCCTCGTCATCTAAAATTCTGCTGTCGTCACTCATTTCAAAACCCCTATTTTAAAAACATGAAAATCAATGTAAGCGTTTTGCCTGAAAGGTCAATTACATGATTACACTGGTCTTTTGCAGAAGATTGCTTATAGTCGGCCCCTATGCGCTATATTTTCACATATTTTCTGGTTTTGCTGGCCATTACTGCGGCTCCGGCATGGGCGGCACAACCCACCTCCATCCCCCAAGATAAAATGGCCGCCGTTATTTTCACCTATCACCGTATCGGCGAAGACCAGTACCCGGCAACAAGCCTCCGCCAGGAACAGTTTGAATCCCATATCCGGGAACTACAGGAAGAGGAATATAGCGTCATAGCCTTGCCGGATGTTGTCAAAGCCTTCGCCAATGACAAAAAGCTTCCGCCGCGCAGTGTCGTTCTGACGTTTGACGGCGCGCATCGCTCCACTTTTGAACAGGCTATTCCGCTTTTGCTGAAAAACGATATGCCCTTTACCCTGTTTCTGCCAACAGACCATATTGACCGCGCCTCTCCCCGGCATATGAGTTGGGACGACCTCAGAAAACTCTCGCGGAATAAGCTGGTGACAATCGGCCTGCACACATCCGGTTACAGCCATCTCCAAAACAAAACAAGGGAAGATCTCACCAGACAAATTAACAAGGCCCGCGCCCGCTACCGGGAAGAACTGGACAAAGAACCCGCTTTTTTTGCTTATCCTTTCGGCGAATATAGCCAACCCTTTCAGGAGATTATCGAACAGCAGGAATTTGCGGCAGCTCTTGGCCAGCAATCCAGTGTTGCCCATACCGGTTCCGACCTTTTGGCTCTCCCGCGCTTTACCATGACGGAAAGCCATGGCGGCCTTGAGCGCTTTCGCCTGACAGCCCGTGCCCTGCCTTTGCCCGTCACGGATATAGAGCCCAAAGACCCGCATCTTTCCACAGCACAACCCGTCATCGGTTTTACACTTGATCCCAATTTAGGGGATACCCTCGATAAACTTTCCTGCTTTGCCTCGGGACAGGAAAAACCGGACATGGAGATCGTGGGGGGTAACAGGGTCGAGCTGAGGCTTCAGAAAGCCTTTGAAGAGCCACGCGCGCGTATTAATTGCACCCTACCTGCTCCGCCGGGCGATACAGACGAAGCGCCCCGCTGGCGCTGGTTCGGTATGTTAATGACGACGCCGGCTACTGCGGCGCTGGAGACTTCGGAACGTCAGTAAAGGGTGCTAGATACTGATGCTTTTGCATACGTTTTTCAGCTTCCGTCTTATTGTGGTCAAA
This sequence comes from Alphaproteobacteria bacterium, assembly GCA_021776075.1. Classification (GTDB taxonomy): domain Bacteria; phylum Pseudomonadota; class Alphaproteobacteria; order Micavibrionales; family Micavibrionaceae; genus JAJFGQ01. The sequence goes on along the minus strand of JAJFGQ010000025.1, from coordinate 24,746 downwards.
CTGATAAAAACTCTGCTCCCATGATCCATAAATAGGGTTTGGTACATCAAACCATTTGACACCCCACATCTCACGATACTGTTCCACCATTTTAGAACGCTTTTCAGGTGTTGTTTCTACATCTGAAAGAAAATCACCCAGATTATCGCCGATGAGCGCAAGAACACGGTGATCTTTAGAAATATAAGCACGACGCGTTCCTTTATCGGTTTTCCAGTCCGGACGCTCTCCTCTTGTCAGAATCGTATCCACACCCTCTTCCAATGGAAAGCCCAGATTTTTTAAATTCAGCTTTGTTGCCTCTTCCAGACGCGCCTTCCGCGAAGTCACATAAAAGACTCGCACTCCTTTTGACGCCGCATAATTCAAAAGTGCTAAAGCTCCGGGAACAGGCGTGGCCTTTGCCTGTTTTACCCAGGCATGCCTGATCGGTCGATCAAACTCCAAACCCATGTCGATCATTTTAGATTGGAATGGCATATTTAAGAGAATGCATTCATCAATATCCACGATAAGAGCGTTTCTTTTATCCTGATAGTTAGCGCCCTGCTCCAAAGCAGCCGTCCAGTTTTTATCCGCTAAGGCATGGTCCAATTGTATCTTCACCTGATTATAAAGCCCCAGCGTTGAAGCTTTATACTCTGCCGAGCTTGTAACCCAAAGAACGGCGTCCAACTTATCATCTGGTTGTATTACTGATTTTTTCTCATCCGCAAAAGCAGAGCCTCCCGCCATAGCCATCGCAAAAACACCTGTAAGGCAGACAGTCTTCAAAAAACTAGCCACAACTGCATCCTCCCGCAGGTTTCTCCTGTGCAGGCTCCACAGACAGCACTTCCGGAATATAATGTTTTAACATTTTTTCGATACCGGACTTCAATGTCATCGCAGCGCTGGGACAACCCGAACAGGCGCCGCGCATATGAAGATAAACAATCCCGTTCTCAAAACCGGCAAAGATAATGTCCCCGCCATCCTGTGCCACCGCAGGTCGTACACGGGTATCTATCAACTCCACAATCTGCTTGACGATTTCATCGTCCATATCAACGGCAGAACAATTAGCCGTATTGGCATTGGCCGCCTCCTCCGTTATGAGAGGCAGACCGGACATGAAATGCTGCATGATAACACCCATAATATGGGTCTTCAGCAAATCCCAATCCGCATTGGCATGCTTCGTCACGGACACAAAATCCGCACCGAAAAACACACCTTCTACACCTTCGATTGAAAACAGGCCCGTTGCCAGCGGTGAAACATCCGCGTCGTTGGCCGCTTTAAAGTCCCTTGTCCCCCCTGTCATCACAGGCTGGCCGGGAATAAACTTCATCGTCGCCGGATTAGGCGTTTGTTCCGTCTGAATAAACATATTACACTCCATAGGTTATGTTATGGTATCGAGTCAAGCGATCTCATCAATCTTTTGCGGGTCGATATGACCGGGAACAACCAGCACCGGCACGCGCAAACGGCCCAGCCCCTTACCCGTAAAATGGCTAACAAGTGGTCCCGGTCCGGCGGCCTGCGTTCCGCCGCCAAGAACCATCATTTTGATATTCATATCCTCATTGATAATATCAACCAGTATATCCGTACGATTGCCTTCGCGAATATAAAGAACCGGGATTGAGCCATTCAGGTCATTTACCGTCCGGGCCACATTCCAGATAAATTTTTCAGCCTGGTCGCGCATTTCCCGACGCATCATGGCTTCAACCTTATGCCAATGCTGGAAGTCATCAATGTTAACCGCATAAAATATGGCAACATGTCCGCGATTGGCGTCAGCCAGACGGGCGGCATAGCGTAACGCCCGCGCAGATTCCTCTGTCTCTTCCGCAACGACCAGATAGACACCGCCATCACCGCGCCGTCCCGGTTTTTCATCTATAATGTCTACATCTATGACATCAATAATCTCTTTATCGTCAGTCATGTCCCGCTCCTTTAATCTTTGCGTAAAAACATGTAAGCCGACCAGCCTGCCATAACGGCAAAAAGAACGGCGCTCAACCCGTAGAGCAGGCCCTGTCCGTGGGCAAAATCATATAAGCGGGCACTAAAACCAATCTGTGCCACCCGCAACGATGTCTCATACCTGTCCAGCAACTTACCATCTTCAAACAGGTACGCCGTCACCGTGTAATCGCCTGTCGGTACATTGGAAGGCACATAAAAATTTGTCCGGAAAAAATCACCATTCAGAAAATAGATATCCTTGGGGTCCAACGGAAAATGGCCCTGTGTCTGCTTATTACGGATCAAAGCTTCTTTAAAACGTTCTATCGTCTCGGGCGTTTTTCTACCAACCGGTTCAAAATCAAGGGCATCAAGCCCGATACCATGTTCCTTTAACAGATCATGCGGAGCCAGATCACTGCCTTTTGCGCTCAAAGCCAGATCGTAATAAACGGGCACCTGCCGAAAGGCCTGCGAGGCCTTGTTCATCCAGACCCCCATCACCTGCCCTTTACTACGCACAACCATACGCCGTTCCGTACCGCGAATGACAATAGCCAGTTCACCCTCGTGTTTTTTAACGCCGAACAGAGACAACTGCGCACCATGAAAACCAGTTGTGATATCAACATGATCTGCGGTTAGCTCGACCGTTAAAAGACCGTTCCCGTTATCCTCGGCTAAAACCGTTGCAAACGGCAGCAACAAAACAAAACTAAAACATATGAGGCACAGGAAAAATCGCATTAGCGCACCTCCGTGACATAAAGCTCAACAGGCCGGATCAAAAGCTCTCCCGCCAACGCCGTACAAACACACAACAATATGGCGGCCAAAACGACACGGGCATAAACGCCACTGATCTTACGCGCCGCACGCACGCCGACCTGCGCTCCGATGACACCACCGACAATAAGAAGCGCAGCCAGAACGACATCGACAGTATGGTTTGCCATGGCGTGCATGATCGTTGCAAAGGCCGTTGTCACCATAATCTGAAACAAGGACGTCCCCACAACGAGGAGCGTAGGCATCCTCAAAATGTAAATCATGGCCGGTATCAGAAAAAAGCCACCGCCAACACCCATAAGGGACACAAGCAGACCGCCTATGAATCCGATACTGCCGGGCAGCAAAGCACTGACATATAGCCGCGAGCGCGGAAAGCGCATCCGGTAAGGCAGTATCTGGAAAAAGGGACGATGATACGGGCGCGGATCCTTGCTTTGCACCCGTGTCCATTTTAATGCCGTCATCAAGCTTTCTCCCAGCATAAGAAGCCCCATACCGCCCAAAAGCACGACATATAAAACAGGAATAACAAAGTCAATCTGCCCGATATGCTGAAGCAAACGAAAAAGGAAAATACCAATCAGGGAACCGGCCAGACTTCCGACCAACATCACACCGCCAATTTTAAAATCAACATTACCGCGCTTCCAATGGCCCAAAACACCGGAAACACTGATCGCAACAAGCTGGCTGGCCTGTGTTCCCACCGCAATACCCGGCGGCAAGCCCATAAATATAAGGAAAGGAGTCGTTAGAAAGCCGCCGCCCACACCAAATACACCGGATAAAAATCCGACAAGAGTGCCCAGCAACAGAATAGATTCCGCCGGGACAGCCATTTCAGCGATGGGAAGATATATTTGCATTGCCTAGAGAAAATGCCCTAAAGCGGCAACGCAATCAAGGAATTGTAGTGCAAAATTTAATAAGAAACGGTGTTCCGGCCTTCCGTACCATCAAACTCGATACGCGGATCAGCCATAAAATTGCGGTAGTGTCCGCTCAGAATTTCATGATGTCCTTTCCTGAAATTCACGGATCCCGCAATACTCAGGAACAAACCTTTCCAATTCGCAAAAGCATCTTCATGGGCCGAGCACTCAAGAATATAAACATTGTCATCATAAAGAGAAGCAAACATAAGCGCCTTACGATCCATCAGCGGCCCCGGCACGGCACTTTTATAACCGGCAACAGCATAACCGGCAAAACCCCGGCCTAAACCCGCTCCATTCTGAATATTGTAAATTTCCGTATCATTATATTCGCGTAAATACCGGTCCCAGAACCCCATGCTGAAATCAACCTTCTGAATAACTGAATCGTAATAAGGCGGGTAAACAGAATAGCGGTGGTCTTCACGAACACGCACACGGCACATGGCATGCCCACGCCCGGACGGCGCCATGACCGTCAAAAGGTCGTCAGAATCGGCATTTGTTACCGCCTTCCATGTATCAGGAAAGGAAAAGCTCAGCCCTCCGACATCCTGCCAAACGAAATAATCCGCCCGCACCGTATAAGAAGCGCCGCATAAAAGCAAAACCGTTAAAAGAACCGTGCAAAGAAAACGCATGAAATAATACCCCGCCGTGAATCCTGATTCTTGACCCTGCATTCATTGTGCCATCCTGACAGCAAAATGGAAAGGAGTAGTTAATGCAACCCGCGCCCGGATTTCACGTTATGTTAACAATATTCTGACAGACTGCTCTCTATAAGGTAGCTAAAGGAGATATCACGTCATGGGAGACAACAAAATATCCTTGGTTGAGGAACTCAAAAACGCTTCGCAGCAGACTTTAGAGGATGCAAAAACAAGAACGATCAACATCACACAGCTTGCCGATAAACAGATAGAATCTATGGATGCTTCTGATCCTCTCTTAGAATGCCTTGAAGAACTCTCTCGACTTCCCGCAGCTCCCAGTGGCCGTATCTTTCAATTTGAAACAGTGCAAAAAACCGACTTGTTTATCATAAGCGCAACATACAAAGACTGGAACGGAGAAAATATTGATGTACCCTCAGTAAGACTCTTCGGGAATCTGGGCCAAGACCCGGAAATCGTCTTTGCTATCGACGCTCCTCACAACCAATTCTCTACCATCAGTAAAGATGTAACTGTCCAGACGGACGATAAGCTGGGAAAATATGAATACGCCAGCGCTAACGGAAGCTCTCTTACCGTTTGTTTGCAAGAACTTGCCAAATGGTGCGGTCGTCTGGCTCCGGAAAGGGTCGATGAAATAGCCCCTATCCTCGCAAAAACCGAACAAGACCTCAAAACGAGTCAAAATAATCAAAAACCCTATCAACAAAGCCTGAAACAATAGACAGAAAAATCACAGGTTAGGGCTTCCAAAAACCCATAATATCCATGGCCTCTGCCATCACAGGGTTTGCAAGAGCCTGCGCTTTTTCCGTACCGGCGGCAAGAATACGGTCGATTTCGGCTTTGTCGGCCAACAATTCATTCATGCGCTGCGTAATCGGCGATAATTTTGCTACTGCCAGATCGGACAAAGCCGGTTTGAAGGCTGAAAATTCTTTTCCAGCAAATTCGGCAATGATTTCCGCTTTTGGTTTCTCGGCCAGTGCCGCATAGATCGTCACCAGATTAAGCGCCTCCGGGCGGCCCTCAAAACCTTCCATACTGTCCGGCAAAGGAGTCGGGTCCGTCTTGGCCTTACGTATCTTTTTGGCGATCATATCGGCATCATCCGTCAAATTGATCCGCGTCATATCGGATTCCGCCGACTTGCTCATTTTCTGCGTACCGTCACGCAGGGACATCACGCGTGTTCCCTCGCCCATGATATAAGGTTCAGGCTGCAAAAAGAAATCCACGCCGTAGCGCGTATTAAATGTCGCCGCAATCTCACGGGATAGCTCCAGATGCTGTTTCTGATCTTCCCCCACCGGCACATGGGTCGCCTGATAAAGCAAAATATCCGCCGCCATCAGAACCGGATAGGAAAATAGCCCCAGCCCCGCGCGCTCTTTATTCTTTCCGGCTTTGTCCTTGAACTGCGTCATGCGCTCCAGCTTGCCCATCTGGGTCATCGTCGCCAGCAACCACATAAGCTGCGAATGCGCCGGAATAGCCGACTGCACAAACAAAGTCGATTGGCTGGGATCAACCCCGGCGGCAATATAAGCTGCCGCAATTTCCCGCGTGGAGTCGGCCAGCTTATCGGCCTCATACGGCACGGTGACAGCATGCAAATCAACAACGCAATAAAGGCATTCCGCGCCTTCATCCTGCAATTTAACCCAGTTTTTCAATGCACCGAGATAGTTGCCCAGATTGAGCTGACCCGTTGGTTGCATCCCTGAAAGAATTCGTTTTGTCATGGTTCGGTAATATACAGATAACCAAACACAAAACAAGAATGCTGTGCTATACAACAAGCGACCAAGGAGGATAAAAATGACGGATCTTTTAAAGAAACCCTTGCGCTTGCTACTGGAAGAGATAGACGACCCGCGCCGTGAGACACTTCTCAAAATTTATGACGACCATAAAGACCTTTTCCATTACGCCGCCGGTTCCAGCAACAACCATCAGGCATGGGAAGGCGGTTACGGCGACCATATCGCGGAGTGTTTGCGCATCAATGATATAACCTATGATGCCTTACAAAGCCTGCGCCCCTTAAACTTTAGCAAAGCCAGCGCCGCGATTGCCCTGTTCTTCCATGATATTGAAAAACCGTTTCGCTACGGTCCGTCCGAAGACATGCGCTGCAAACCATGGCAGGAAAAGTTTGATACGCCCGCCTCATGGGAAAAGGCCAAATGGGATATTCTCGCCCAGTTTAACAGCCATTACGGCCTGACATTCAGCGCCGAAGAAGAAAACAGCATCAAATACACCCACGGCGAAGGGGATGATTACCGCAAAGACAGGCGCGTCAGTACACCGCTTGCCGCCCATGTTCATCATTGTGATAACACCAGCGCCCGCATATGGCATGACAAGGGTAAGGGATTAGGAGGTCCCTGAACATCCCTTTGGATTCTCTCGTCACCCCGGTGAAGACCGGGGTCCATTTATCCCCGTTGCGCAGGCTTATGAATGGATTCCGGCCTCCGCCGGAATGACGGCAAAAAAAACAATCCACGCTTACTTCTTCAAATAACCTTTGATGTCTTTTATTTTTATGACACCGGTCATGGTCACGGTCAGGCCGTAAACAGCCATGCCGCCGCCGATCAAAATGACAAGCGCCAAAATTTGAGAGCCAAGATCCGCCGCATCACCCCTATAGAAATCCTGCAACTGCCCCTTCGTTACATAGAGGAACGAACCCATTAAAAAGCACCCTAAAACAATGCGTAACAGGTTCTTTTTAAACCGATCATCCAACCTTACGTCTTCCCGGCCCTTTAAGCCACGAGAGAGCAACATAATTTGCAACCACCCTGCCATACTTGTCGCCGCAGCAATCCCCACAACACCCGCCGGCGTTTTAAAAACCAGCCACAGGCTCAGCGTAATATTAAAGAGCGTGGCAATAACCGAAGCCTTCACGGGTGTAAGCGTATCCTGCTTTGCCCAATAGGCGGTCGAATACACCTTCACGGCAATATAGGCAGGCAAACCCAACGCATAGGCCGTCACCACAGCAGATGTCATTGCTGCCGCCCGCGCATCAAAAGCGCCGTGTTCAAATAGGGTTGTTACAATCGGGTGAGCAATCACAAGCAACCCGATTGCTGCCGGTAAGCCCAGCAGAAAACACGCCTCCAGCGCCCGGTTAAACAAGCCCCGCACCTCCGCGCTATCACGAGACGTCATCGCGCGGGACAGCATCGGCAGCAAAGCCGTTCCCACAGCAATTCCGACGATCCCCAACGGTAACTGATTCAGGCGGTCGGCATAATAAAGGTAAGAAATCGAACCGGTTTCCAGCAGCGACGCGATAATCACATCGGCAAACAAATTGATATGAACAACACCTGCACCGATCACCCCCGGCCCCATCAGTTTAAAGAGCTGCTTCGTCCTGACATTGAATTGAGGCCGCCGTAGCTTCAATTTAAATCCGATACGCTTTGCGCTTATAAACAGGAGCGCAAACTGTAAAAAGCCGGCCAGCAAAACGCCCCAGGACAATGCATGCCCCGGCGTTTCAAAGCCGAACCCGGCGCATAACAGAAAAGTAATGAGCGTCAGATTAAATATAATGGGCGCCGCCGCAAACGGCCCAAAACGATCATGCGCATTTAATACGCCGCCCAGCAAAGCCGTCAGGGACATCATCAACAGATAAGGAAATGTCACGCGGGAAAGGTCAATGGCCAGATCATAGCGCACCGGATCATTGTGAAAACCGGGCGCAATCAGGTAAATCACGAACGGCATAGCCAGCATCACAAAAATGGTAAAGCCGGAGAGCAGCCACAACATCATGGACAGCGCTTCATTGGCAAATAACGTTGCCTGTTCCTCGCCGTCCTTTTCCAGAGCCTTCGTATACATCGGAACGAAGGACACACTAAACGCGCCCTCCGCCGTTACACGCCGGAAAAAGTTCGGCAGCTTCAACGCCACAAAAAACGCATCGGCCACCGGTCCTGCGCCCAGAACCGTTGCCGTTAAAATATCCCTGATAAATCCGGCAATGCGTGACACACCCGTTAGACCCGCCACTGTTGCCATCGCTTTGACTAAACTCATGGATTGTTTTTACCGCGAAGACGCAAAGACACGAAGAGATTTTTTTATTCATGTTGTTTTACTGCCCCGCTGTCATTCCGTACCTCTCCCCCCGTCATCCCGAATGAATATGAGGGATCTGAGCCTCTATCAACGAAGAAAGATCCCTCGGCTGCGCTCGGGATGATGGGTGTGGGGGCTGCGCTCGGGATGATGGGTGTGGGGGCTGCGCTCGGGATGACGGGTGTAATGACTATAAAAACCCTTCCCGCCTCCCCTGCTTCCTGTTAAAAACATTTCATGACTCAAAATCCAGAAAAAGAATGGTTTGGAGAAAAACAGGTTGAGGCGGAGGAAAAAACCCGCCTTGTCCGTGGCGTATTTGATTCCGTGGCTGATAAATACGACCTGATGAATGATCTGATGTCCGGCGGACTCCACAGGCTGTGGAAAGACCGCCTCATCCGTATGATCCGCCCGCGTCCCGGTTTACATTATCTGGATGTTGCCGGCGGAACAGGTGACATTGCCTTCAGAATCAAACAAGCTGCCGGGACTGGCTCTCAAATCACCGTTCTCGACCTTAATGAAGATATGCTGGGTGTTGGGCGGGATCGCGCCATAAATCGCGGCTGGCTCAATGATTTTGAATGGATTACAGGCAACGCCGAGGCGCTCCCTCTTCTCGATGAAAGCGTTGACATCTACACCATTGCCTTCGGTCTACGGAATGTCACACATATAGACACAGCCCTTTCCGAAGCTTTTCGTGTTCTTAAACCCGGCGGGAAGTTCTATTGTATGGAATTCTCACATGTGGAAGAACCGTTTTTGGCAAAAATATATGATGCTTATTCAAACAATGTTATTCCGCGTATCGGTCAGGCCGTCGCCAAAGACAAAGACAGCTACCAGTATCTTGTTGAAAGCATTCGTAAATTCCCGACACAGAAAGAACTTGTCCGCCGTATGAAAACAGCGGGATTTGAAAATGCGCGCTTTACCAATCTGAATTTTGGAGTCGTCGCCATACATCAGGGTTGGAAACTTTGAAAAAATATCTACGTTATGGTATAACTTTCCAATAACAAATTTACTAACGGAGAGAAAAATGGGTATTAGAAAAACATCTACAACAAACATCGTAAGGAATATTTTTCCTTCTATTGCTATTATGATTATGGGGGTTATGGGATCTTATTTTGTCTATGACACCTATTTCAGCGGCAAAATGTCGGCAGTGCAGGTTAGTATGTATGAACCGGCAGCCGGTGACGAATTAGGAAGCTCTTTCAGCGAAGAAGACGCCATAGAAATCATTGTTACAGATGAAAAAGACAAAATCATCGAATAACAACCAAAGCCTTGCTAATAAAACGATCCTGCTTATTATTTCCGGCGGGGTCTCTGCTTACAAGGCTTTGGAACTAATCCGCCTGATCCGTAAAGCGGGAGGGCGCGTGCGTTGTATCCTGAGCAAAGGGGGAGAACAATTCGTTACCCCCTTAAGCGTTTCATCCCTAAGTGGAGAACAGGTCTATACCGACCTCTGGTCCCTGAAAGATGAAACGGAAATCGGACATATCCGCCTGTCCCGCGAAGCCGACCTGATCGTGATCACCCCGGCCAGCGCCAACCTGATTGCCAAAATGGCCCATGGTCTGGCTGATGATCTGGCCTCAACTACCCTTCTGGCCGCTGACAAACCCATCATCATCGCGCCCGCCATGAACCACATGATGTGGGGAAATCCGGCAACGCAGGAGAATGTCCAAAAACTGCAAAGCCGTGGCATCATACAGATCGGTCCCGCTATGGGTGAGATGGCCTGCAACGAGTCCGGCATAGGCCGCATGGCCGAACCGGAAGATATATTCGATAACATTCTTGCATTTTTTCGTGAAGAAAAGCCCTTATCCGGCTACAAAGCCCTCGTAACCTCCGGCCCGACCTATGAACCGCTTGATCCCGTCCGTTTTATCGGCAACCGGTCATCCGGCAAACAGGGACACGCCATCGCCGCCGCCCTTGCAGAACAGGGCGCTACCGTTACACTTGTCACAGGTCCGGTGGCCCTGCCCGATCCGGCAGGTGTTCACACAATTCATGTGGAGACAGCGGCAGAGATGCTGGAAGCCGCACAAAACACATTGCCTGTTGAGATCGCCATATGTGCCGCCGCCGTCAGTGACTGGACAGCAAAAACGATCAGCGCCCATAAAATCAAAAAGCAGGAAGACAACACGCCGCCTGCCCTGAACCTCAAAGAAAACCCGGATATTCTGGCTACATTGTCCCGCCCTTCCGCTCAAAGGCCGCCTCTTGTCATCGGCTTTGCCGCGGAAACGGAAGACCTTCTGGATAACGCAAAAAATAAGCTCACGACAAAGGGCTGCGACTGGATTATTGCCAATGATGTCGGAGGTAATGAAAAAGTGTTTGGGTCCGATAAGAATCATGTATATCTGGTAACCAAATCCGGTCATGAAGACTGGCAACCTGCCAGCAAAAATGATATCGCAAGGAAGCTTGCCTTACACATTGCCGGGCATTTTGAAGAACGACATTATAAAACAACACAGAAGAACATAGCGGCGGAGTAACACAATAATGACCCACGAAACAGACACGATTGAAATTGAATTAACCCCGCATGAACATGCTGTGGGCCTGAACCTGCCCACTTATGCCACAGAGCAATCCGCCGGTATGGATCTAACGGCAGCACTGGAAGAAGCAATTGAACTGGGCGCCGGTGACCGCGCCTTAATCCCCACGGGCCTGTCCATTGCCCTGCCCTCCGGTTATGAAGCCCAAATACGCCCCCGTTCAGGACTCGCCATTAAAAACGGCGTTACCGTCCTGAACGCGCCGGGCACTATAGACGCCGATTATCGTGGCGAAATCAAAGTCGTCCTGATTAACCATGGACAGGAACCGTTTACGATTGAACGCGGTATGCGTATTGCCCAGATGGTCATTGCCCGCCATGCCAACGTAAAATGGAAGACCGTAAAAGATCTCCAAGCAACGGAACGCGGCGAAGACGGTTTCGGCTCAACGGGAACGGAAAAATTGACATAGACACCCCTTTTGAGTTCCTATACGCCCCATAAATAACAATAACGACCAAAACAGGGAACATCACAATTGACGGGACTGCGTATCCTCCATGTTCTACCCCGCCTGACCGGATCGGTGAAAAACTGGTCGGGTAAGGATGCTCCCGATGGCCGATCGTGGCTGATTGACCATGCCGAAGCGCTGAGTTTTAACGCCCTGTGGTTCAGCCCCCTGAATGTCACGACAGATGTGATTGTCAGCCGAAACGGACAGGACGTCACCGGTAGCCTTTATGCCCTCAAAGACCATTTCCTTCTGGACCCGGAATTTAGCACCTCGGACGCACAGCAGGACAACGCCCACCTAAGCCATTTCACAGCGCAGGCTCAAAAAGCAGGTCTGCGAGTCATGGGCGATCTGGTTTTTAACCATGTAGCCCGCGACCATCCCCTTGTCATACGCGAAGACAAAGACATTCAGACGATTACCCTCACAGGACAAAACATACGGCCCCTGCATCACAACAACACTCTGACCGGGATCACTTATGACGATGCAACAGGATCGCATGACTATCATTTCAAATTCCAGCGCACCGATGACTTAGCCCTTCACATCCCCGGAACGGACGAGGAAAGCTGGGATGATGTCGCGCAGATTAACTATAACGCTCCGGAGGCCATTGCTTTTTTTATTGATGGCCAGAACGGAGAACAGGGCTACTGGAAAAAGGTCATAGACTGGCATCTGGACCGGGGCTTCACAGGGTTCCGCTGCGATGTGGCTTATATGCTCCCTGCCCCGATATGGGCTGACTTGGTCCAGCACACCCATAATCGCAAACCGGGTGTTGTCTTCATGGCTGAAACGCTGGGCGACCAAAGCCGGGCCGATCAACTGGAAAAGGCCCGCATTACCGTGAACGGCCAGTCGCGGCGCGCTTTTGACCTCAGCATGCTGGGCACCTATTGGTGGGATTTCAAGGGACACTGGATGATCGACGAAAACAGGCGCATGCAGGATGTCGCCCGCTTTGGTGGCGCAGGCTCTCCCGACAATCACGATACACCGGACACGATCGCCGGGCATTTCATGAAAGAATTCGCCCATTTACCGGAAGACCAGCAACGGAAAACGGTTTCTGACATCTGCCTGCGTAACTATGCCGTTGCCGCACTGCTCTGCAATTCCGTCTATATGCAGCTTGGCTACGAATATTGCCGCAAACAAGTCAGCGTTTTCAAAGGAGCAACGAGCTATGAAGACTGGCAAAAGCTCCAGCAAAAACGAGGCGTGCCGGGGCATCCGCTCAATTTGACACAGCGCATTAAAGCGATCAATGAGTTCAAAGCCCTGCTGGGCATAAAAAATGCCGTCGTCCGTCTTGACCATATCGGATATATCGGAGCACAAAACGAACTCATAAAAATTGACTGCACTCTGCGTCACCAGAAAAGTGGGCAAAAAATCGGCAAGCTCAGCATCTATATTAATGAAAAACCTGAAAACGGCCCCGTCGGCATTAAAAAAGAGCGTTTATGGGATAATGAACGCCAGCAAAATATGGAACGCCTTGCCTTAGGCCGGCTCGATACAAAAGAAGATCACATTTGCGATATCCACGAAATTGCAGCCTATTATACGCCGTTCGATCCACATAAACTGAAACCTCCCGCTCCCGGACCTTCGTAAAAATATTGTAGTGTTTTCAATTAAGAATAAGACATTGTCATGCCCGCCTTGTGCGGGCATCCGGCAAAATAAAGTGCGCAGCTGTGCGACGCCCATAACCAGACCCCCGCCGTTTAAGCACGCTTCGCGTGCCGCGGGGGTGACGATGTGGTGTCTTGTTCTTAATGCAAACAACTATAAAATCAATCTTATGCCCTACGCTCTCTTGGTAACGACTAAGTACCCCTCGTTTTCGCGGTGCAAGAATTAACCGGAACAACAATAATAATTGACATAGTAGCCAGCCATATGCTTACCTCCTTTTTTCAGTTTTATGGATATGGGGAGAAGAATAATGGCTAACAGCCGCTTGAAAAAATGGACAGCCGGATTACTAAGCACCGCCGTTTTTGGTTTCACAACCGGCGCTATCACACCGGATTTTGCTTTTGCTGCCAATGATAACGGCAACACAATAAAGCAAACTCAAAAAGCAGAGCCTCGGGAAACGGATCGCGAAACTCGCACCCTGACTCTTGCAAACGGTCTGAATGTACACCTGACCCATGATCCAAAAGTTCAAAAAAGTGCCGCCGCCCTGTCTGTTGGCACAGGCCAGATTTACGACCCGGTAGAAAAAGCAGGCCTAGCCCATTATCTGGAACATATGCTCTTTCTGGGTACGGAAAAATACCCGGAAGTCGGTTCTTACAAAAAATATCTCTTTGCCAATGGCGGCAGCAGTAACGCCTATACCGCTCTTGATATGACCAATTACTTTTTCGAAGTATCGCATGAAGGGTTTAATGAAGCCCTTGATCGGTTTAGCGATTTCTTTAAAGCGCCCTTGTTCGATAAAACTTATGCGGCCAGAGAAGTTAACGCCGTAAACAGCGAACATGACAAGAATATCAGAAGCGACGGATGGAGAGGACGGCATCTCCGTAATCAAATTGTAGAAACCGGACATCCCCTTTCCAAATTTGGAACCGGCAACAAAGACACGCTCGCCGGAGATAACCAGGAAGCCCTGATAGCATTCTACAAAAAATATTACTCCGCTCAAAACATGGAAATGTCTATGGTTTCCACTCTTCCACTCGACAAACAGGAAGCCAAAGTTAGAGAATACTTTGCTGGCATACCCAGTTTTGACGTTCAGCACCCTGAAATAAAGTCCGATTACAGAAAACCTCTGCAAGACCAATACCGTCTTCTAACAATGAAAACGGTCAAAGATTACAGAAAAATAACAATGGACTTCCCCACCATCCATTTAACCGATCACAAAGACAGCAAACCCGCCAATATTGTAGGCTCTGTCATCGGCCATGAAGGGCAAGGGTCTCTGCTGTCAAAACTGAAAGAAGAAGGGCTGGCAACATCCCTTTCCGCTGGCGGCGGCGCATCACACCCAAGCGTTAACATAATGTCTATTTCGGCTGAGCTGACGCCAAAAGGGATGAAAAACTATGAACGCGTCATGGAGTTAACTTTTTCCTATATTGAAATGCTAAAATCTGAGGGCATTAAACGATACAGCTTTGAAGAAAACAAAAATATGGCACAAGTCGGCTTTGACTGGAAAACACCCGGAGAGGGCATGGGATACGCGTCCGGCAAAACTTCTACAATGCATGAATATGACCTGAAAGACGTTGATACACTCCCTTACCTCTTTCAAAAATTTGATCCGGCGGCCTATCAGGCGGTATTAGAAACAATGACCCCGGAAAATATGCTTGTTTCTCTGGAAGGTCAGAATATGCCTGCCGATAAAGTCGAAGAAATTTACGGTACGGAATATGCCCTGACAGAAGTGGGAGGCAACAGCTTTAACAAGCTCAAAAACCCACCTGTCTCAGCGGAAGAAGGGATGACCTATCCAAAACAGAACCCCTTTATTCCGGACAACCTGACACTACAAAAAGAAGAGCCTCACAAAGTTATTGATGATGAGCGCGGCCAAATCTGGTTAAAATTCGATAACGACTTTGGCAAACCGCAATCATCTCTCTCACTAAACATAAATACACCGCATGCTTATGACAATGTTGATAATCTTGTCCGTGCCATATTGTTTACATCGGCGATACAAGAAGGGCTGAACGAGGAAGCCTATCCCATTCAACAAGCCGGTCTGGGTTACTCACTCAATGTCACAAAAGAAGGAATATCCCTGAGTTTCAGCGGCTATTCTCAAAAAATAAGCGCCCTGATTGACCTTGTGTCGCGGAACCTGATGAATGTCAAAATAGACGAAGAAAAATTCAACACCCTCAAAGATAACTTTATACGAGGCTGGAGTAATCAAAAATTTGCCGCAGCCCATAAGAAACTCGACTACTACCACCGTATGATGCTGTCTGAAAAACGCTATTCCCGCGAAGAAAAAATAAACGCCATGAAAACTGTGACTTTGGAAGAGGTTAAAAACTTCCCGGCAAAATTATTTGCACGCACCTATATTGAAGGCATGGCCGGCGGAAACATGAATAGCGACGATGTAGAAAACATCATGACCACACTGGGAACGACTCTCAAAAGCAAACCACTTCCAAAAGAAGAATTCTTCGTAAACCGAATGAAGACGCTGCATGAAGGGGAAAATATTCTATTCTCCAAACAAATTCCCGATAACAACAATGCGCTGCAATTCAGCCTACGGGTTGGGGAACTGAGTATGAAAGAACAAGCCACGATCGGAATCATGTCTAAAATTCTGCAAAGCGATTTTTATCTCCAAATGCGGACAAATCAGCAACTCGGCTATATCGTCTGGAGCTACCCACAGCCATCAGGAGACGATGAAAAAGAAACATGGTCGTTTAATTTTGTCATTCAGGGCGACAGGCACGGTCCGGTTGAAATGCAAAAAAGAGTAGAGGATTGGTTACAAGACGAAAAAACCATAAAAATATTCGATAACTTAACCGATGAAGCCGTCGAAAAACTAAAGGCAATTAAAGTCAAAGCCTATGAACAAGATCCAAAAAGCGCGGGCGAAGAACTAAGCCAGCTCTTCTATCTCATCACAGAAGAAAATGCGGATTTCGATCACTGGAACAAACGTATTCAGGCTGTCAAAGACGTCACAAAAGAAGACGTCATTGCCATGGCGAAAAAAATATTGTTCGACCCGGACAGAACCAGGCTGGTGATGCATATGCGCGCCAACCAAAATGAAAACCCGGCACCCGAAGGTTCGATTTCATCTGTTGAAGCGTTTAAAAACCGGAACAACGATAAACCGGCGCCATAGACCAACGTCAAAGAACAGAAAAAAGCCTTCACCTTCCCCTGCATTTGTCGTATGACTTTTTGCTATGGGAGAAGCAGCACTGAAAACGCCGGAGGATTTTATCGCCGAGGGACATACCCCTATGATGGGGCAGTTCATGGCGATCAAGGACCGTCATCCGGATTGCCTTCTTTTTTACCGCATGGGCGATTTTTACGAGCTGTTCTTTGATGATGCCGTAAAGGCCGCTGAAATTCTCGACATTACCCTGACCAAACGGGGCCGCAATCAGGGTGATGACATCCCCATGTGCGGTGTTCCCTTTCATTCTTATGAGCCGTACCTTGCCAAGCTTATCCGTGCGGGTTTTAAAGTCGCAATTTGTGCCCAGACCGAAACACCGGAAGAAGCCAAAAAACGGGGCGGCCATAAAGCCCTTGTAAACCGCGAAGTCGTCCGCATCGTCACGCAGGGCACGCTGACTGAGGATAACCTTCTAGAGTCCCGTGAAAACAATTACTTGGCCGCCATTGCTGAGATTGCTGGACAATATGGTATTTCATGGCTGCAACTTTCCACGGGTGAGTTTTTAGTACAGCCGGTTGCAGCGGAGCATTTGAGTGCCGTATTGGAGCGCATTGACGCCCGTGAGGTCCTGATTCCCGAGAAATTCACGGAAAAAGACACTTTATATGACACGCTGGCAACGGTGCAGGAACGGATCACCACACAACCGGGAAGCTTGTTTGATAGCCAGAACGCCCAAAAACGTCTGGAAACTGTTTTCGGTGTGGGAACGCTGGACTCTTTTGGTGGGTTCAGCCGTGCCGAAATCGCCGCCGCCGGCGCCCTGATTGATTACGTGGAGCGCACGCAAAAAGGAAAAATGCCCCATTTGTCCCGCCCGCAGCAAATGAGCACCGGCGCGGTCATGGAGATTGATGCGGCCACACGGCGTAATCTGGAACTGACCCGCACCTTGACGGGAGAGCGGCGCGGTTCCCTTCTCTCCTGTATTGACCGGACAATCACAGGAGCCGGGGCGCGGCTGCTCCATGCCCGTCTGTCGGCACCGCTGCGCGATGTCAGCGCCGTCCATAAACGGCTGGATGATGTTGAAAGCCTTGTGAATAACGGCCGCCTGCGGGAAACCTTACGCGAAGAGCTCAAAAAAACACCGGATATGGAACGGGCTCTGGCCCGCCTGAGCGTTGACCGGGGCGGTCCACGCGATCTGGGCATGATCCGCGATGGGCTGAAACAGACCGAAATCATCAGAGCCATCCTGACCCAGTCTAAAAACACCCTGCGCGCTATATCAGAACAATTGCACCAGCAACCCGCCGTGCAGACCCTTGCCGACCGTCTGCAAAAGGCTTTAAAGGATGATCTGCCAACCCTTGACCGGGATGGCAACTTTATCCGTGAGGGTTACACCCCGGAACTTGATAAACTTCGCCTGTTACAAAGCGAAAGCAAAAGGTTGATCGCCGGTCTTCAAGCCAAATATCAAAAGATGACCGGGATAGGCTCACTAAAAATAAGCTTTAACAATGTATTGGGCTATTTTATTGATGTTCCCGCCAAACACGCTGATCCATTAATGATCCGCAAGGGTGAAGACAACACGCCCGATAACCCCTTTATTCACCGCCAGACCATGGCCAGTGCCGTTCGCTTTACGACGCCGGAACTGGCAGAACTGGAACGCGACATAACCTCGGCCTCTGAAAAGACCCTAGGCATTGAACAAGCTTTATTCCGGCAGATGGTCGATGAAACAAGCCGCCTGTCCGCAGAAATCGGCAAACACGCCCGCGCCCTTGCCACACTGGATGTTACAGCCGGGCTGGCAACGCTCGCCATGGACGAAAACTACACCCGTCCGCAGGTGGATGAAAGCTTCGCCTTTGCAATTGAAGACGGTCGCCACCCTGTTGTTGAACAGGCCCTGCAAAAACAAAGCAACAATGCCTTCGTTCCCAATAATTGCCGTCTGGAGCAGGAACAATCTCTCTGGCTCCTGACCGGTCCGAACATGGCCGGGAAATCGACCTTCCTGCGCCAGAACGCGCTCACCGCCATCCTCGCCCAAATGGGCAGCTACGTTCCGGCAAAACACGCTCATATCGGTGTTGTGGACAGGCTATTCAGCCGTGTCGGGGCCTCAGATGATCTGGCCAGCGGACGCTCGACCTTTATGGTGGAAATGGTGGAAACCGCCGTTATTCTTAATCAGGCCACGGATCGTTCGCTTGTCATCCTTGATGAAATCGGACGCGGCACAGCCACCTTTGATGGCTTATCCATCGCGTGGGCCTGTGTTGAACAGCTCCATGAAACCAATAAAAGCCGCGCCTTGTTTGCTACGCATTACCACGAACTGACCAGCCTGCAAGCCAAGCTTGCGCATTTATCCTGCCATTCCCTTCAGGTCAAGGAATGGAAAGGTGACATCGTCTTCATGCACAAGGTACAACCGGGCAGCGCCGACCATTCCTACGGAATCCATGTTGCCAAGCTCGCCGGACTGCCCCCCGCCGTCATTAAACGCGCCCGCATTGTTCTCGACAGGCTGCAAAAGAGCGAGCAATCCGGCACGCTGGCAAAACTGGCCGACGACTTACCGCTTTTCAGCGCCATGGCCGATCAGGAACAGGACAATTACACACCGTCCCCTCTCGCTGAAAAACTCGCCACCATCAACCCGGATGCACTCACCCCACGGGAAGCGCTTGAAGCGTTGTATGAGTTGAAGTCCCTATAAAGTTTGACAAAAGCAAAAATATTATGTTAACCATCAGTCTGATTAAATTTTTCAATATGTATAACTGATAGGAGTCTAAAGTTATGGCTGGTAAATTTAAAGAATTTCGGGAGGACTGCCTTGACGCTGGGACAGAACTTGCGAGGGCTATAACGCCGCCCATATTAGGTCCTGTACTTGATCCTTTCTTAGGCCCACTGCTCGGCGTATCAGTTGCACCTGTTCTGCTCGCTACTGTCATCGCCTATGACACCCTGACCGAAAAAAAACAAATATGGACCAGATCACAGGTCAGCGACGCCGAAAAATCCATTCGTGAAATATTTGGCGACATTGCCCTGAGAGGCTACACAGAATGGGACGGTGGCATTGAAATGAGGCTCACGGAATCCTGCGTCCACAATATTTTTTCTGATGGGACAACAGATGAGGAAGCGCCAACTCACCGTATAAATATCCACCATAACCGTGAACAATGTGCAAAAGATTTACTCGGCAGTCTGGCGCAGGGCGCTACGCCTTATGGTCGCAGCATGAGTTCGGACGAAGAGCGCTTTATTGTTGTCAGGAAAAAAGGCGAGCTGACGTCCCGGTTCTATGAAGTGGCCCATATTGATACTTTACAAGATGCCCCGGAAAGTGCCATCACAGCAACACATCATTATTATAAAAGCGGCATTGGCCATGGCGGTATTGACAGCACAAAACATTACGCCATCATGCCCGTCGATCAAACAACGGCAGAACGTTTGCGGAAGCTCAATTTGTAAAAAACAAATAACGTAAAAAAGTCAGGAAAAACATCATGGATATTCAAATCGTAACAGACTTTTTTATGTGGTGCACAATCATAAACGGGCTCCTGTTTGTCCTCTCGGCGACAATGGTTATGTTTGCGCCTGATTTTGTATATCGTGTACAAAGCAAATGGTTTCCCATTTCCCGCGAAGCTTTCAACGTTGCTATCTACGCGTTTATGGGGTTATTCAAAATTGTCCTGATCATGTTTAATATTGTTCCCTACGCGGCCTTGCTGCTTATTGGATAAACTTGCGCAAATATCCATATCCACCAACGCCGACAGCACGTTAAGACGTGCCTAAACCAGCGTCGCCTTCGCATAGAGTTTATTGTTGCGCCAAAGCTCGATGTTTTTATCGACACTGATGCCTGTTTCCTGAATATCAAGAACCCCCTTCATGCCATCACCCTGTTTTATACAAAGCCCCTCTTGCTTTTGAACTTTGAGTTCCATTGTCTCCGGTCCAACACAGGTTGCGATTTTAAAATGCTCTCCGCAATCCACAACGTTGTCAATAAAAGCACTGCACTCTATCTTCATAACGATTTCCTGACTCTCTTAATATTAAACAATGCGCGTTTCTTAACATAATTTCTTTGATTATGTTAAGATAAAAATGGTGGCGGACATATCGACAAATAACAGCTACTCTGCTACACAATTACCCGTAATCGCAGGAGAGTTGCCAGAGTGGTTGAATGGGGCGGTCTCGAAAACCGTTGTACGCGCAAGCGTACCGAGGGTTCGAATCCCTCACTCTCCGCCACGACACTCAGTTTTTCCTTATAAGTCAATATGTTAACCGTAGATTCTTATGATAGTACAGACTATGCAGTGTTACTCAATGGGTTACACAATGACTGACGGATCACCGGCCTATCTAATGACTCGTAACGGAATTTATTACTTCCAGACTCGTATCCCATCCGATTCTGTGCATAATAACGGCGGAAAACAGGGACTTATCCGGCGATCCACGCGCACAGGCAACCGTCGTGAAGCATTAAAAATAGCCAGAATATGGTGGGTAGAAATTATGAGTGACAACACAAACGAAGAAATAGAGGCTTCTGCAGAAAGGTTTGAAAAGCTTTACAGCCTTGGAAAACATCATTTTCATGAACTCGGAAAAATTGATCAAGATGATCTGCAAGCCATAGACGAGTTCCAAGAAGACTGGACTGAGTTTGATAAAAAAGCCATTAACTATTATCAGGACCGGAAAGCGTTACGCGAAAAACAAGAGAAACAAGCGGCACATCAACAATTAAACCCGGCACCTCATACATCAGCGGTGCCACAATCAGCCAAAGAAGTCCCAGAAAAGCTATCTACCCTTCTAGACAAATACATGAAGGTAAATGCAAAAAAATCCAAAACGTGGACCAAGAAGACAGCGAAGACATTCAAAGCGCATATTACGCTATTCATTCAAATGCTCGGTGACCCATATGTTCATGACCTTACAGAGCCTATGGTTAGAGACAAATTTGGAGACCTGATTTGTGACCTTCCCATTCGAATGAATCTGACAAAGAAATATTTTAACGGTGGTATATGCAAACTGGAAAACCGAAAACCGATAGATAAAATTATTACCATAACCAATAAAGATGGGGACAAAACCCTCGATCCCAAGACCATTGTTGATTATGTGAACGTCGTCAGAGGTTTTTTAACATGGCTGTCTAAAAAAGCTTACACTGACCATAACATGGGGAATGTTTTAGAAGAACTGTCCGAACTAGCAAAAAATCAGGAAGAAAAAGAAAACAGATTTCCTGCGGAAGACTTAAAAAAGTTATTTGAAACAGATGATTATCGTGACGGGTTACTAATGGAATACCCAGAACGGCATTGGGCACCACTCATTGGTTTATTCACCGGAGCCAGAGAAGGTGAAATTTGTCAGCTTAACCTGGATGACGTTAACTATGACAACGAATGCAAGACATGGGTGATTGAGTTTAAACCCGGCGGTGACAAGCGTTTAAAAAACAAATATTCAGCCAGAGTAACCCCGGTACACGATAGTTTAATTGATCTCGGGTTATTAGTTTATGTCAATCAATTAAAAGAGGCAGGAGAAACACGGCTATTCCCGCGGGAAATTCCTGCTTCAGATGGGAGTTGGGGAAGAAAGGTTTCACGCTGGTTCAATGGAGAATTGGTTTACGGTAAAAAGGATAAGGGTGGAAAAAAAACAAGGAAATATAAGGATGGATATAAAGATAAATGTGGAATTATCCAAGCTGACAATGAAAGAAAGAATTTCCATTCATTTCGTCATACCCTTATAAATCATGGCCATCAAAATGATTTTGATGACAAGGTTCTTCGTGAAATAACCGGACATACAACCCATCGTAAAGACGACCACGAAAACTATAAATCATCTTATATTCTGGCAAAGCGTAAAGATGTTATCGCAAGAATTAATTTCGATATTGATATCAATGCCATCAAGAAATGGCTGTGAGCCCCCTTTTTTTGCTTTGGCCCGTGTTCTTAACGGTCTACAATCGCCCCTATGGGATTATAATAGAAAGTATTTGTTATGAATCAGACCACAGACATTTCATTTATTGAAGCCTTGTGTATCGTCGGTCAAAGCAGGTCCGAAAACCGGGACGTGCCGTGGCGTAATGATGACCGGGTTAACGATTTAGCCGGAATACCATGGCATAATGATTTGGTTAACGCATTAGCTGGGACGCACCGTAATACTGGTGTTTGGAGTTATCCCGACGTTATAACTCACAGACTGCCATTCTTGATCTATAAGGAAGACTTTGAAGCGGAATGTCTTCAGGCTGCAAATGATGCCGAAGATTATCTTCATCACTTCAGGGCCAATGAAACCGGAATACGCCCCCCACATCATGCCATGGCGCTGTCCGGTGTGGATGAATACGTTCGTCACCCCCTGTTCGCGGATAATTTGTTAGTAAAAGCAGACGTATTTGAGACATATCCCGGTGAAGATGCTTTTAAAATCACGCCGGATCAAATCAGACTGCTCTATGGTTCATATCACATCCTTATTGATTATCTGGCCGCAGCCAACAACCCCAAGCGGTTTATACTTCAATCTCTGGACGGTGAAAAAGCACCCACCTTCAACCCGTTCGACCACAAGCACTTCGAACGGAACTACATGTTAGATGCTCCTGCATCTAAGATTTCATCGCCTAATACTGCTTTTATAGTGACCGTAAGACGCAAGCATTTAAGGGAATATTTGGCCACCGGAAAGATAACCCAGAAAAAGCCACCGAAACCGGACAGTAACCAGATTGATTCAGATTCCTTTATTGAGTTAATGCGTGAATCTATGTGGGATCGGTCTAATGCCCCAATTATAGGTCGCCAAGGCGGATTTAAAAACTATACGAATATAATTGCCAAAAAATATGAAGACATGTATCCGCACCATGCTGGCAAGAATTATACAAATAACAAACCCATCCAGAGAGCCTTTAAAAAGATAAAAGAAAAGATCATGTACGAAACGCCTGCCGAACCGGGTTATTTAACGGATGTTGAATTGAAGTTTATTGAATGGTTGGCTCGTACAGACTACAAATATAAATGGCGGTGGCATTTGGTTCTGGGTTTCAAAAAGGGCACTACAAAAGAACAAGCGGCACAGGCATTTATAGCATTTATGAAGGAATTAACTGAAACATGGCGGTACTATAAAAGGGTTCAAGAATCTAAAATATGGACGAACACTTCGGAAATCCCTCGTCTGGTCATCATGGAAAAAGAAAGCGCCGGTGGGTATCTTCATTTTCATGTTTGCTTCGGTGATGAAATTGTCAAAAGCATGAAAGGCGGAATAGCCTCACTCTGGGAAAAAACGGCTATCATAGGTGATAATGGGAAACCTTATTATCGTTGCGAACGGCCAAAAGACAATGAAGACGGCACATGGTTTGAAAAAATATACAGCGTCTATGGACTGACCTGCTATGTATTGAAGGAAAAGAATTTTGGTCACCTTCCGGATGTTGTAACCGATCTTGCCGAAGGTATTACCCTGCTTCCAGAAGATATTGGTTTTGATTAACGACACTTCACGATACATATTGTTTCGAAATGTGGTTTTTCAAATCAGTTTCGGTTGAAGTTAGAAACGGATTTGACTAAAACGGAAAAAATATTTTGTGAAAGCTGGAATAGCAGTGTCAGGCGAGTTACATTCACCCTATATAATATATAAGGCCAAGTGCGGAAACGACTGTAATAGTAGCTGTGTCATTTGCCCTGCACCACAAATCACGGCTTAGCATGGAGCGTAAACACCCGATCACGACATGAAGCTTTGGTTATTGCCTCTGAGAAGATAAGTATTCGTAGTATTTCCTGTGGTGGATATATCGGGCAAAACCACTATCAAATCAAACCGCATCCGATAACTTTAATAATACATATACATTTTACATAACTATTATTTATCGGTCTCTACATGCTCTCAAATAATTAAAAAAGATATCCATTCAGTTTACATTAAGTAGTTATTAAATAGTCACATTGTTCCCATAAAATTCCTATGGGGTTTTGATAGATAGATGTCACGACAGTACAATCATCTTCAAATAGTTGTTTCTTGAGGCAGGAAAATAGTCCTGATGGCTTCGAGGTGATTTTATGGCAATCCTACCGGTAGCGTTAGAAATTCTGTGTCATTTCGTTAATATGTTACAAAAAGGAAATGATACATGTCTAGAAACACAGAAAACTTTGATTTTGATACCGCACTTTCTGCCCTGCAAAATGG
>JAJFGQ010000024.1 GCA_021776075.1 Alphaproteobacteria bacterium | reverse complement strand
AAAGCCTTGGCCGCCTTGAGAAGGACACGGGCCTCTACCTCACGCTGGTCCGGCGTATGAGCCTGCGCATGTTGATCATAGGCCCCGGCAGCATTGGCATGCGGGTTTGTCGGCGGATTAGTTTTATTGTGTGACATTGGCGATCAGTTCTTCTTCGTGTTTCAGGAGTTCTTTGGATTCTTTCAGGGCTTTGTAGTAAGAGCCTTCCAGAATCATATCATTAATTTTCATGAAAAACAGCGTACTTGTCGGTGCAGCGTCCTGAATTTCTTTAATCAGATGAAAAAACTTTTCGAAGTAAATTTTGGGTGCACGGGCCAGATACATGCATTGCACAAGAAAATAAATCTTTTTGCAGGGTGTATCGGCATCTTCTTCTTTCATGACATCCTTTTCACGCAGAATAGGCGCGTCGCCGGATATATGAAGACGCGTGCGCTGATTGTCATTAATAACAACCGCCTCGCCTATAAGAACTTTTTCACCTGGTTTGAGATCGATAATAAGGGCCATGAGTTTCTCTCCTTGTTGTTCGGCTTCTGCCTGTGCTCCTTACCCCTATTGTACATCAAACGGGCTTAAGAAGGAATAAAGAAAAACGTGATGTGCCAACACTAATCTTGTCACCCCCGCGATCCTGCGATAGCAGGATAAAAACGGCAGGGGTCTGGTTATGAGAAAGGCTTTGCTTCGTGCTGCTTATTGCCGGATACCCGCACAAGGCGGGTATGACTGTTTTATGTGGAAATGACTATAAAAAAGAACCGGCGGAGTTCTCCCCGCCGGTTCGATTTTTTAGTCCCGTATCTGTTATAACAAGAATTAGAACAGACGGAGGATGGATTGTTGTGACTGCGAAGCCAGAGCCAAAGATGTAACACCCAATTGCTGCCTGGTTTGCAGAGCAAGCAACTGTGCGCCTTCTTCGTTTTGGTCGGCAATCGTAAGTTTGTCGGAGCCTTCTACCAGCGTGTTCACCGTAGATTTGGTAAACACTTCACGGGTCTGGATAATCGCCAGATCATTGGCCAGTGTGGTACCGAAGTTCCGCACAGAGTCCAGTGCCGCCCGCGTATCCGCCAGAGCCGTACTGACCGAAGCGCCGTCGGCAAAATCGGCAGCGTTAAGGCCAAGGCCTGAGGCGTTGAAGGTGACGCCATTGGTGACAAGGGAACTCGTCCGGCTTTCATTGAAGAATGTACTAAGATCATCTCCATTCAGCAGGTTCGTACCCCGGAAACCGGTATCGCCATTGGTGACAAGCTGGTCGATCTGAGTCCGGATATTATCGAACTCACCTTCCAGCTCAGCTAGTCTGGCCGCACCGGCACCGAAACGGATCGTTTCCTGTTGTGGATCAGGACCGGCACCAACTGTCAGGTTTGTAACACCAAAGCCAAAGTTGGCAAAGTCACCAGCCGTGTCACCGGCAATGCCAATGGTGATATCCTGCACCGTGGCATCAAGAGACCGGATCGTGATCTGGCTTGTGGCATCGTCAAAGTCAGCTTCAACTAGCGTATTGATACTGGCATCATTATTGATCGTATCAATAAGTCCCTGAATCGTTACGCCGTTTAGACCAATGCTCACTGTCGTTCCACCGTCTATCGAGACAGTGAACTGGTCGGCTGCGTTATCAAGGCCACCGAACAATTCCGTACCGGCATCGTTTTCTAGACTTTGCGAGGTTGCAGGTAATGCCCCATCAAACAGCACGTCACTTCTGCTGGCTCTTGTTGTGCCGGCACCGTCAATGGCGAAGAGTTCAACAGAACGAAGAACTGTATCTGCCGAGGCGGTAAACTCAACATTTTGGTTCCCGCCGCCATCTTCAACAATTCTGGCAACGGTACCAAAGCCAAAGGCTTCGGCCAGAGCCAGATTAGCGGCGTTGTCAGTTGGTACTGCTGCCGTAACAAAGTCAACACGGAGGCTTCCGCCATTCTGAGTCCGGACTTCCAATTGGCCGTCGGCGTCAATGCTGGCCTCAATAACCGGTGCTGAAATTGAAGGGTCATCGTTCAGGTCGTTAATTTGCGTAACAATCTGTTCAATGGAGTCTCCTGCGGTCAGCGTGACAACGCCTGCATTGTTAAGAGTTACAGGCAGATCAGTCGTCGGATTAATGACCGTAAAGTTAATGGTATCCGTGGTTGTTACACCTGACAGGCTGGTAATGTCTGTAATACCAGACAGGTTTTTATCACCCGTTGCACGAGCCTCGGAAGAGCCCTGAGCCAGAGCGTCAAGTGCGTTCTGAGCAACAGAGTCAGCTTGCTCAACCAATTTTGTCAAAGCAGAGACACCGTTATCGGCGGCTTTAATCACCTGAATATTTTGCCCTACGCCATCCAGCAAACGTGTCAAATCCGAGGCCCGGTTTTTAAGGGCTTCAGAAGCGAAGAAGTTTTGTGGATTATCGAGGGCAGAGTTGACCTTCAGGCCTGTGGCGAGACGCAATTGAGCCCTGTCAATAAGGGTCTGCGTTCCTTGGAGGCTGAGAAGGTTATTCCGCAATGCTGCGGTTAGTACAACGTCGGAAGTCATAGTGGATCTCCTTTCCTAGGGTTTCCTATGTATAGAATAGCCGGAGTTCTCCCGGCTAGTTTCAGGATACTATCATACTCCTTAACAAAAGTTTAAAGAAACTCGTTTTTACGCCATAAAAGTTGTGAATCGCCTGTTTTTTCTTTCTTTTCGTTGTTCTGCCCTTTTAATTCCGTCACCTCGTCCTTTCATTCCGTCACCCCGGTGAAGACCGGGGTCCATTTATCCCCACCGCGCAAGTTTATGAATGGATTCCGGCTTGCGCCGGAATGACGGGGAGGGGGAAGCTACCTCACCCCGGTTTATGCATCCAGAACTGGTACATTTTGGCGAAGGTCGTTGGGTTTGCTTCTTCATATTGATGCCAGTTATTGAGGTTGTTCCCGTCGGCATCATCGGGGAACATTTTTTTGTATCCGTGACTGACCTGGGCATTGGAGAGGCTGAAGCTCTGGAATTGCAGGCCCAGTTCTTTCAGGCAGTCCTGAATTTGGGGGATGGTAAAGCGGTGCTCCTGCACATGAAAAACCAGATCACGGCACATGGAGAGAGAGTAAAAATCACTGCTCAGGAAAATTGTGCTTAAAGCTTTCTGATCGGGATGGTCTTTTATAAGTGCCCGGCCCTTGCGGATATCATCTGCTGTGTTACCCAGCCCCATATCGGCGATGAGTTCACGGGCTGTCACAATGCCTTGCCGGGCGATTTCACTATACAAGCCGAGTTTCATGTAACCGCCGGGTCTGAGAAGGTCTGTGAGGACGCGCCACCCGGCCATGGGGTCTTCCATATGATGAATGACGCCCGTGCACTCTATAATGTCAAACTGCCGGTCGAGTGTGTTGAGTTGCAAAATATCGGCATGTTTATAAGTGATATTGTCAAAGCCGTATTCTTTGGTTTTGCGTATGGCATAGGCGAGGCTGGATTGGCTGAGATCGACGGCCAGTATGTCGGAATCCGGGAAAGTGACGCAGTTCTGTATGGATTGCTGACCTGTACCACAGCCGGGGAGGAGGATTTTGTAACGGGCATTTGTCCTGTTGGCCAGAAAGTCATTGTCGTTCATCGTGGTCTTGACCGTTTTAATCGCATTCCAGCGCGGATAGGGGTTTTCCTCATATTGTTCGCGCACGGCCTGCGAGATTTTATTTTCGATCTCTCCAATATGTTCGATGTTTTCTTTTATGGCGCGTTCCTCCAGCGGTTCTTCCATCTGGATCGTAAAGACGCTTTGGAAGTTTTTATCGTCTATGGCGCGGCAGCGATCCTGCAAATCCGTATTGTCGTCCATCCATTCAAACAGCGCTTTGTAGCAGGAGAGAAGGGCCGTTTTGCGGATCAGTTCCGCATCGTCAAAAGACGTGAAATTCTCCCGGATATCTTTTTCAAGCGCGGCGACCTGTTCTTTTTCCTCAGTCGTTTCGTGGAAAACATATTCATTCAGGAAAGAATGCTCGGCAAGGGCCGTGAGAAAGGGCAGGAGAGGCGTTGTGTCTGCGCTGTTTAAAAGGTGACGTCTGCAAAAGGTGAAGAAGCGTTCCAGTTCCCGGTGAGGAATAAGAAGCTTTTTCAGGCCGTTCAGAAGATAGGGTTCGTTCAGGAAAGTTAAGTCGGGAAGGGCGCTTATCCATTTTTCAAACGCGTCGTAATTATCAAGGGCCAGAGCGTCATTAATAGCTGAAAATTCAGGGTCTATCAGCAGGTGCGAAAACCACGCGCTTGTGAAAAGCTGTAGGCTGACATTCTTGTGGGCCAGAACCTCTTCTATGAGGGCCTTGAGGTCAGGATCAAACTGGGTCAGCCTGTTGTTCGACAATATATAGGAGAGATAGATTTTATATTCCGGGTTGTCCGGGTCCTTTTGTATAGCCTTTTTGATAGAGAACAGGGCATCAGCAGTTTCGTTATTGACCAGATGCGCCAAAGCCAGATAGGAAAATGCTTCGGCATCATCCGGCTGTAACTGTGTGGCTTGTATGAAGCTGGCAATGGATTCTTTGTATTTGTCCTTGCTCCTTAAAATCTGGCCAATGGTTTTGTAAGCCTCTGCCAGTTCCGGGGAGGCATATTTTTTGTTGAGGTCTTTCAGGTCGATATCAATATCCGGGTTTTTTTGTTTCAGTGTCACAATGGAAAAATGCGCATCGGCGTAATCGGATTGTAAGTCGAGCGCGCGCGTGAAGCATTCAATAGCTTTATCGAATTTTTTGTTGTCTTTCAGGGCTTTGCCAAGGCTGTTGTAATATTCGGCATTGTCCGGTTGCAGGTCTAGAGCCGCTTTAAGGGGGACGAGTGCTTTGGCCGCTTGTCCCTTGCCCAGATAGATGCTCCCCAGAATATGTTGAGAGTCTGCGTGGTGCGGGGCTTTCTGGACAATATTTTTGAATATTTTTTCGGCTTGCGTGAAAGATTTTGCACGGTAGAGCTTCATACCTTCCGTAAAGGAGCGCCCTAAATCTTCAGTCGGCTTTGCCTGCGGGCCTTGGGCGCGTCTTTGTTTGCGGTTCATGGAACTTATCCTTTGTTGTCCTGTCTCTGTAGTTTCACACAATAGCGTGGAATAGAAAAGGGCGCGGCGGGTGAGATTCTTCCCACATGTGCCGCGCCCCGGTGCTGCGTCAGATAGTTCCTTTCTGGAACAAGGTGCGCAGTCTTACTAATAGTGTGTCGTTACTGCTTCATTAGATAATCCGCAGCAAATCTTCGGTCATGCTGTCAACGGTATTAATGATCCGCGTGTTGGATGTGAAAGCCCGTTGGCTGACGATCAGTTTGGCAAATTCTTCGGCCAGATCGACATTCGATGATTCAACGGTTGAGGGTTCAAAGAACCCGGCTCCGCCTTCACCGGCAAAGTTAGCGTTTGTGGAGCCTGATTCCGAACTTTCCACATAAGCCGTACCGGAGACTTCGCTCAGACCGTTCACATTATTGAATTTTATGAGCGGTATTTTGAAAAGATCCGTTGTGGAACCGTTGGAGAACCGGGCGACGACAAGGCCATCCCGCGTGATTTCCAGACCGGTCCGCAGGCCGAGAGCGGCCCCGTTCTGGTCTGTGAAGTTCACATTAAAGCTGCCCGAAAACTGGCTGAAGTTATTGATGTCTATATCAATATTTTGCGGTGCGGCTCCGGCTTTCAGGACAACGCCGGTCAGGTTAATGTCAGTTGCGGAAGGGTTGCCGGAGGATTGAGCATTCAGGGAGCCATCGCCGTTGAAATTGATGAGGCCGTTACTAAGCGTGGTCCCATCCGGATGAACAATCCGTGTTTGCCACCAGCCGCGGCTATTATAGTTCGGATCGCCGGGCAGGATGGTAAAGGCCGGAAATTCTTCCGCACCGTATATTGTCGGCACATCTGCCGGACCACCATTGTCGTAGGTGGCGTTATTCAGGTCATTGGACACAAAAGGCCCAAGAGGGAATCCTACGAAACCTAGCCTGCTTAGCGCTGTGCCGGGGATAACCTCAGCAATATCTACGGTTTGTGCTGCGCCACCCTGAAAATTGTCACGTTGAAAGACAAACTCACCATCATTCCCTAGAAAGGCACTGACACCGGGGGCATTGGCGTTAATGTCGTTAATAATATCGGCAACTGTTGAGACCTCTACGACACCGGGGGGGGCGGCAGGAGGAGGCAGAGGTATAGTGTTCGAGACCTGGTAGGTGCGCAGTGTCGGCCCGCCGTCAATGCCCACATTGAATTGGTCGCCGACGGTCATTAATAAGTCCGTGATCAGGTTATTGGAGGCCAACAAGCCGGATACATTGCCGGCTGCGGTTGCCTGCGGGCCATACGTTTTTGTAAATTCCAGCGTCAAAGGCTGTGCGCCACCAAGACTGTCAAACACGGTAATCGTTCTCGAAAAATCGGGAGCGGTTGTGCTCGTGCTCGGGTCAATAGCTCCCAAAGTGTTGTCTACCGATGAGGCGTTCAGGTTCAATGATAACTCAATGGCCGTTGTCGGTCTTGTGTTGCCGGTTGATGTGGAGCCGACATTAACAGGGACAAGCTGTGTGACGTCACTGACAGCAGGCGCGACGCCCGTTATTGAATCAACGGCTACGCCATAGACAAGAAAGCCGGCTGTGTTCCGTAGATTGCCTTCTTTGTCTTCACTAAAAGATCCGCTACGGGTATAGAGGAATTCCAGTTGGTTCGTGGCATCTGGATCCCGTTTAACGGCGAGCAGTCCATTGCCCGATATAGCGACATCTGTGGTGGAGGCTGTTTGTTGAATTGGTCCTTGTTGATCCACGCGCTGCACCCGGTTCACGGAAACCGTGCCTGGTGAGAACTTGGATGACCGGCCTTCGGTTGTGACAAGGCTGAAGAACGAGGCTTCTGACCTTTTAAAGCCGGTCGTGTTGATGTTAGCGATATTATTCGCGATCATGGCGGTGGCCTGGGATTGAGCACCCAATCCCGATACGCCGGTAAATAGTGATCCAAATAAACTCATAGTAACTCTCCTTTTCTTCTTCGTGTTGAACTCGTGGTTGTTAACTTTTTCTTTCTATCGACTGAGTTGCCCCAGCCTTTCTGTCATTTCGTCAACGGTATTCATAAGTTGAGAACTCATGGTAAAAGCGCGCTGACTGACAATCAGATGCGCAAATTCGTTAGCGATATCGACATTGGAGGCTTCAATACTGGCTCCGTTTAAAAAGCCTTCACCCATGTTGCTGCCGATTTCGAGTACTTCCGCTATGCCTGACTCCGCACTTTCGGCGTAGGCTGTTCCGGAAATTTCCTGCAAGCCGTTGGCGTTGTTAAAATTCACCAGCGGTATTTTGTAAAGTTCGGCCCTCACCCCGTTGGAAAACAGGGCGACAATCGTGCCATCCCGTGTGATTTCTACGTTGGTTCGTTCGCCAAGTGGCGCACCGTTTTGTTCGGTAAAGGACACATTAAAGGTGCCTGCAAACTGGCTGAACTGACTCATATCAAGAGTGATGCTTGTGTCTTCCGTTGGTGTGCTGGCGTCAAAACTGACGGTGGGGAGAGTCAGGTCGCCATTGATGACAACATTGCCGCTGGCATCAAGGGATGTTGCTGCGTTCAGCCGGCCATTGCCATCAAAGTTAATCAGGCCCTTGCTGATTTCAATACTCTGTCCGAACAGGGGGTCGAGGGGGTTGGTAATAGAAGAGTCGGGCGGTGTCAGAACTCTCATTTCCCACCAATTTTGCGTGCTTGGGTTTGTCAGGTTCCCAAAAGCCGGGAAGTTGTTTTGTTGCGGGTTGGCCGCGCCCGGTGCTGTCAGGGAGGCATCCGGATTAAAGACCAGCGTGCCGCTTGACGGGTCTGGAATAAAATTGAAATCATTAAGAATGCTGGGTGTACTATTGCTTATATCGACTGTAACGGCAGGGTTGGTGGCTTGTATAAGAAGCTGACCCGTGCTGTCCAGTTGAGCGTCATATAATCTGTTTCCGGCACCATCTGTGAAGTTGTTCACAGCACTCAGAAGGTCCTGCATCGTGTTGGCTTGCCCCAGAGCTGTATTAGCCGGTGCGTTTGTCAGGATCACACTGCTTAGATTGGTACCGTCATTAAGCTCGAGGATATCGCCGACTATGGCGCCGCCCGGGTTGCCGACCAGAACATCGCTTTGATTAAACGCAGTGTTGGTATTGGATGAAAAATGCGCCATGGGTCCGATCACCCTGCGGAATTCAAAAACGAGTTCCCGGCTCGCGCCCAGATTGTCAAAAACAGTAAGGCTGCGCGAAAAATCTGCGGGCTGACTGGGGTCCGGTACGCCGTTAATGCTTTGCTGGGATACGGGCAATTGCTGAGGGGGAGTCAAGCTGTGTGGATTAATAATTTGTTGGTTGGCATTAAGATTAATCGCCGTTTCTATCATGGTTGTCGGTCTACTTGTGGTCTCGACAATACTGACATCTGCCGGGACCAGAGAGGCCAGGCTATTTCCGGGGATGTTGCCGTTGGAATCAATCGGCCACGCATAGAGAAAGAAACCGGCGTCATTACGAAGCACGTCTTCTGTGGGGCTGAAAATCGCGGCATCAAATGTACCGTTACGTGTATAGAGAAATTCTTCTGCCGGGTTTGCTGATTGTTTAACCGGGAAGAAGCCATTGCCGGTTATGGAGACATTACTCAGGAAGCCCGTCTCTTGTATTTGCCCTTGTTGGTCAACGCGCTGGACGCGGTTTACCGTGACGGCGCCGGAAGCCGCACTGCCTTTCAGCTCGCTTTCCGATGTTACCATATCAAAGAAGGCAGCTTCTGAGCGCTTGAAGCCGGTCGTTGTGACATTGGCGATGTTATTGGCAATAATGGCTGTAGACTTGGATTGAGCGTTTATCCCTGAGCTAGCCGTTACCAAAGATCCAAATAAACTCATTGTTATGCGCCTCCTGTCGGTGTAGGCGGCGGTGTAGGCGGTGTCGGTGCATCTGTATCTGTTGCCACTTCTTCTTTAGGTGGCGGTGGTGTGACGGCATTTACAATCGTGTTCAAACCCACGGCGCGTTCACCGATCAAAAGGAAGACCAGTCCGTTTTGCGTTTCAATACCGCGGACCCGCCCTGTGACGACCGTTGTATTGTCAATAAATTTGTTGTCCTTGTCGAAGGCGTCGACATTAACGGCATATGTGCCCGGTTCAACGAATCCACCGCCCTGATGGGAACCGTCCCAGACAAATTCATGCGCGCCTGTTTCTCTCGGCACATCCGCCGTAAAGACAACAGCGCCGGTTTCATCGACAATATTGATGGTGGCGCTGAGAGCATCCTTCTCCAGTGCATAGGAGACTGTAACCGGTGCTTCACCATCAAAATTCAATTCAGCACTTTGATAGCTGACATCCAGCCCAACATAACCAAGGGCGACGCTGGAGCTGTTTGCCAGTTCGAGGCTGACCAGATCGCTTATTTTCTGGTTCATATTAATCTGCTGTTCAACCTGACTGAACTGCACGATCTGGTTTGTGAACTCCGAGGAGTCCATGGGGTCGAGTGGGTCCTGATTTTGAAGCTGTGTTGTAAGCAGGGTTAAAAACTGATCAAAATCTTCTGTCAGTTTCAGACCTTGTTGTTCGGTCTTCTGGGCCTGTTGAACGGCGCCGCTTAATGTTATATCGGAAGTCATTTTCTTCGTC
This sequence comes from Alphaproteobacteria bacterium, assembly GCA_021776075.1. Taxonomy (GTDB): domain Bacteria; phylum Pseudomonadota; class Alphaproteobacteria; order Micavibrionales; family Micavibrionaceae; genus JAJFGQ01. The sequence continues at coordinate 45,961 of JAJFGQ010000024.1, read as the reverse complement.
TCCTTTTATCAGACCAGAACGTTGTAATGCATGTGCCCGGTTTGCGGGTTGACCTGCCAGTTCATCGTTGTTTCAATAATTTCCATGCCGTCATCTTCCGGATTGTCGCCGTTGCCATGAGAACGGGCGTTTTCGCTTCCGTTATGATTGCCCTTACCGTCATTATCGTGGTTAAAGGCGCTGCCATCCTGTGATAGTTCAAAACTTATGGAGTTTCCGTCCGTGTCCAGCCCGCTTTCCTGCAATGCGCGTTCCAGAACATGGGCATCACGCTGTAGCATCATGTAAGTTTCCGGCTTTTCTGCGATAACAACGGCCCGGACGGGCTTATGTTCAGAGAATTCAAAACGGACTTCGACCTTTCCAAGTTCCGGCGGGTTCAATTTGACGGTTATGTTCTTTGTGTCGCCTTGTGAAACGGCGCGGCTGATTGTGGCGGCGACCATTTGTGTCGCGGGATGAGGTTGTCCGGCCTGACTGGTATGGGCCAGCAGACTGGTCATGTTTGCCGTACCGTTCAGGCTTAAAGACGGCCCCGCGCTGCTGTTTGTCCAGTCCAGTCCCTCGGGGAAGATATCTTGAAAAGCTGCGCTGGAAAATAGATTGCTCAATCCTGGCGGTGTTTGTGTCGGTACGGTGCTTAAGCCGGCGCTTACGGTACTCTTGAGCGCGGCAAGCTCTTTATTTGTTGTCGGGGTCTTGTTGTTTGTGGGTGTCGTCGTTTTTCGTGCTTGTTCCAGAATTTTGAGGACTTCACTAAAATCACCATTTTTACCACCAAAGGCATCTTCCAGAGACAGGCCGTTTTCTGTGCCGTTAATTAGGGCATTAAGACGGGCCGCTATGTTGTTATTGCCGGTGCCTTTGTTGCTGCTAGTATTACTTTCCGAGCTTTCCGGGCTTTCTGGCGTATTCGCGGTTGTGTTGGCTGCTATGTTTTCGGTTGTGGGAGGTGTTTTTTGCGCCGGTAAAATTAAAGCGCGCGGTTGGAAAATAACACCTTGTTTGGCTTGTGGGGGTAGAATACGGACTGTACCAATAAGGAAAACTTCGCCTCCGGTTACTTGCTTTACCAGATCATCAATAAAATTTCGAATATCCTCCAGAGTTATGCCAGTAGCGATTAAGGCTGGTGGCGGGTTTTCTGCAAGATCTGCAAGAGGAGCAAATTGTAGCATTTGATGATGTTGTTCCGGCGTGAGAAGACCGGATGAAATAACGGGCGGTTTGTTTTCCTGTGGTAACCCATGCAGGAAAGAGGAAAGAAAATCATGGAATTTTTTCTGTATTTTTTCGGTTAGTACCGGGTCTTCAATTTTCAGAAGCCCTGGAGTCACAGGAGTTTCTGGTCCGACATCTGATATGAGTACCGGTGGTGCACCTTCCAGAGTAAGGGGCCCTGCTTCAACAGAAGTGGGAGGAAGAGAAGCAAGAGGCAGCGGCTCAATATGTCCCGCATAGTCAGGGTTGCCGGTTGCAACTATTGTCCCTGTTTGAAGCAGTGTCTCCCCTGTGTCTTGCGTTGTTTCAGGGGAGGGGGTTTCTGTTTGTCCGGCCTTGAGACGGGCAAAAATCAGGTCCATAAAATTAGAACCCGGAACCGCAGCAAATAGTCCTGTGCCGGACGAACTCCCGAGAGCAGTCTGGACTGGATTACCGGCATTTCCCGGTGTGGTCTGCTGTGTAAAAAATATATTTATGCTCATCTTTGTTTTCCTTACGCGGATTCATTTACGCCGATAGACACGCTGCGTTCATTTTTGTTGATATTGCCTGTGGCGCCATAATTAACGCTTTCGCTCTGAACGGCTCTGCGGGCCGCATGCATAACGCGGTCATTCAGGCGTCTTAAGCCTTTTTGCATTCGATCCAGATTTTTCAGGTTTTTACCGGTGATTTCTGTAAATTCTGCCTGCATTTTCTGTAGTTTTTCATGCAGAGAAGGTGATGTATTTTGAAACTCATCTTTTCTATGTATGATTTGCTCTACGCTGTTTTGATAGTCGCGGGCCGCATTTATCTTTTTTTCCTGAAGAGACATAAATTTTTCTGTATCAACAGCCTCAAGAGCGTCATTTTCTTCCACGTAAATTGAGCGTAGAGCATCAATTGTTTCCATCATTTCCTGCATAGCCTGTTGAGGGTTTTGCGGCAGAATGGACGGAGGAGCAGGAGGGTAGTTTCTTTCGTTCTGTTCCTGATATGTGGTGTTACTTGTTTCCATTTTGCACTTCCTCCTGTATGCGGATTAGTTCCGCTTTGACATGTTTGGCAAGGCCAACCCCGCCTTTTTCGGCCATGACATTTCCGTATTCCTGTAGCATCATGCCTTGGAATATTTCTTCTGCGTGCCCGCCGCCAAAAGTGGGGTCGGGACTCATTCCTGCGAACATGGGTTTAAGCATTTCGGCCATGAATACGGCTTCGAATTCCTTGGCGGCTTCTTCTATCTCCGCCATATTTTTAATGGCCCCGGCGGATTGTTGCAGTTTTTCCGCGGCCTGCGTTGCATGGGGCTGTGAAGCCCGTATCATCGCTATTTCTGTTCCTGATGTCAGTGTCTCAATCATGTCTTATGATCCTTGTTTTTTCTCTCTACATTGTTTCTATTTTGGCCTGCAGGGCACCGGATGCCTTGATGGCTTGTAAAATCGTAATGGTATCGCGCGGTGATACGCCCATTCTGTTCAGGCCCGTCACGAGGTCCTGCATCGTGACGCCTGTTTCAAGAACACCGAGGCGTACGTCATCGCCCTGATTAACCTGAATGTCAGTGCGTGGCACGACGACTGTTTGGCCTTGTGCCGAGAAGGGGTTGGGCTGTGACACCTGTGGCGTTTCGGTAATTTTTATTGTCAGATTGCCCTGCGCGATGGCAACGGTGCTAATTCTGACGTCCGAACCCATAACGATGATGCCGGAGCGTTCATCAATAACGACGCGGGCAACTTGGTCGGGTTGTATAGGTAGTTGTTCGATGTCCGTAATCAGATCAACGATGGTGCCTTTAAAACCCTGTGGTTTCTGTAGTTTGACACTGGATGAATTTTCAGCGGTTGCTGTTGGTGCTGACATAAAGCCATTAATGGCGCGGGCAATACGGCGTGCTGTTGTAAAGTCGGGATTACGAAGCGATAGCCGGACCTCATTATGCTCAGCAAGATTGAAGTCAATTTCGCGTTCAACGATGGCGCCTTCCGGAATGCGCCCGGCGGTGGGGATGTTTTTGATGATTGTGGCGGCTTCTCCTTCTACAGAGAAACCGGCAATATTTACGGAGCCCTGTGCGACAGCGTAGACTTCACCATCGGCACCCATGAGCGGTGTTACAAGAAGTGTTCCGCCCTGAAGACTTTCTGAATCACCAAGAGCGGAGACATTAATGTCAATACGAGATCCTTGGTTGGAAAATGGGGGAAGGGTTGCTGTAATCATTACAGCAGCAACATTGCCTGTATTTAAATTTTGTCCCCGGACATTGACGCCCAGCCTGTCCAACATGGCCATCAGGCTTTGTTCTGTGAAAGGAGAATTGTTCAGGCTATCTCCTGTGCCGTTCAGGCCGACAACCAGACCGTATCCCACAAGTAAATTGTCGCGCACGCCTTCAATGTCTACGATATCTTTGATTCGTGTCGTTTTGGCGTAAGCGGACAGGGGTGTAAAAACGCCTATGAGGATAACGAGGATCATCATGATGAGTGTTGTGGCTGGTAATTTTTTTATCAATCTTGCCATAATGTTTTCCTGTGGCTTTGTGTTCTGCTTACAGGGGTTGCGAACTTCGTGCCACTTTCTGTTGATAAGATTATTGTTTTATAACAAGTGGTTAGGTTTTTATTTGTGAGAAGACCTCTCTGCTTTTCTGCGCGTGCAGAAAGTTTCTGCCTGCTTAGGCGGCAAATTTTTCCTCGTCTCTTTACTGGGCCTTGACCGGGGATGCCTATCGGGGGGATACTTGGGATATGAAAGTAGATGGTCCCCAACATACGCAGAAAGCTTCTCAGGCGAAGAAAAAAGGAAAGGCCGAATCGGGCGATGGATCCTTTGGTTCGCTTGTAAGTGGAGCCACAGGCGAATCGGGTGCTGCGGGTGCTGCACAATCGATTGCAAAAGTTGACTCTCTTCTGGCTGTACAGGGGGCGGAAGATCCTACTGAGCGTGCTGCGCAAAAACGCATGCGTCAGCGTGCGGACAATGTGCTTGATGAATTGGATCGCCTGCGCATGCGGCTGTTATCCGGTACGCTGACGGTTGGTGATGTTGTTGGTATTGCCTCGGTTGTCGCGGCTCATCGGGAAAGAGTCATGGATCCACAACTGACAGCTTTGCTTGATGAAGTTGATTTACGGGCTCAGATTGAGTTGGCAAAGATGCGTGTGGCTATGGATAAAATTTGATGATCCTGATTTACATCTTGCCTGACGAGTGATGAATGCTTATATTCCCGTGTTATTTTAAGAAATCGTATTTGTGAGGTTTTAGATATGCCAACGCCAAACAGTGTACTTCTTCCACCTGATTATGATCCGGAGAAGGATAAGGGTGATTTTATGAATCCTGTGATGAAGGAATATTTTCGTATGAAATTGATTTCATGGCGGGAAGAGCTTTTGAGGGAATCATCGGATACAATTCAGAATACGTTACAGGAAACGGAATTGCAGAAGCCAGATCTGGCTGATCGCGCTTCGGCTGAGACGGATCATGCGTTGGAGCTCCGTACCCGTGATCGGGAACGGAAGCTGATTAGCAAAATCAATGAGGCCTTGTTGCGTGTTGATGATGATTCTTACGGTTATTGTGAAGAGACAGGGGAGCCTATTACGATTGCCCGTCTTAATGCACGGCCTGTTGCAACGCTGAGCGTTGAGGCGCAGGAACTTCACGAACGCATGGAAAGAACACACAGGGACGATTAGTTCGTGTTGGGCGTTGTCCGTTTGTGTTTAGTTGCGGCAATTCTCGCCGTGGTCTTTTCTTCCTGCCCGGTAGGGGCGCAGGATGATTTTACGGTTGACGATGCTTATCGTTCTATTCCCCATCAACAAACACCGTTCAGTTCCAAACAAACAGAACTTGCTCCGCGTGAGTCCGCCTATTTGAAAGAGCTTTTTTTTCTGACTGATCTGGCTATGCGGGCGCGGGTTTTGGTGATGGTGAATGTGTACCATGGGCGCGGTGGTATGGATATACGCGACTATAATACGGAAGTCGGAATGATTTTTCAGAGTATGGACGCGCTTGAAACCCCGCCGGGACTGGATAAAGCGCAAAAGCTGATTATCGAGTCCGTTTTGGAACAATATGAATTTTTGAATGAGTGGGCCGCTGCAACAGGAGATAAGCGTGCTAATATCAAAAAATCATATGCCCGGCATAAATTGGTTCAGAGTTCACACAAAAAACTCTTGAAAGCTTATTCTTTGTTGATGAAAAATTTTCCACGGGAAACACGCCATAACAAGCAGGCTTTTTACGACCATCTTTGCGCGCTGGATTTTCTTTAAATTTACATTTCTAAAAATTGATTAGAAGGATTTTCCGGTGCTGGTGCTTTTACCTGCGGTGCTTCAGGCTTAACTGCCGGTGTGGCGCCTTCATAGATTTTGTTAGGAACAGAACCCATTTGTTCTGCGTCTATCGTGAAGTTTTCCTTTGTATCAAGAACGCCGATATTGAGTTTGCCGGTTGATTGTCCGGATTCATCACGGATATCCTGAATCAAAACCTTTTTACCCTCCAGGTCACTTGCTAAAATAGCGCCGGTTTCCTGACCGTTTTTGTCGAATGTTGTGATAACGCTTTCTTTTTCTGTGGCTTCCCCTGCGGCAGACTGGAAGTCTGTTCTGGCATAGGGCTTGTCTTTGTCGCGTGCATAAAAACTATATCTACTTGCATCCAGTTTTTGCAAAAGCTCTTGTTTTCTTTCTCTGTATGAATCCTGCTTATACAGTTTTTGATAGCTTTGTTTTTGTGTTGATTTGTCATCTTCACCAAAGCCCAGCGTGTTGAGCTTATCAAACTCGCCCCGCTCTATGGCTTCTTCGCGGGCCTTGATTATGTCTTGGTCCCCGGAGGAGTCTGCCCCGCCATATATGGACTTATCACCGTCTTTATCAACATAGACAGCGGGTTTTCCTGCAACAGTGTCTTTGAAGCCATGTTTGGGGTCAGTAGCCTTTCTATAAGTGCTTTGTCCTTCGGAAGGGTCTGCCGTTGTCTCAAAAACATTTCCTGTGACGGGGGAAACAACGTAAGCATGGCCGCCTGGCTTTGGGTTGTCCGGGTCGCTGTTACTATGATCGGCCACATAATAGTAATTGGCAGCGTATTTTTTATTCCCCGTTACATCATCTGTGTCTGATTTTTTGGGCAGAACACCGTCTTCAACATCCTGCATGACGGCGCCTTTGATAAGGGCTAATTCTTCACATTTTACGGTTACTTTATGTGTGCCGTTTTTCATGTCGTCAGAGACTTTGTTTAAATGTGCGGGGTCTGTTTCCGCAAGGCCCGGGTCGTGTTTGGTTTCTTCTTTTAAAAATTTGCTGAGTGCGGGTGATCTGGCGACGGCTTCTTCATATTTTTGTTTACGCAGGGTGTTGTATTCTTCTGCATCTTCGTCACTCCATTCACTGTCCTTCCCGTATTTTTTATCATGAGCCTCATTAAGGGCACGCAGGTCAGGGTCATCATCGAGTGTCTGGTTTACTTTATTGAGCTCTTCCTGAAGTGTGTTTGGGTCACCGCCGGTTTTGATGTAGTTATCAAGGTGAGGGTGCTCTTTATAAATTTCTGTTGAGCGAGTCTCTAAATAGGAGACATCAGCATTTGTAAAACCCGGTTTTTTCCAGATTGTTTTCATCACGGGATCATCACTAATGTCTTTTTCGGCGTTTGTTAGCTCCTCCTGCAAGCCATCAAGGCGCGTTTCTATACCTTCATCGAGGGTGAGCCTGTAAGTATCTAAAGCCGGTATTTTGTCCACTTCCTGAGAGACTTTTTCTCCGAGCTTTTCTTCCCAGGAAACACGGTCTTCTTGTGTCCACTGATCTTTTTCCAGTAGTTTTTGCATTTCAGGGTCGTTTACAACGGCTTCGGTGACATTATCTTTCAGTTTTGTCATTGTACGGTTAAATTCATCGTCTTTCTTCCAGTCAACTGTTTGGTTTTCTTCATCCATTTCTTTTGGATAGGTTGTGACATCACCTGTTTTGAGAATATGACGAAAAGAAAGAGCGGATGAATTATAGTTTGGCATATATATGCGGGGCTGTTCATCGAGCGCTGCGCCCGGTGATGACTTAGCTGTAGATCTGTCGTTAAATTCATTGACTAAATCGGACGCCATTTTCACACACTCTGTATCATTATAAATATACTGTTTTTAAAATTATAGCCGTTTTTTGTTAACATATTGTTTATCTGCGCATAAAAAAACGGCCCCTGTTAGGGGGCCGGTGAAGTTGTTTAGTTGGGTGGTCATATGCCGTTTTCTTTGTGGGGGGGGGTAAAGAGACGGCATAATTCTTTTTGTTATCGTTATCCTAGAAAGGAAACAGAACATCATAGACTTGCTGGCCGTAGCGCGGTTGTTGCACGTCTGTGATTTGTCCTTCGCCGCCATAAGCAATACGGGCTTCGGCGATTTTGTCATGAGTAATGGTGTTGTTCACGGCGATGTCTTCCGGGCGAATGATGCCGTCAATACTGATGATCCGTTTTTCAAAATTGACGCGAACTTCCTGATTGCCGTGAATAACGAAATTGCCATTGGGCAGAATTTGCGTGATGACAGCGGCCAGACTGACTTCTATTTCTTCTTCGCGTTCGATTGTGCCGTTGCCTGTGTGTGTCGAGGTGGAATCTAGTCCAACCAGGTTTTGATTGTCTACGGCCTGAGGAAGGACACGGTTCAGGCTGGCTTCGTAGCCCAGAAGATTATCCAGTCCGGCCCCTTCGTTGCTGCTGCGTGTGCGTTCGGTTTCGTTATCCAGTTCTGCCTGATCGTTAATATCAATGAGAACGGTCAGAATATCACCAATATCACCGGCACGCTGATCCTTGAAGAAAGTCTGGCGGCTGGAAGACCAGAGGGAGTTGGGTTGCTTCAATGAGGTTTGCGGTGCGGGCATCGGCATGCTCACCGGTCTGTAATTTGCTTGCAGTTGCGGGTTTTGAATTTGAGACATTTCCGGTGCTTTGCCGACCTGCGCCAGCCTGTCCAGAGAGCCGCAAGCGGAGAGTGTGCAGCTTGCCAGCAAGGCAAGAACGGCATGTTTGTATTTGTATGTGTGTTTATGACGCATAATCAGTCTCCTTGTTCTTTTTGTATCTTACGGCTGGATGGTGACTTCGTGATCTCCGGTTACAAATCCTTCGATGGACCGGTTGCTGGCGAGATTCACAATGCGGACAAAATCACCTTTGGCACCGTTTTGCAGGGCTTTTCCCTTGGCGCTTAAGGTCAACGGGCCGTTTTTGTAAAGAATTGAAATCGTGTCACCGCGTCCTACCAGTTGAGGCTGTTCCAGTTCGGTTATACGGATCGGTTTTCCGGTCATGACCATGCGGCGTGGTGTCATGTTGAGTAGTTCGTCTGCGTTCAGGATGATATCGTGTTGTACGTCACGGGCTCTCAGTTCGAGCCATTCTATGTCGTAGCTTCCGATAATTTCTCCGGCGCGCAGCGGTTTCCTTAGAACAGGAACCGGTATGAGGCGTTCAACACGTCCCGATATTTTCATTTGCACGGCGGGGTTTTGGGCAGAGGGAGCCATAAGGATCGCTTCGAAACGCCCCTGTTGTGGATCGAATTGCAGTGCTGTGATTTCAACATGGGCCTCTTGATCATGGGGGATAACCAACTCCGGTTTAATGCTGCCAAAATCAAGATTGAATCGTCCCTTTACGCCTTTTTCATGCAGGCCTTCTGTTAAGGCTTTTGTAATAAGGGTTTCGTCGATCAGAGTTGCTGCACGGCGGATCGTGATCTGGTCTGCCGTACTGTGGGGCTGCCATGGTAAATCCATAGCCAGCGCAACACGCATTAGTGTGCGGGCATTGAGGGTCATATCCTGACCCGGTAAAGGGGCAGGTCCAAGAACGTAGGATGCTTTGTCTGCACCAAGCCCGTCAAAGACATCTCCCAGCGTCAGGACATTATCGGTGATCACACTTGAAGAACGAAGGTTAGCGGCCAGAGCTGTTTTTGCGCTAGCAAAAAGAAAGGCGAACACAACGGTAATAGACAGAAGAAGAACAATAAGCCTGAAATAAAAATCCAGTATTTTCAGTATGCTAGTCATCATTATTCTCCCTTGTCTATTGTTTAAGATTCTTATCTTAGTTGTGTGGCTGTTTGCAGCATTTCATCGCTGGTACTGATGATATTTGAATTCATCTCATAAGCCCGTTGCGCGGTAATAAGCTGTGTAATTTCTTCCACCACGTTGACGTTGGAGTTTTCCAACGCATTTTGACGGACTGTGGCAAAATTATCTTGACCGGGGTTGCCGGTAACGGCTGTGCCGGAAGCCTCTGTTTCAAGGAACAAATTGTCCCCTACGGATTCCAGTCCCGCCGAATTGATAAAAGTAGCCAGTTGGATTTGGCCCAGATTGCTCAAATTGACCTGACCTGATATTTGCGCAAGAACTTCACCACTCTGGTTGATTTCAATAGAAATTGTATCCTGAGGCACAACAATATTGGGTTCCATCTGGAAGCCTTGTGTTGTTACAATTTCGCCATCCTGATTGACTTGAAATATGCCGGAGCGCGTGTAAGCCGTGTCGCCATTTGGTAAAGTGATCTGAAAGAAGCCATCACCCGTCAAAGCCAGATCAAGCGGGTTGTCTGTGATCTGAAGAGGACCTTGTTCGTGGATACGGTAGACAGAGCCAACCCGTACACCGAGCCCTAGTTGCAGACCTGAAGGCAGGATGGTGCCGACATCTGATGACTGGGCACCGGGACGGGAAATGTTTTGATAAATCAAATCCTTGAAATCGACGCGTTGGCGTTTATGTCCTGTTGTCGTCATGTTGGCGATGTTGTTGGAAATAACATCCACATTCATTTGCTGGGCTAGCATGCCCGTTGCTCCAATGTCAAGAGATCTCATTTTACTTCTCCTTTTTTAACTTTAAGTTCAATATCCTAATTGCTTCGTGATAAGCGCTGTATCATTGTGCGTTGCCGTTCATGCTCACCTTGCATCATGCGCTGGGTTGTTTGATAGGCGCGCAGCACATCAATCATGCGGGTCATTTCCAGAACTGAATTGACGTTTGAGTCTTCCAGCATACCTTGAAGGACTCTTGTTTGCTCAGCCGGGTTTGCGGCGGCATCTGTTTTGTAGAGACCGTTTCCCATGGCTTCGAGCTCCTGAACATTTTCAAACTCGACCACCATAAGCTGGGCTACCTCTCCCTCGCTTGTTGTAATGGAGCCGTTTTTTGTGATCTTAATGTCTGTTGCTTCTTGCGGAATAGTGATGGTACCGCCTCCTGCATCGGCAACGAGATTTCCCGTTCCGGTCACAAGTTCACCATTTACATTCATCTGGAAATTACCGGCCCGTGTGTACATGACGCCGTCCGGCGTTTGGATTCCGAAATATCCGGGCCCTTCCATGGCGACATCCAGCGTATTACCGGTTTGTCTGATGGAGCCGGGCGCGGTAACCTGATAGTGTCCGTAATCAAGAACCATAGAGAGAGGGTCGTTTGTCTCCGTATCCGGCGCGCGGGATGGTTTGTCAATAAACTCTGTAAAGACCATGTTTTGAGAGCGGTACCCCGGCGTGCTCATATTGGCAACATTATTGGAGATAATGTCCATTTGTTCGCGTAGTGCGATCTGACGGGATAATCCTACAAAGATGCTATTTTCCATGGCCGTTTTTACCTATTTTTATAAAATTCTGTTTTTGCGGGTTATTTTCCCTGCGGTTAAAGACAATGCAGAGTTTATGCCAATCTTGAAAACTGTTTGTTTCCAAGTAGTTGGTTGTAATTTTTTGTAAGGGGCGCTGCCTGTTGCGGCAATTTCTCCGGGGCATAAGGTCTGTTGGCGGGTAAAATTTTCCTTGTTGATGAAATGGGGATAAATCCGATACGTCTTACTGTTTGCGCCGTATTTTGCTAGTATTGTTCTTAAAGTTAAGAGCTTAGTGCCTGTTCTATGGTACGCTTGTATTGAATTTCAGGAGAAATAGAGATGTCTGATGAGGAAAATCAGGAAGACGAATTACAGGGAGATGCCCTTGGAGAAGACGAAGAGGGCTCGGAAGGCGATCTGGAAGGCGGCGGACTGAACGCTAAGAAGATTGTGCTGATGTTTGTCCTGCCTCTTTTTGTTCTCATAGGTGTCGGCGGCGGCTTGTTTTTTACCGGAACATTGGATGGCTTGCTGGGTAAGGATAAAGCTGGGGAGCAGCATGCTGAAGAGAGTGGCGGACACGGAGAAAAAGACTCTCACGGCAAGAAGAAGGATAAGCATGGTGATGAGACTCAGGGTGCAAGCAATGCTCATTTTCTTGAAATCCCCAATATGATTGTTAATCTGGGTACGGCGGACGGTCAGCCTCGGTACCTGCGTCTTAGTGTGCAGCTTGAATTTGAAACGATGGCCGATATGCAGTCAGTTGAATCTGTTATGCCGCGTGTGGTGGATCAGTTTCAAACTTATCTACGGGAACTGCGTGTGAAAGATTTGAGAGGTTCGGCGGGGATATATAGGTTGCAGATGGAGTTGCTCTCACGGGTTAATGCGGCGGCCTATCCTGTTGAGGTGAAGGATGTGCTGTTTCAGGAAATCCTGATACAATAAGAAAAGGACCGTATACAGAGTGGTTTGGACTATGAGGCATATAAATGAGTGATACGGACACCGATACGCTCGAAGAGGACATGAGCGAAGAAGAAAAGGCGATGATGTCCGAATGGGAGAACATGTCCGACGACGGTGAATCTGAAGCTGGTTCTGAACCTGAATCGGTCGTGGCACCCGACGCTACGCCTGAATTTGATGCTGCTGCGGACGATTCTGGCGCTGAAGAAGGCAGCACACGCATTTTGAATCAGGAGGAAATTGACAGTCTTCTTGGTTTTGATGACGATGCAACGGGCGGTGATGAGACGTCCGGCGTGATGGCGCTTATCAATTCAGCAATGGTTAATTATGAACGCTTGCCAATGCTGGATATTGTTTTTGACAGGCTGGTTCGTTTGATGTCCACCTCTTTGCGTAATCTGACGTCCGATAATGTGGAAGTCAGTCTCGATCAGGTTTCAACGGTTCGTTTCGGCGATTATATGAATTCTATTCCTTTGCCCGCCATGCTGTCTGTGTTTCAAGCAGAGGAGTGGGATAACCATGGTTTGCTGGTAACAGATAGTGCTCTGATATATTCCATAGTTGATGTGTTGCTGGGTGGACGGAAAGGCACGCCCGCTATTCGGGTTGAGGGGCGCCCCTATACGACGATTGAGACCAAGCTGGTGGAGCGTATGGTGGGTGTGGGGTTGAGCGATTTATCTTCGGCGTTTGATCCTTTGTCGCCGGTCAGCTTTTCTTTGGATCGGATGGAAACCAATCCCCGTTTTGCAACGATTACACAAGGTGGAAACGCCTGTGTTTTGGCGCGGCTGCGTGTTGACATGGGTGATCGTGGCGGACGCGTGGAGATTTTAATTCCGTATGCGACGTTGGAACCTATCAGAGAACTTCTTCTTCAGATGTTTATGGGGGAGAAATTTGGTCGTGATTCGATTTGGGAGAATCACTTGACCCAGGAATTATATAAGACAGATGTACAGCTTCAGGCTGTTTTGGGAGAGAAAACCGTACAGCTTCAGGATATGTTGAATTGGAAAGTGGGGACGCAAGTGGTTTTCAATACAAAGATGGGTGATGATATGGAGCTTCGTTGTGGCCCTTTCCCTATTTTTCATGGTCCGGTGGGGCAGAAGCAGGGGAACATTGCTGTTCTTATTGAAAACTACATTCCCCCTGAAAAGGAAAGTGAATGATGGCCGGCGCAGAGCTTTCTTTGGTTTTGGATGTTATTATTCTTGTCTTGTTGGCGGGGACAATCTTTTTTGCTGCGCGTTTGTCTGTTCATCTTAAGCTGTTTCGTGAAAGCCGATCGGCGCTGGATAAGTTGATTGGCGATTTGGCGTCTCATATTGATAAGGCGGATGCTGCGATAGAGGGGTTGCGTGCGACAGCAAAAGACTCAGGCCGTGATTTGCAGGCGCTTATTAATGAGTCAAAGGCTCTTTTTGATGAATTGCAGCTTATGGGAGAAGCCGGGAATAATTTAGCCGGACGACTGGAAAAGCTGGCTGAACGAAGTGGAAACAATGCGACGTACCGTCGTATGGAGACCGTTTCTTCTCATGTGCCAGACGATCATAAAGTCGATCATAAAAAAGAAACAGGAACGACTCTGTTCCATATCAGAGACCCTGAATTTGAAGATAATATCCTTGATGAAACCCCTGAAGAAAACGGCTTGTTCACGGCTGAAGAAGATGACGATATGCCGATGCCAGAGTCTCTGCAAAGTAGGGCAGAGCAGGAGCTTTATGAGGCCCTGCATAGCAGGAATGGTAATGTAAAGATTGGTAGTACCCCATGATCTTTTTTTCCAGATTTAGATTGCTGCCGTTGCTTGTGATCGTGGCTGCCCTGTCTTTGACTGTCAGGGCCGGTAACTTTTTATCAGGCGTAGCCTTGGCCCAGCATGAAGTGGATGCTGAGGCGCCGCCTATCCATGAAACAGATAAGCAGGATCAATCGCATGATCGATCCACTTTGGAAGGCCAGAATCTTCCCGCCGAGCCTTCTTTTGGTGATGAATCAGGCGAGAAATCAGAAGAAACGCTTGATTGGCGCGCTGCTGAGGAAAGTGAATTCGAGTATTCTGAGGTGCGTGCGGAGCTCTATGAAGATTTAGCGGAACGGCGCAACTCTTTGGAAGAAAAAGAGAAAGAACTGTCTATGCGTGAAGCGCTTTTGCAGGCTGGAGAACGTGAGTTAAATCAGAAACTGCGTGAGTTGACATCGGTGAGTAATAAGATTGAAAGTCTTCTTAATCAGCAGTCAGACGAGGAAAAAGCGCGTATTGAAAGTCTTGTTAAAATATATGAAGGGATGAAAGCTAAGGATGCCGCGCGCATATTTAATACGCTGGATATGGATGTTTTGATCAGGGTTGTGTCGCAAATGTCTGAACGGAAGGCGTCGCCTGTTCTTGCCGCTATGAGTCCGGAGAGGGCGCGGACCGTGACAATTTTATTGGCGCAGCAGCGCCAACAGTCGGCTTTGTCACTGCAATGACATAACATGGTATTCATTCTTGCGAATTTAGATTTCAGTTAAGGAATTTGAGCCATAATGTTAAGGTAGGGGAGCAAGTGATTTGTTCTTTGTTTTTTTTATTTCGTTAGTATTAGCAGAGGAGAGGGTTAGTGTCTGTAGACAAGGATATGCATGTATTGATCGTGGATGACTATAAAACCATGTTAAGAATTATAAAGAATCTGCTAGGGCAGCTTGGTTTTAGGAATGTTGATGAAGCCACGGATGGTGAAATGGCTTTGAAGCTTATGAATGGCCGAAAATATGGCCTGGTTATTTCTGACTGGAATATGGAGCCTATGACCGGTCTGGGTTTACTTAAATCTGTGCGTGGTAAAAACGACAATGTTCCTTTTATTATGATTACAGCTGAAAGTAAGACGGAAAATGTAATTACAGCCAAAGAGGCTGGCGTTAATAATTATATTGTGAAGCCGTTTAACGCTGATACATTAAAGCAAAAAATATCAGCCGTTCTAGGTGATTTCTAAGATAAATAAAAACATGTTAAATTAAGTGGGGGAACAATGTCAGGAAACCAATCTCTTGATGAAAATGGAGACGAGCCTTCTTACCAGAGAGGGCAGGTCGTTGATATTATCAACTCTGTTATCAGTAGGGTGCAGGTGGGCGGCGACGTATCAAGCGACCTTCTTTATAAGGAATTGCGTGATCTGAAGGACATCATAGAGGAAGCGCGCTCTGAAATTACGTTTGCTAATCCGGATGAAATTAAGAATAAGCATATTCCAACGGCGACTGATGAATTGGATGCTGTTGTGGGGGCGACTGAGGAGGCAACGGGAACGATCATGGATTCTTGTGAGGTGATACAGTCGCAGATGGAGCATGTTGCGTCCGAGATAGCGCCTGTTATTGGGGCAGAAGTTACCAAGATTTTTGAAGCTTGTTCGTTTCAGGATATTACAGGACAACGTATTACAAAAGTTATCAATACGCTGAATCAGATTGAAGTAAAAATTGACTCTCTTTTGTCTGTTTTGGGTAAAAAAATACCCGGTCTTTCAGGAGGTTCCGGAGAGGAAGGGGAGAGTGAAAGTCTTCTCAATGGCCCCCAGATGCCTGATAAGGCAATAACACAGGTTGATATAGATAAATTGCTTGCCGAATTCGACTGATTTTCAGAAACAGGAATAAATATTAGATGAAGACTAGACGCCGTAAAATTACGACAGAGACAGCGTCTTCCATGAGCGGTCAGATTTTGGGCCTGTCTTTATTTATTATGCTGTTGGCATTTTTTATTGTTTTGAATGCGATTTCTTCTTACGAGGAAACTAGAGTTAAGCCTGTGATGCAGAGTCTGGAAACGGCTTTTTCTTCCAAAGTTGCAGACAGGACTGATTTGCGCCCTTCCGCGCGGGAGGACCTGGATACGTTTACGGGCGATGGCGATACTCTGGAAAATCTAGAGGCCCTGTTTTCTGCGCAAATCCCCAGTCATGAAGCCACAGTAAGTCACAGCAAGGGGGTCATGTATGTTCGTGTCCCTTTCGATGATTTTGAAGCGGCTGTCATGGCTATAGGACAGGAGGATGCGACCGAGAAGACTCAGGACGGAACATTTTTGAATAAATTCTTTTTGCCGACATTGGTGTCTTTGTTGAAAACAGAAGATGTAGGGACCCCTTATCGTATGGATATAATGCTAAATATAAAAGGCAATCCGGCTTATATACAGAATCAGAATCCACAGAGACTGTCTCAGATCATGAAGAAAATGAGTCTTCTTTCGGAAAAGATAGAAAATGCAGGCTTGCCGCAGAAGTTGTTGAGCACAGGTTTGCAAAAAGGTGAAGTTGGTATTGTGGAGCTATTGTTTAGACGGCATATCCCCTTTAATCCATTGGGACCGGAGAAAAATGGAGAAGAATAAGAAAGAAAACAAAAAAGAAGGTGAGGACGTAAAGCGCCCGGACCCGGAATCCGTGGGACCGTTGACGGGAAAGCGTTATTCGCGGCGCGCGGGAGACATGCATCCGCAACTGGAAAGTTCCAGCGTGTGGCTTGTTTCTTTTACGGATGTGATGGCTTTGATGCTGACTTTTTTTGTGTTGTTGTTTGCTATGTCAGAACCTGAAAAACAAACATGGTCCGATGTCATTTCGGCTTTGCAGGTCGAGTTCAATAAGTTTTACGGTCCCTTATATAATAAGGGACCTCAGGATGCTGTTAATCTGGAGAAAATTAATTTTAGCAGGGCGTTGGACATTAATTATATGGAAGCCTTGCTGGAATCGGGAATTGAAAAAAATGAGGCTCTGAAGAACATAACACTCATCCCGCAACCGGGTCTTTTGATTGTTTCTCTGCCCTATGACCTGCTTTTTGATTCTGCCGAGGCCACAGTTAAAGAATCAGGCAGGACTGCCCTTTATTCTATGGGGGGGACATTGCGCCGTATTAAAAATAAGATTGAGGTTGTGGGGCATGCCGATCCGCGCCCTGTTCAGGGTGGTGAGTATGATTCAAACTGGGAACTGTCTTTGGCGCGGGCTGCTCATGTTGCCGCTATTCTGAACAATGTAGGCTATGAAAGGAATATAGCTATTCGCGGACATTCGAGCGGCCGTTTTGATGATCTGGACGGTGTGGTGGAGGATGATCAGCGTTATGATCTGTCACGTCGGGTGGATATTATTATTATGGACCATGACGGTCGGAAGCCGCCTTTTGTTCTGGCCCCGGATACACCCTGAAACAAACCATTTGCATAACCGTATTCCTGTTGTTACGTTGGCTACATTCTATAAATAAGAAGCACGCGTTTGCGGCCATGTTACGGGGAGATATTTTGTGAAAAAGTCACTGAAGAATCAGGTTATGGCATTTGCTTTGGCTGCCGGTTTAGTCGCGCCATCTGCTTTGGCAGCAACGCCTCCGGATCATCCCGCGGTGCAGGCGGGACAAGCCGTAAAGGAGCCGGTGAAGGGGGCGTTTTTTAGTGCGGCCTCACCCTATCAGGAACTGAAAGTTCTTGAAGATGGAGAGATCGTTCACTTAAAGACCGGGGTCAAAGTAACAGAAGAGCAGTTGATTAATTCTGTTGCCGGGTCACGGGTGATTTATATAGGTGAATTGCATGACAACATGGCAGCGCATGAGGTCCAGTTGGATGTCATACGCAGGCTTCAGGAGAAATTTCCGGGAAAGATCGCTGTTGGTATGGAGATGTTCCGCCGCTCGTCACAGGAAAAAATAGATCAGTGGCAAGCCGGAGAGTTATTAGAAGAGGATTTTAAGTCCCTCTTTGAAGCGGAATGGGGGATGAAATATGAAATTTATCAGCCTATTTTTGACTATTTGAAAGAACAGGGAATCCCTGTTGTCGGTCTAAAATCATCCAAAGCACTTGAAGCGGCCTTTAAAAACGGAGCTTTTTATTTTGGTGACACTAATTTTTCGGACATGGCGTTTCAGGATATTCACCATCGCAATCATATTATGGAGATATTTACCGGTTTTCATGGCGGGGAAATAACGCCCATCATTGAAAAAATGTACAAAGTTATGGTGGTCTGGGATGAAGTGATGGCACAGACTGTCGCAGAATTTCTGGACAATCCGGATCATCAGGATAAAAAGCTCGTGGTTATTGCGGGTGGCGGGCATCTTGAACATGGTTTTGGCATACCGAAGCGCGCTTTTCGACGGAGCCCTCATGACTATTCCGTTATTTTGCCAACAGTCAGGTTTTTGACGGATGAGCAGCTTAGCGACCTGCCCCTTTCTTTGGCTGATTTTGCGTGGACGGTGCCTTATGATTGTTTTGATCCGGTAACATGTGGAAGACCGCAGGCTATACAAAAAATTACAAAAAAAGAGCCGGGACCTCAGCCGCAATAGCACTTATTGACATAACAAAGTCACTGATGTTATGATATTTCGAGATTGGGAGTGGTTCTATGAAAAAATTATGGGCGGGTATGGTTTCCGTTTTTGCATTGAGTGCCGCATTGTCGGCATTGCCGGCTTGGGCGCAAGATGAACTTTCCGATACGGGTGGTGTTGAATTTGCGGACCCGGAAAAACACAAGAAATATAAAGAGGTTATAAGAGAATCTGTAAGTGCGCGCACAACAGACGGTTATCGTGTGTTGCTGGAAGTGCGCCTTAATGTGAAGAAAGACTCCTTGCAGTCAGAACGGGTGAAGGCCGCAGAGATTTTTACGAATCGTTCCCGTGACTTATCGACCTTCTGTGAGGGTAACCGAAATCTTTGTGATGCTGCTGCTGCTTTTGAAAAACAATATAGCTATAACAAGAATATGGCTGAGGCACGGCATGATTTGCAAAAGAGGCAAGCTGACTTCTTGACGGGATTAGAGCAGGCCTTCGGGCAACAGAAAGAAGAGAATAAAAAATGGGGAACATATTGCGAGAATAAGGATTTTAGCTGTTATGAGGAGCCGCAGGTCAAGCGGGCTTTAGAACGAACGAGCAGCTTGCATGCCGGTATAGAAGCGGCGAAACAGGACATAAGGCATGTAAAGCAGCAGGAAATTGCTTTTCAGGAGAAAAATAAGGCGCTTACTCAGGGACATAAGAGCAAACGGGGTGAAAATTACAAAGAATTTTTTGACTTGTCACAGAAGATGCTTTGGGGTGCGGAGCAAAGAAGTTTACATGCTACAGAGAACCCGCCCAATGAGGGTGCATATTTTATATGGCGTTTCAGGAGCAATCTAATCAGCCAGTTTGAAGAGGCATGGCAGGGGGTTGCGTCCCGCTATTCGGCAAGCGCTATCAAAAGTAATGATCCCGAATTTATGGCGAGCTATCAGGAAAAATCGGCACAGATTTTTACTGATTTTGAAGATAAGGCAGGGCTTTCCCTGAAAATAAGCCTGAGGCACGGCTTTCTTGTGGATGCAAAGGCTATGGTTGCAAAAAGGCGTGCGGACCCTGCGTTTATGAAGACTCTACCTTCTGTTTTGATGCAGGAAGAAGAGCATTTCCAGAGACAAGGTAATCAGCCCGGCAACTAACCTGTAACTAAGTTCGACACGGTTGCTGCTCTGGGGTATAATTACAGGCGGGACGTTTTGCGGCCCTTGTCCTTTTAACAACCCCATGGCACCCTTGCCCCATGATCCGGATTGTCACCCTGATATTCTTCTCTTTAGCCTTCTTTTGTCAGGAGGCTTTGGCGCAGGAGCGTGTTCTTCTTAGGACAGGTGCGCATGCAAGCTATTCCCGTCTTGTGTTTGACTGGTCTGTGCCCGTTGAGTACAGCGTTCAGGATTCGGCACCCAATGCACTCAGTGTGACGTTTCAAAAATCGGCTCTATTGGATGTAGGCGCAGTTGACGTTGATGATCTCTTATATATTACAGAGGTAAAACAGTCAGCTGATTCACCCTTGACTGTAAGTTTAAAAATCACGGAGGGGAGCCGTCATCGCTCTTTTAAAGTAGGAAACCGCATTGTTCTGGATGTTTTTGCGCCTGATGGGAAAAGTGGTGTAAAAAAGCAGACGAGGCCTGTTCATTCCTCTTCCACAGAGGTTCTTTCTGACCCGGTTCCCGACTCTGTACCCGAGAAAAAAACACTAATCCATCACGATAAGGCAGAAGAAAAAACAGGCATTGATCGGGCAAAAGAGGCCCTTAAAAATCTGGAAGACACGCATAATTCTCTTAGTGTGCTGGAAGCGGCTAAACCGTCTATTGAGCCTCATGTCATTACGCTTTCGACAACGGAATCTGTCGGTGTTGCTGCATTTAGACGGTTTGGTTCATTATGGATTATTCTCGATCGTCCTAATGTTCATGTGCCGCCGCAAATCGCGGGACCGACGCCGGAGATATTTCCACCGTTTGAGCGCTCTGAAATCAAGGGTGGTGTGGTGTTTCGCACCAAAATGCCGTCCGGGTATCCTCTTGATGTTTACGGAGAAGGAGGCGGGCTTGTCTGGCGGTTTATTGTGACGCCGACATCGCGTGATGTGAAGTCTATTGCTCCGGAACGGGCTTTTTTAGCGAATAAAAGAGTGAGGGGTGGTACGGTGTTCTGGCCAATGCAGGCAACATCAAGCGTGTTGGAAGTTCCGGACCCCTCTGTCGGTGATATCTTAAAGGTAGTCACGGTTGAAGCGTCAAATCAATTTAGCGGTATAGAACGAGATTATGTAGATTTTAAGGCTTTGCATTCTGCTGTGGGGATAGCGATAGAACCAAAAATAGACGATCTGGACGTTGTCTTTGTTGGAAATGGCGTGCAGATTACACGTCCTGGTGGTTTGGCTATGTCACGGACAAAGGATGTCAATCGCCGCCTTATTCGTGAAGAAGTTTTGGAATCGAGCATTGTCTCTCTTGAAGGTGAGCGAGAAATACGCCGTATTTTCGACTTTGATCGCTGGATGATGGGCGGGCTTAGCGCGATGGAGGCCAACCAGCGCATCCTTTTGTCTGAAGTGGCACGAAAAAGTAAAATGGAACGCGTGCAGGACCTTCTAACCCTGGCGAAAATGAATATTGCCAATGACCGGGGGCAGGAGGCAATCGGCTATTTACGCTATGCTGCACAGGAAATACCGGGTGTTGCTGAAGGTGCTGAGTTTATAGCTTTGCGGGCGGCGGCATATACTCTGGCGGCCAAGTATGAACTGGCTTTTCGTGATCTGCGTTCGCCTTTGTTGAAAGATTACAACGAACTGGATTATTGGAGAGCTTATGCCTTGGCCGGGCTTGAGGATTGGCAGCAGGCTAAACTGGCTATGCCGAGAGATTTTTCAGTTCTGGTGGGGTATCCGAAGGTCTTACTGGAAAAAATAGGCTTGAAATTGGCTGAGGTCAGTTTGCGTGCCGGTCATGTGGAGACAACAGAGAGTATATTGGCCGCTTTGCGGCGTGAACAGGATACGCTGATGCCCTGGACGACAGCCGGTATGAATTATTTGAAGGCCGAGGCTCATCGTCAAAGTGGTGAATATGACAGGGCAAAAGAATTCTGGAGTGCTTTGGCCGAAGGTAGCGATGACCTTTACCGTGCCAAGGCCGGTTTGGCTTTGACCATGCTAGAACTGGAAACGGGGGATATAGATCGTTCCAAGGCCATAGACCGTCTTGAGGGGCTGCGTTATTCATGGCGGGGTGATGAAATGGAGGCACAGACCAACTTTATGTTGGGGCGGCTGTATCTTGAAGATGATAGATATCTGAAAGGCTTGGCAATTTTACGGGATGCGGCAAGTATGAGCCCTGATTCGACGATTGGGCATGACATTACAACCTACATGGCCGATATCTTTAAAGAGCTGCTGATTAATGATGAAGATATGTCGCCTTTGGATGCTGTGACTGTGTATGAGGAGTTCATCGAACTGACGCCGTCTGGTGATGATGGTAACAAGGTGGTGCAAAAGCTGGCGGAGCGTCTTGTTGAAGCCGACCTTCTGGGGCGTGCCGCAGAAATATTGCAGCATCAGGTTGATTACCGGATTAAGGGTTCTGAAAAAGCGCGTGTGGCCCTTCGTGTTGCCGCTATATATTTACTGGACGATCATCCGGTGGAGTCAATTAAAAGTCTGAATATAGCCAAGGCACTTTATTCCCGTGAAACCGACTCGCAGGCTAAGAAAAAGTTACGGGAGATTGAATTATTGCGGGCCAGAGCTTTATCGCAGATGGATAGAACGGAGGAAGCGATAGAGCTTTTGAACGGCTTTGACCCGGACCCGGATGTTAACAGGTTGCGTGCGGATATAGCATGGCAGGCGGCCCTTTGGGATGATGCAGCAGAAGCTTTGCAGGATTTAATCTTAGATGAGGCGTTTGACCTCAACCGGCCTTTAACGGGGCAACAGGCCGACTTGATTTTGAATCGTTCTGTCGCCCTGAACCTTTCCGGTAACCGTGTTGCGCTGGCGAATATGCGCAAACGCTACGGCGACAACATGAAAAAAACAGCACGGGCGCGCTTGTTTGATGTCGTTACGCGCCCCCGTAAAGGTACGATGATGACTGATCGTGAAACGATCTCGGCCATCGTAAAAGAAGTCGATATATTCAAAGATTTCCTAGATAGCTACCGGAGCAGCGATAGCGTTTCTAATTAGCCGGAAGAAAAGAGCTTTATCCCGGCAATGCACCCGTGCCGAAGCTCTGGATAAGCGTGCCGGAGATCAGGTTCCAGCCATCAACCAGCACAAAGAAAATAATCTTGAAAGGCAGAGAAATCATGATGGGCGGCAGCATCATCATCCCCATGGACATGAGG
The DNA here is from genome assembly GCA_021776075.1 of Alphaproteobacteria bacterium. Taxonomy (GTDB): domain Bacteria; phylum Pseudomonadota; class Alphaproteobacteria; order Micavibrionales; family Micavibrionaceae; genus JAJFGQ01. Next base: position 23,344 of record JAJFGQ010000024.1, on the reverse strand, counting down.
ATAGAGGCTGTCACCATGTCAATAATCAGGAAGGGCAGAAACAGCATAAAGCCGATCTCAAAAGCACGCCGCAGTTCTGAAATCATGAAAGAAGGGATTAAAATACGGAGCGGTATAGCTGTTTCATCTTCAAAGGGGGCGAGTTCACTTAATTCTGTGAATAAAATAAGGTCGTCTTCCCGTACATGCTCCAGCATAAAAGTTTTAAAAGGGCCAACTGTGAGTTCAAAGGCTTGAAATTCATCAATTTCTTCATTTACCAGAGGGATAATACCTTGCTCATAAGCTGATTGTAATGTCGGAGCCATGATAAAAAAGGTCAGGAAAAGGGCCAAAGAAATCATAACCGTGTTAGGCGGTGTTTGCTGAATGCCGATCGCCGTCCGCAGAAAGGATAGCACGACAACAATCCGGGTGAAGGACGTCATCATCACCAATATAGATGGCGCGAGGGACAGGATGGTTAAGAGGGCAACAAGCTGTATAACACGGCCGCTTAGTGTACCGTTATTCTCTCCCGCTCCCATATCCAGTGTGATGCTTTGGGCCATGGCAGGAAAACAGAACAAAGCCAGCAGTGTAAACAAGGTTAGTCCTGAAAAGAGGATTGTATATTTGCGTTTTTCAGGAGCCATGGGGTGCGTCTTCATTCTTTTCTGATTCGATGTTTCTCTCGATGACAGTTTCGCTGTTTGGGCCAAGAATAACAAGATGCTCTTTATTGTCTCTTTTTAAAAGGACCAGACGTCGGCGGGCATCAACAGGAAGAGTTTCAACGATTTTTAAGCGCCGTTTATGGGGCGCTGTCAGTGGGTGATTGCTCCCTATCCTGCGCATGAGGAGGGCAAGCCCCCCCATCAGGGCGATGACGAAGACAAGGGCTGCAAAAAATCGTAGTAATTGTTGTGTCTCGATAATGTCCATGACTATCCGTTTTCATTATCAGGCTGGGGACCGGAAATAGGATCGCAAAGAGGTGGTTGAAAGTCTTTCAGGGCAATGGCCAAGCCTTCCAGACCGCTTATCATTTCAGCCATTTTCGTTTCTGTCTGCTGAGCAACTTCCGGGTCGGATTTTTCTATGTTTTGACAGATAGACGCAACAACTGAGTCCATATCATTCAGGGAGGGGACCTCATTGTTCTTCATTTTTCCTATGGCATCGTGAATGATGTCGATCTGTTGCTGTAAGAGGTTGTTCAGAGTTTCTGCCGTTGGTGGGGCGTCATTCATTTTGAGCATCCTTTTTTTTATTTTCCTGCTCTTCTTCCATAGCATCCTGAAGCACGGCATCAAAGGGATTTGGTTCTCCGTCAGCCCGATAGACATAGGATAGTATTTCAGCGACGGCCATGAAAGCTTCTGAAGGAATAGGACTGTCCAGTTCAATTGTGGCAAGAATTTCCGCTAAAGCACTGTCTTCCCTTACTTTTATTCCGTTTTCAAATGCCAGTTGCAGAATTTGCTCGGCAATTTTTCCCCGTCCGGCGGCGGTAATGCGCGGAAGGTCGCCGGATTCTTTGGCATCTTCAACGGCAACAGCAACGGAATTTCCCGGTATCTTCTTTAGATTCAAGGGAGTTAGGGTGTTTTTAGCCGTGTTTGTCGGGTCGTTGTCATGGAAGTCTACCATTGGCACGGTTCCTGCATTTCCTATGGGTAACGGGTTTTAAAACAAAGCAATGATAGGTGAAAAATCATGACGACGCAAAATATCGGTTTATTGAAGGCTTTGACGGCAAAAATGGACTTTCTGGACCAACGTCAGCGTGTGATTGCCCAGAATGTTGCGAATGCCGATACGCCGAAATATCAGCCGCGTGATCTTTTGCCCGTTGATTTCGGGCGTGTTCTAAAAAACGCAACCGGCGAAACGCTTGTGCGTCCGGAAACGACACATGCCAGACATATGCCTTCACCGAACAAAATAGATGATCCTAAAAACAGGGAGCAGAAACAGGTCTATGAAGTGGCACCGGCAGGGAATTCCGTGATCCTTGAAGAACAGATGATCAAGGCCGCAAAAACAAACATGGATTACAGTTTAATGACCGGTCTGTATCAGAAAAATATAGGTATGATTCGTACAGCTATCGGGCGGTAATAGTTAAATTTGACCGTAACGGTTTGAGGAGGAGAATAAAACAATGTCAGAATTATTTAGTGCAATGGGTGTCTCGGCTCACGGAATGAAAGCGCAAAGTACACGCATTCGTGTGATTTCCGAGAATTTGGCAAATGCCAATACAGCAGCACCAACGCCGGACGAGGAGCCTTATTCCCGTCAGAAAATAACTTTCAAGAATACACTGGATCGGGAAATGGGGTTTAAAACGGTCAAGGTCGGAAGGATTTCCGATGATACGAAAAAACCCTTTCCTGTGAAATTTATGCCGGATCATCCCGGCGCTGATGAAAGCGGTTATGTCAGGATGCCGAATGTTAATTCCCTAATAGAAACAATGGATATGCAGGAGGCCCAGCGGTCTTATGAAGCTAATCTGGGGATGATAGAACAAAGCCGCACTATGGTTCTGCAAACGATAGACCTGTTACGGCGTTAGATAGTGTTGTTAAATGTTATGTTTAATTCTGTTTGTTTTTCAGGTGAAAGAATCAAGTTTTTTGCCCGTAGGACATGCCAGAGCATATTCAAGGGGTAAAAAGGATGGTAATTTTACTTGAAAAACAAACCCAAAGGGCGCGGCATATTTGTGCATCTCCACGCTCAAATAGCTTAACCTTAGCTATGGCTAGGCTTTTTGCTTTTTTCGCGTGTATCTATCATAAATCTGTCTCGCGCAGAATGAGCATAACATGTGACGACACTATCTCAAAGATAGGTTAGAATAGAGATTATAGGGAGTATTCATTATGCCAGTTGATAAAATCGCTAATCCGGCTGCGGCCCTTCAGGCCTATACCAATACCCAGCGTGCGGGTCAGGAGCCCGGTATTGCGCGCGGGGACGGTGCTTCCTTCAGTGATATGATGAAAAAAACAGCAGCCGATGCTGTTGATACGATGAAAGCCGGTGAAAAAGCCTCTGCCGATGCGATTATCGGTAAGGCTGATCTGACGGATGTTGTGCAGGCCGTAACCAATGCAGAACTGACCCTGCAAACCGTTATGGCTGTGCGGGACCGTATGTTGAACGCCTATCAGGAAATCATGCGTATGCCGATTTAGTGATGTGTTGTCTTGCCGATGAGTGAATAAACGCATAAACTGATAATCAATTATGAATCAGACCGAAGTCATAGAAACTGTCAGACAAGCCATTATGATCGCGATCCAGCTGGGCGCGCCTGTGATGTTAATAGGGCTGGCCGTTGGCGTGATTATTGCGCTGTTTCAGGCGTTAACGCAAATTCAGGAAATTACGCTGGTTTTCGTGCCTAAAATTCTGGCTATGCTTCTGGCGATTTTTGTTTTTTTCCCGGGCATGGCGACTGTCCTGACAGGTTTTATGGAGATGCTTGCTGACCGGATGATCGGCCTGAACTGATGCCGGAAACGCTGAATGACTTCATCACAACGGGCGTCTTTGCTTTTATCCTGACCTTTGTACGGATTGGCTCGGCCGTTACGATTATGCCGGGTGTGGGGGATACGTTTACGCCCTCCAATATCCGGTTGTTTATTGCTTTGGGTTTATCACTGGTTTTGACACCGGCTGTGACGCCGATGCTCCCTAATCCTATTCCCACCACGTCCGTATTATTTGTCCTCATTACCATGGAATTTATTATCGGTCTGTTTATCGGTACAATTGCCCGTATCCTGATTGCGGCACTGGATACGGCAGGGATGGTTATTTCCATGGCGTCCGGTCTTGGCAACGCCCAGCTTTTTAATCCTGGTTTTGGCGCGCAAGGCTCTCTTGTCGGCGCTTTTTTGTCTGTGACCGGTGTTGTGATCCTGTTTGCAACAAATATGCATCATTTGTTGTTTTGGGGGTTGATGGGTAGTTACGAGCTGTTTCCGGTGGGATCTATACCTGATGCCGGCTCTATGGCGGAATTGATGACACAAGCTATTGCCAGTGCGTTTAAGATTGGAGTGCAGATTAGCGCTCCTTTTCTGGTGGTAGGGATGTTGCTTTATATTGGTATGGGTGTTTTGACCCGTTTAATGCCACAGGTTCAGATTTTCCTGTTGGCGATGCCTTTGCAGATAGTACTGTCCCTGATTACCCTTTCCCTCACTGTTTCCGCCATTTTCCTTTTTTGGATCAGCAAATTCGAAGAAGGGATGCTCTTTTTTCTGGGCGGCGGCGGATAATTTTGAGAACAGTGATAACAGGTGCTTTAGAGATCAAATTTTTTCTTAACTTGCTGAAACGTCTGTTCCGTAAGACGGCAGGCTTTGCTTTTTTCATTATCAACCATAGCCGGGTTTGCATTCTTCAGGTTTGAAGGTTTTATTACGACAAAGCGGTTGTCACTTGAGCTATATTGGTCGAACTGTACGTGATCTCCGAAAAAACCCCGAGTTCCTAGCATAAAAGCATCAGAGGGCTTTACGTTAGGTATCATGCTTGTATCCACGAACTCCGGTTTGTCGGCACAGAGGCCGAAATCAATCGTCAGGGTATTTTGTGCCGCGACGTTGTTTGATAGGACAAGCATTCCCAGACTTGCTGCTGCAAAGGCCAATTGTGTCTTCTTCATTATTTTCTCCTTTGATATTAAACAGCAGCCTTGGGGGCAAGTTAATATGAAAAAAACAATTCTGTCAAGGAAAATCCAAAACAGGACAGGTTTCTGAATTTTTCTATGCTAAAATAAAGGTATGTCCGATTCAGACCAAGATGATACCCAGAAAACAGAAGACCCGACCCCAAAGAAGCTTGAGGAATCAAGAAAAAAGGGGCAGGTGGCGCTATCCCGTGAATTGAATACCTGGTTAATGCTGCTCACTGTAACGGTTCTGATCGCCACCTCAGCGGCATCAATCATGGGCCGTTTGCGTGACCATATGCGGGTTTATATTGAGCATGCCCATGATATGCCGCAAATACCGGGCGGTTTCTCTGCTATTCTGGGGGGCTCCTTTTGGAGTGTTGTTGGGATTTTAACGCTGCCCTTGCTGGTGTTAATGGTGGCGGCTTTTCTGGGGCCGTTTTTGCAGATTGGGCCTTTATTTGCACCGGATATTATCAAGCCGGATCTTAGTAAAGTGTCGCCGGCAAAAGGAGTTAAGCGCCTCTTTTCTATGCGTGCGTTGGTGGAGTTCACCAAAGGAATTTTAAAGCTCGGCATCGTTACGGTGGTGGGGATGATCCTGTTAATGCCTTTTTATGACCGGGTTGACCATCTGGTAGGCATTCCCATGTCTCTCATGCTCCATGAGATGCAAATATTGATTGTCAGGCTTATGATCGGTGTGCTTGTCGTTTTGATTGTTGTGGCGGTTATAGATGTCCTGTTTCAGCGCTCAGATCATCATAAAAAAATGCGTATGAGCACGCAGGAGATCAAAGATGAATACAAGCAGACGGAGGGTGATCCGCATGTGAAGGCCAAGTTGCGGCAATTGCGTTCCGAGCGCGCCCGCCAGAGAATGATGCAGGCCGTGCCGGAAGCTGATGTCGTAATTACCAACCCGACGCATTATTCCATTGCCCTGAAATATAATCCTGAAGAGATGGACGCGCCGATTCTTGTGGCCAAGGGTGTGGATGATGTGGCGTTTCGTATCCGGGATATGGCGAAGGAACATGGCATCATAATCTATGAAAGCCCGCCCCTTGCCCGTGCTTTGTACGATACGGTCGATATTAACGATATTGTCCCGGCGGAGCATTATAAGGCCGTTGCCGAAGTTATTTCCTATGTCTTCAAATTGAAAGGCCGTTTGAACTAGTCCTCTAATTCTTCTGTGCTCTTTGTCTCCTCTGTGGTAAATTTCAGGGATGAATATCGACCATTCCGCCTTTATTGCCAAACACCACAGAACAGCGCAGGAGGAGCAGGAAGAGCCCCCTCTTTCACGCTGGCGCGTTGTTCTGGCGATTAGTTTGATTATTCTGTACTTGATGATGTGTACAGTGGCGGCGATTGTCATGAATATCCAGAGGGATGCCGTCATTGCTGCCGGCATTGCCTTTGTTGCCGCCGCCGCTATTTCCGTTTTGGTGCAACGGGTTTTTGATATTCGGAGTGCCCGGGAAAAAGAAAAAGAGCTTTTACGGCAGGTTCTGGAAGGCAGCCGCGGGGCACGCCTGATTACCGACAGCACAGACGATGCGATCTATGCTAATGAAAAATTCAGGGAAATTTGTTCCGAAATAGGATTGCCGTCTTTGACGAGCCTGTCCGGTTTGTTTCAGGAAGACGGTGAAACGATGGCGCATTTCCGTCTGTTGGCCGATCAGGCACAGCGGGGATTAACTGATTCCATTGAATTATGCAGCCAGCATAGTGACCGGGAAACCTGGTATCAGGTGACGGCTCAACCTATTGCGGGCTGGGCAGGCCATATTCACTGGCGTATTGATGATATTACCCAGAAACGTACGATTGACCGGGCGATTAGGGAAGAACGGGAAAAGCTGATTGATTTTACCGATAATGCGCCGGTGGGTTTTTTCTCTGTTGATGAGCGGGGGCGTTTTGTCTTCGTGAATGCGACGTTGGCGCGCTGGCTGGGAGAAGATATTCAGACATTGTTGACAGCAAGCCGTCTGCACACATTTTTTGAGGCGATACCGGAAAAGGCACAGCCTTACGATCTTGTCGCTGGTGGTGGCGCCAAGCAAATGGCTGAGATTGTTATGAAGGGGCCAGGAGGGCAGACCTTTTCGGCGTCTATCAGTCAGACCGTTGTTCATGAAGTGGACGGCATGGTGCGGACACGGGGTGTTGTTCATGATTTAACAGCTGAGCGCGCTATGCGGCAGGCTTTACAGGCTTCTGAAGACCGTTTTCATCGGTTTTTTGAGGAAGCGCCGCTTGGTATTGCGATGTTGAACTCGGAAGGGACGCTGGATGATTGTAATCCGGCTCTGGCAGAAATGCTGGGCTACAGTGTTGATACGCTGGAGGGTCGTTATTTTGAGGCGTTGATTGCAGAGGACGACCGGGATGTTGTTCTCGGGGCTATGAAGCGGATTGAAAAAGGGACGCAAATGAAGGCGCCCATGGAAATTATGCTGCTAGGGCATGATGGCGAGGTCGCCGTTCAGCTTTATGCCCGTAAGCTGGAGGGTAGTGATAACATTGTCCTACACTGCATTGATTTAACACAACAAAAGCAGCTCGAAGAGCAGTTCGTTCAGTCCCAGAAAATGCAGGCGATCGGGCAGCTTGCCGGTGGCGTGGCTCATGATTTCAATAATTTATTGACGGCAATGATCGGGTTTTCTGATTTGTTGCTCTTGCGGCATAAACCGGGTGACTCGTCTTTTTCCGACATTATGCAGATCAAGCAAAATGCAAATCGTGCCGCTAATCTGGTGCGGCAGCTTTTGGCTTTCTCCCGTCAACAGACCTTAAGGCCGAAGGTGCAGGATTTAACGGATATTTTGACGGAAGTCTCCTATTTATTACGCCGTTTGATCGGTGCCAATATTGAGCTGGAAGTTATTCATGGTCAGGATTTAGGGCTGGTCAGGGTTGATGTCGGGCAGATGGAGCAAGTGCTTATTAATCTGGCCGTGAATGCCCGGGATGCTATGAAAACCGGAGGGCACCTGACGCTCAAAACATATTCTTACGAGAATACGCGCCCTATGGAACGTGGTGGTGATGATATGCCGCCGGGTGAATGGATCGTTCTTGAGGTTTCAGACACAGGGTGCGGTATTTCACAGGAAAATCTAAATCGTATTTTTGAGCCGTTTTTTACGACGAAAGAAGTGGGGCAGGGCACCGGGCTGGGGCTGGCAACCGTTCATGGTATTATTCGTCAGACCGGTGGGTATCTGCATGTGGATAGTGAACTGGACAAGGGCACAGTCTTTACAATTTATTTGCCGTGTCTTTCTGATTCGGAAGTTGAAGAGGTTGATGAGGAAAAAGTCGAAGAGGAGGATTCCCGTGACTTGACCGGAACGGCACGTATTCTATTGGTTGAAGATGAGGATGCTGTGCGGACGTTTAGCTCCCGTGCCTTGCTTAATAAGGGTTATGAAATGCTGGAAGCCGAAAGCGGAGAAGATGCCCTGAGTGTGATGGCAGAGCAGGAAGATAAGTATATTGATTTGCTGATTACTGACGTCATTATGCCGAATATGGACGGCCCGACTTTGGCGCAGCGGATGAGGCAGGATAGTCCCGGTCTTAAAATTATTTTTATTTCCGGCTACACGGAAGAAAAGCTGAAGGAGCATATGGGAGAGAATATATGGTTCCTGCCCAAGCCCTTTACGCTTAAACAGCTTGCTGCCAAGGTTAAAGAGGCGTTGGAAGAATAAAACGTTCCCCTGATGTTCTTTTTTCTGGACAATAAGAACAAATCATGTACAGTTGAATCAGGAGCTAATTCCTGATTCATTTTGAAACCATTGCATCACAGTTGAAACTGTGCGAGAAGGGGAGCGTTATTATGTCAGTTAAACCATCAAAAGAAAAAACAGGCGAGACCATGGATAAAATATCATCATCGGACAAGGATAAGGCTCTGGAAGCCGCGCTGGATCAGATTGAACGGGCCTTTGGAAAAGGCTCTATTATGAAACTTAGCGGGGATCATAACCCGATGGAGGTGGAGACTGTATCAACCGGCTCGTTGGGGCTGGATATTGGTCTTGGCATTGGCGGCTTGCCCCGCGGGCGGATTATTGAGATTTACGGGCCGGAGAGCTCCGGTAAAACAACACTGGCTTTACATGTGATTGCCGAAGCGCAAAAAGCAGGCGGGACCTGTGCCATTGTTGATGCGGAACATGCGCTGGACCCCGGTTATGCCAAGAATTTGGGGATCAATGTAGAGGATCTTCTGATTTCGCAGCCGGATGCGGGAGAGCAGGCGCTGGAAATTGTGGATACGTTGGTGCGGTCTGGTGCGATTGATGTTCTTGTTATTGATTCTGTGGCGGCTTTGGTGCCGCGTGCTGAACTGGAAGGGGAGATGGGCGATTCCCATATGGGGCTGCAGGCGCGTTTGATGTCTCAGGCGTTGCGGAAGCTGACCGGTTCTATTTCACGTTCCCGGACGATTGTTATTTTCATCAACCAGATTCGTATGAAAATCGGTGTGATGTTTGGTTCACCGGAGACAACGACGGGGGGGAATGCCTTAAAATTTTACGCTTCTGTGCGCCTTGATATTCGTCGGATTGGTGCCATCAAGGATCGCGATGAGGTTGTTGGTAACCAGACCCGCGTCAAAGTGGTGAAAAACAAAATGGCACCGCCTTTCCGGCAGGTGGAATTTGACATCATGTATGGTAAGGGTATTTCCAAGATGGGTGAATTAATTGACCTTGGTGTGCAGGGTGAATTTGTTGAAAAGGCAGGCTCATGGTTTTCCTATGACGGACAGCGTATAGGGCAGGGTCGGGAGAATGCAAAAACGTTCATGAAAGAAAATCCGGAAGTTGCCGCAAAACTGGAAGATCAGATTCGTGCGAATGCTGGACTGGTCTCAGATGCGATGTTGGTAGGATTGGATGCAGCGAAAGACGGTGTTGCTCCTGTTGCCAATGATGCGCCGGAGAAAAAAGTCGAGACAAAAAAAGCGGGTTAAAGCCATTCCCATCAATAATCGGACGGTTTGTGACTGTTGAAAAAGTCGCAGCGCAGCGATCTGTGCCCGTATATGAGGCGTTGCGGTGTTATCCCACCGCAACGCCTCATATACGGGTATCCGAACGGCTTTTAACGCGCCATCCAAAGGACAAGGCCCTAAAAGCGATCTGTCTCTTTTTTCGTCACTCATTATGCTATGCATAAGTCGCTCCTCCAAAAAACACATCTCATCTTTTTATCCCTCCTGCAAACCATCCAATTATAGTAATTTCGATTAAGAATAAGACACTATCGTCACCCCCGCGATCCTGCGATAGCAGGATAAGACCGGCGGGGGTCTGGTTATAAGCATAGCACAGCGGCGCACATTATTTTTCCGGATGCCCGCATAAAGCGGGCATGACAATGTCTTATTTTTAACGAGAACGACTATATCAATGGGAATGGCTTTAAAGTATAGCGGCGAAGGGCTGGTCCTGACCTGACTGTCTGGAGCCGCGATACATACCGGTGGTGTTGAAGTCCATAAAGACTTTTCCATGACGGTCGACGCCGATGAGGCCGCCTGAGCCGCCGGCGGCTTTTATCTTTTTCAGGGCGTCTTTGAAAGCTTCATCAAGGGTAAGGTTCTTATATTCCACCATGGCGGCGATGTCTCGTGCCGTGGCGTTGCGGATAAAGGTATCGCCTGTGCCGGTGCAGGACAGCGCGCAGAGTCCATTTGCCGCCCATGTGCCGGCGCCGATGATGGAAGAGTCGCTGACGCGGCCCGGTATTTTACCGGTTAGGCCGCCGGTTGATGTGGCCGCGGCCATATTGCCATCTTTATCAATCGCAGCGGCACCGACGGTGCCCAGAGCCTGGTTGGCATTGTATTTTTTGAGTCCCAGAATGTCTTCCAGTTCTTTGACACGGTCTTCAGTACGAAAATAGCTGTTTTCAACGATATCCAGTCCTTGTTTTGCGGCGAAATCATCGGCGCCTTTGCCGCACAGCAATGTGTGAGGTGAGTTCTGCATGACGGCTTGTGCTGCGAGAAGCGGGTTTTTTACTGTTCTAATATTACTAACCCCACCGCCATCGGCTGTGATGCCATCCATGAGGGAGGCATCCATTTCTACAATGCCGTTAGCATTTAAGGCCGATCCTTTTCCCGCGTTGAAACAAGGCTCGTTTTCCAGTGCTGTGACGGCATTTATAATAGAATTGAGGGCTGTCCCGCCTTGTTCAAGAATTATGTAGGCTTCATTGATAATGCAGGAGAGAATATCTTCGCGTCTTCTGAGCTCTTTTTCGCCTAAATCCTGAAAGTGAGAATTCCCGGCGCCGCCATGAATAACGATTGCGATATTGTTCATTTTTTCTTCCTGATGAAAAGAGTTTGTGTCCACAAGATTGATTTTACCACCAAGGCACAAAGACACCAAGGGAGCGCAAAAGAATAAAAAAACTTAGTGCCTTCGTGTCTTGGTGGTTCAAAAATACATAGTTCTTATAACCTTTATAAATTTGCCATAAAGTTTGATTTTTTGATTGTTATTTGCTATAAGACAATATCCATTTTTAGAGCAATTGCATTTTACGGTGAAAAATTGGCTTTCTTCGACAAAAATAAAGAGAAAAATAAGCTGGCGTCGCAGCGTCTTTATACGGAATCTATCAAAGATCCGGAGATGAAAAAAATGGTATGGGCTATCCCGGCCTCAAAGGGCGGCGATAGTTTCCGGACAGAAGGTTTTCAGGTTTTTCCTTTAAAAGCAGGCGGATCGGAATATGAGATACGTTGGCGGAAAGCCTCACGGCAACCGGAAACCCATAGCTGGAAAGTTGTGGAATATGCGACAAAGCCGGCATTTCACAATCAGGCTTTATATGACGATATAGATATCCAAAAACGTACGGTACGAAGCGATCTTTGCTTTTTGGATGCTCTGCATAATTGTGCCGTATTTGAAACCGGAGAGGCAAGTCTGAACCCCGGTGCGGTTGATATAACAACCTACGAACCGGACGTGCCGCATTACCGTGATTTTGCCGAGACGGAAGGGCAGTCTTTTAATCGGCAGGGTCTTCCTGTTCCGGCGGCGCATGGCGAAGTGTTGCTGGATGGTTCTCACCCTGAGAAATCCTATGAAAATGCCCGCAAAACAAAGGACATTGCGTTGTTAGCACCTGATTCATTCAAAAAGAAGGGTGTGTCTTTATCAGGCGGGCTTGATGAGGCGTCATTATCCACCTTTATAGACGGGCTGGATCAAAAAGCGGAAACGGTAAGGGTCGAACGTACGGAATCAACCGCCCTTGCGAAAAAGGATCAGGCGCTTAGCCGTAAAGTTGATCAATTTTCCAGACAGTTCGATAATGTCGTGGATGCGGCGATGAAACTGGATGAAAGCTTCAACAAAGTAGCAAATTACAAACGTGACCACGACAAGAATCAGGATGATGTAATCCGGTGGCGGGATAATCAGTTGGATCGTCATAGACATTTTAATTTAGAGAATGCCGTATTCAATCAGGGTGTTGCAAATGGGCTGCTCTCGGCTATGGGAACAGGGGTGGTTTATATAACTCTGAACGCAGCAGGTGTTCCCGGTTTTTCTGGCTTGACGGGGGCAGAAACGGCCGTTGTTTTAGGGAGCGGAGGGGCACTACCCGTTACATTTTATACGCTTTGGCATACAACGCCTGTGTTGCAGCATGCCGGGGCGGGGATTGCTAAAGTTGCGTCCCGGATTTCACACAGCCTCTCCACAAGCTACAGTACCATGAAATCCTTGCTGAATTTTAAGCTGAAAACGGCTCGTCTTCCCGATGGGGCGTATAAAACAGAAATGAAACGTCTGGGGAATAGTTTTGAAGTGGGGTTACCCCTTTTGCGGGCGCAACAGGCCCATGAAAAAATGGAAGAAACAGGCTCTTCCTACGCCAAATTTCGCGTAAAGCATTATCTGAAAAAGACATTTGGAATAGCGAAAGATAAGGATATGGGGCAGGAAATGGGGCGTGCGGTGAAAACTGTATTAGAACAGGAAAACGGTATAGCCCATGCTCGTCATACCCTCACAGATGCTTTTGATAAAAAATGCAAGAAATTGCGTGATTTATGGAAGGAGAATGAAGATGCCGTTGAGGCTGATTTCAGAAAACAACTTACGCAGGGGGAGCCACAGTCTCCGAAAGCCCTGCCTTCACCAAAGGTGGGGTAAGTCATGACAAAGCTTTATACATCGACACTTGATCCGGCTCTGCAACAACTTGTGCGTTCCATTCCCGCTCTCAAAGGTGATGAGTTTAAGACGCGCCGTTTTCAAAAGAAGGACGGGGCAACACATTGGCGGGAGGCATACCGCGAACCGGGAACGAATTTCTGGACGGTGGAAATGCGTGCTCAGGCACCGGGGTTGTACGTCAATGAACAAGGGAAAAATGTCTTTTCCGAGGCGCGGGAAGAAGCCAAACCGGTTCTTTCCCGTGTTTGCTTTCTGGATGCGCTTCATGCCTGTGCTTCTTTTGAGCAGGGGGAGGTTAATTTGAAGCACCTGCCGTTTGAAGAGGCTATACAAGATATAGACGGTACGCATTACCATATTTTTGCAGAGGAAGAAGGAATTCCGTTTAACCGGCAGGGTTTACCTGTTCCGGCATCGCAGGGCCGTCCTGTTGTTCCCGGACAATATGCGCCGGGTGCTTTTGAAACGGCGAAAAAGACAAAGGATGTCAAATTGGTTACGCTTGATCCTGTTGTGGATCTGGCCGAAATCAAACCCGGTGTGATGAATTTTCCTGTTTTATCCGGTTCAGATTCCACAGGCCATGTGGTGGGCGTGAAAAACAGATCGGCTCTGGTGCGGAAACAGAAAGATCTTGAAACACAAGCCGGTAAGGCTGTTCAAAAAATTGATAACACCATCCAAAAAATTGAAAAGCTTACGGAGGACTTTAATGAAGCGATGGCTGGACATTTTAAGACGATTAAGATGAAAGAGTTTAGTGCTGACGATTTTATAATCGGCAGAGGGCCCGGTGAGAACTGTGCTACCGGGGTATTGTTGGCTACAGTTACCGGCTCTATGGCTGGTCTAGCGTCCCAATCTTTCCTGGGGGCGGCATTGATTGGGATTCCTGCATTTATTGGCCCTCCTCTTGTTTATCTTGCGTCCAGAACATATTTACCGAGCAAGGCATTTAACAAGACCGTACGGGATATTCGCAAAGAGGCCAAAAAACGCCCTGTGTCCTACGGGGAGGCTATGCTTCAATTCGCGGATAACATTGAACTGGCAGCGCGGGCTGTGGAAACGCGGCAAGCTTATAAGGCCGTTAAAAAGGGAACGAGGCGCGAAGAACGGCGTATTGAAAAATGTATGAAACTTTTTAACAAACTGGCCAAAGCACAGAGCCGTGACGAAGGAATGGTTGATAATATGAGGCGGGCCCTTGCTGCTGATCTGGAAACAGATAATTTTGAAAATCAAATGCAGACTATGATCGCAGACGGGGTTAAGGCCCTGACAACGCCGTTGGAAGAACAAAAAGGCGCCGTTAGGAAAGACATGCAGGCAAAGCAAAATCTGCTTCTTTCTGCATGACGACAGATTCTAAGTACCGTTTATTTATAGTTGTTCTCATGAAGAATAAGACATTTTAAAATATATCGTCATTGCGAGCGCAGCGAAGCAATCTAGAGAGTTAGAATATAAAAGACTGGATTGCTGCGCTGCGCTCGCAATGACGATTGTACTATTCTTAACGAAAACAACTATATATGTCAGCCAGAAAGCTGGCTGTCCTTTTTTGGATCCCGTTCGTGCCAGCACCCTTACGGGTGCGCCAACGGGATGACGATTATAGATAGAATGTCTTCTTCTTAATGAGAACGGCTATATTTTACGGTCGAGACTAGGCGCCGGGTGCCGGAGAGTTGCCGGGCGCCGGTTTCTTCGTCTTGGTAACCGCAAAGTGCAGATCATCCACGTCATCACCTTGGCCCTGCACCTCAATGTTAAACGAGTTTGCAGCATTTCCAATAGCGTTTTTATTCTTGATAATCCAGTTTGAAAGAGGGTCTTCGATATGTTTTTGAATCGTGCGGTTCATCGGACGAGCACCAAAGGCCGGATCGTATCCTGCTGTAACCAGATGGTCCATGGCTTCTTTAGTAACGACGAGGTTGATATTTTTATATTGGTTGCGCAGCCTGTCGGACACTTCATTAATCTTTTTCAGCGCTATTTTTTTGATCACACCCTGATCCAGAGATTTGAAATTAAGAATCTCTAGCCTGTTCAAAAACTCAGGTGTGAATTTTGCTTTCAAAGCGTCAAGAACAGCATTCTCAGCTTGAATATTCTGGGTTTTGCCCTTTTCTTCTTCCGGTGCGAAACCCAAAGTATTTTTGTCACGTTTCATGGCGGCATCCTTGGCGCCGGCGTTACTACTCATCAGGACGACAGTGTTTCTGAAATCAATTTTTTTGCCGTCGCTTGTTTTCAAGATCCCCTCATCCATGATGCTCAGTAAAACATTTTGTATGTCAGGGTGCGCTTTTTCTATTTCATCAAACAGCACGACAGAGTATGGGTTTTTTCTAACGGCATCCAGTTCACCGGGCTGTTCAAAGCCGACATAACCCGGAGGCGCGCCCGTTATTCTTGAAACTTGATGTTTTTCGGAATAGTTCCCCATATCAAGCTTTATGAGGGAGTCTTCATCACCAAAAAGGAAATGAGCCAGTTGTTTGGCGAGTTCTGTTTTGCCGACGCCGGTTGCGCCGATTTCCAAAAAGACACCCATGGGTCTTTTTCCGTCATGCAGGCCCGTTGTTCCCCTTTTAAGGGCACTTGTCACGGCTTTGATTGCGTGATCCTGCCCATAGATACGTGTCAGTAAATTATCATCAAGATTTATAATGCGGTCATCCATTTCGCTTCCGACAAACTCTTTGTTGAGCTTGGTGATGTTGGCAATCGATTCAGTGATGTTGCTTTCTTCCAAGGCGCTTTTTCTGTCTGTAACGGCCAATGCTACAGCGCTATTTATGATTTTAAGCGAAATTCCCGGCTGTGCATGGCTGCGCATATGGTCTGTTGTCATTCTTATTGTTTCGTCCAGCAATTCATCGGAAATGGTGATGCCGCTTTCCTGCGTGTGCTTTGCGGCCTCATTCTTTAGAATTGAAAATGTTGTTTTGCGCTCCAGAGGGGCAATATCAATTTCTTCAAAATCAATGATAAAGGCCGGGGCTTCTTTTTTGACGGCCTCCAGTCCTTCGTCTGTGATTTCACCGATAAGACGCAGATGGCTTGTATCTTCCATGACGGCTTTCATAATGTCTTTGGCCTGAAAGAAAGCCAGAGCCCTTCCGCCCATTTGTTCCAATTCATCCACATTCAGAATAATTTGCGGCCCACCCTGAGCGTTGTGTTCTGCGACTTTTGTCAGGATATAAAACAGATTATTGTTAAACAGATCAACGACCTGTTGGTCCCCTGTTAGTGGGTTTTTTGTTTGTCCCTGACCCGATGCAGCTTTCATGGCGCCCAGTTTCAGGTGAATGAGGCGGGCATCTTTTAATTGTTTCGGCACGTTGCCCCGGGCAATATTCTGAGCGACCCCTGCTGTAACAGAAGATTTGCCGGTTCCCAGCGATCCGATAGACATAGCATAGGGCGTGTCTTTTTGAAGAATGGCAGCGGTGATGCTTCTGATTTCATCATCCCGTCCAATAACCTCACGTATCTCACCTTTTTTGGCGGCTTCGGTCAGATCAACACCGTAGCTTTCCAGCAGGGTGTTCAGTTTTTTATCATTGGTTGGCGGAGTGCTTGTTTCTTTTGTTTTTCCCGTGTGTTGCTGTGCTTGACCGTCTGGATCACTCTGTCCACCCAGTTGGGCAAAGGCTTCCTGGTTTTGTTTTTGCTGTGCCATACGGCTCTGGATTTGTAGTCTCAGATTCTCTGTAAAGGTTTCGGCCATATCTGATGCTTTGTGGGCATTGTCGGATTTTAGGAGGTCACCGAAAGCGTGGATGATGTTGTTCCAGTTTTGTCTAAATGTTTCCAGAAGGTTTGGCGGTGTGTCGCTCATCATGACGATCTGCATAAAGTCAGGCACGACAACATCTTGAGGTAAGTTATTGCCGGCGTTTCTTTTCGAGGGTAGGCCGACTGCCATTTTTTGTTGTGCTTCAGCTTCTGTAACAGGCTGGTTGTCCCGGTATGTCATGAGCTTCATGTAAAATTCAGTTGGAATTGTATTGTCGGGCGCATCTCTCATGACCCATTCAAA
The DNA here is from genome assembly GCA_021776075.1 of Alphaproteobacteria bacterium. GTDB lineage: Bacteria > Pseudomonadota > Alphaproteobacteria > Micavibrionales > Micavibrionaceae > JAJFGQ01. The sequence goes on along the minus strand of JAJFGQ010000024.1, from coordinate 6,360 downwards.
GACCTCCATGGCATCATCCATGGTCATTTCCAGGAACGTGCGGCCTTGCAGAATTTCTTTGGGAGCATTTTGGTAAGCTTGTTGAATGTCTTCATTGCTGGAAATGATTCTGACCATATTGACAAATTCTGATAGCGCATTATGGACGGCCGTATGGAAATCTTTCTTCATATTGTCAGACATTATAATTACTCCCTATTTTAGTTTTTCTTTTTTTTGAATCATTCTCTATTTCAGATTAGAGCAAAAATAAAAAATTCTTTCAAGCAGCTTAATAGTATTTTGGCGGCTTAACAGTATTTCGTACGCGGCAAGCCAGCATATATTGTTTAGCACAGAATGTGTGCACTGGTCAATAATTATGAAAAGAAACAAAAAATAGGGAATAATTAGATATTAGAACTTAGTAGCTCATGAGTCCGAAGAGGGTGCTGTTTTGCTCGATGAGAGTTTGTAGAGATGCAATATCACCTGTGGCTATGATGCGCTGTGCTTCCTGTTCTGCAAGTTTTTCAAGGACATTGCGGTCTGTAATATGTGTCGCCAGAGCATAGATGTCTGGACTGTTGCTGCTTAGTGTCAGTTGTTGATGAGCGGAATCGCTATTGTCGTGCCTTGTCTGTGATGCCAGTGTTGTGATCTGCATCAGGATAAAGATCAGTATAACTGTTTCTGCCATGAACTTTGCCATGCCTCCATTGTCTCATAGCAGAGTAAAATCTGTCTGAAGAATAGATAAAGTTTTACGTAATAAAAAATATTTGTGTTTTTCTTTGGGGAAGGCCTTGTTTTGGCCGTTTACAAGGCGATAAACTTCTCTATAGTGGGCGCACTTAATCACATTGGGAAAAGGGGAGAAAGACCGTGGCCGGTAGTGTTAATAAGGTTATTCTTGTAGGGAATTTGGGCAAGGATCCGGAAGTGCGAAGCATGCAATCCGGGGATAAAGTTGCGAATTTATCTGTTGCGACGTCGGAGAACTGGAAAGATAAAAGTACCGGTGAGCGCAAAGAGCGCACAGAGTGGCATCGTGTTTCGATTTTCAACAAGCATCTCGTTGATGTCGCCGAGCGGTATCTGCGTAAAGGATCAAAAGTATATCTGGAAGGCCAGCTGGAAACCCGCAAATGGACTGACAATAGTGGTGTTGAGAAATATACAACGGAAGTTGTCCTGCGTCCCTACCGGGGAGAGTTAACCATGCTGGATTCAAAAGGTGATGGTGCGCCGGCTTTTAACGATAATGGCGGTCAATCTTATGATCAGTCGCAGCCTGCTGCGATTCCGCAAGGCGGAGGAGGTCAGGCGCAACCTGCTGCTGCGTCCGCACCACCTGTTGATGATATGGAAGACGAAATTCCATTTTAAAGCCTGATTCAGATTAAAGAGGAAATCTTGTAGTGAAACACTTAATCCTACTGTCTTTTTTGTTTTTTGCCTTTGCTGGAGCGGGGAACGTTTTTGCGCAATCTGCGGATGACCCCTCTATAGAGTCAAGGCAGGCTTTGGCAGAACAAATGAATGAAATTCGTCCTTTGCGGCAGCAGTTAGAGTCGGCGGTGGATAAGATCGCTGGAAAACTACCGGAAAAAGACAGGAAAGCACTCACAAAAAATATATTAAGCTCTGTCGATGATAAAAAGCTTGAGACCGTTTCCGTTGACGCTATGGTCGAAATTTTTACGGAAGCTGAATTGAAAAGGATGGTTGATTATTTTGGCTCGGATGAGGCGCAATCCATATCCAAAAAGCTGGTGATTTATCAGGGTATGATACAGCCGGAGATCGTTAAAATGCTCGATAAGGCCCTTATGGAAGCCCGTATAGGTAAGTCAGAGATTAAACCTTAGAGGCTGCCGCCATAACCCATAGCGACGCCCTCTAATACCCCCCGAAAACCCGAGCGTTTTTGCCGTTTTTAATTGTTTGCAGGAGAGAACCCTGCTACTAATATGCGGTTGCCTTTAATAAAATCGAGATATAGCAAAAAATGACTGATTCCACGTCTTTTGAAGAAGAAACTTTTCCGACGATCTCTCTTGAAGAGGAGATGAAGAAGTCATATCTCGATTATGCGATGAGCGTGATCGTCAGTCGGGCTTTGCCCGATGTTCGTGACGGTTTGAAACCTGTTCACAGGCGCATTTTTTATGCGATGCGGGAAGGTGGCTATACATCGGATAAGTCTTATAAAAAGTCAGCCCGGATCGTCGGTGATGTCATGGGTAAATACCACCCCCATGGCGATTCGGCGATTTACGAGGCTTTGGTGCGTATGGCGCAGGATTTTAGCTTGCGCCTGCCCTTGATTGACGGGCAGGGGAACTTTGGTTCTATGGATGGCGATCCGCCTGCTGCTATGCGTTACACGGAAGCCCGGCTGGCTAAATCGGCGGAAGCGCTTCTGGACGATATAGATAAGGATACGGTTAATTTTCGTCCGAACTATGATGAATCAACGATGGAGCCGGAAGTCTTGCCGGCTCGGATTCCCAATTTACTGGTCAACGGCGCGGGCGGAATCGCTGTGGGTATGGCGACGAATATTCCACCGCATAATCTGGGTGAAGTAATTGATGCCTGTCATGCCTACGTTAATGATTCGGACATTACGACTGATGCCTTGATGGAAATAATTCCCGGCCCGGATTTTCCGACGGGTGGTTATATTCTGGGTCGTAACGGTATTCACAAAGCCTATCACACGGGCAATGGTTCCGTGATGATGCGGGCGAAAACCTCTTTTGAGGATATACGGGAGAAACGCGAAGCGATCATCGTTCATGAAGTGCCCTATCAGGTGAATAAGGGTCGCTTATTGGAACGTTTGGGTGAGATCGGGCGCGAAAAGATTGTCGAAGGTATTGCTGAAATCCGTGATGAATCTGACCGTGACGGTGTGCGGATGGTGATTGAATTAAAACGCGGGACCAATGCCGATGTCGTTCTGAACCAGCTTTTCAAACATACGGCGCTACAGACAAGCTTTGGCTGCAATTTGGTGGCTCTTCGTCATGGTCGTCCGGGAATTCTTGTGCTGCGGGACTTTATTGCGGCCTTTATTGAGTTTCGGGAAGAGGTTATTACGCGCCGTACGATTTTTGAGTTGGGGAAGGCTCGTGACCGCGCTCATATTTTAGTCGGACTGGCTGTGGCTGTGGTCAATATTGATGAAATCATCAAACTGATCCGTACGGCCAAAGACCCTGCTATGGCCAAGGAACGGTTGCTGGAGACGGCCTGGTCTACTGAAAGCATAGGGCCTCTCATTGATCTGATCGATGATCCTGACTATCCTTTGGATAAAGACGGAAACTATCAATTATCAGAGGTTCAGGCCAAGGCCATCCTCGATTTACGCCTGCATCGTTTAACAGGCCTTGAGCGCGATAAAATCGGTGATGAATTGAGAGAAATCACCGACAAAATCGCTGAATACCTCGCTATTTTGGGCAGTCGTGAGAAGTTGTTGGAAATTCTCCGCGAAGAACTGACTGAAATTAAAGATAAATTTGCAACGCCGCGTCGGACCGAGCTGATCGAGTCTGAATTCGAGCAGGATATTGAAGAGCTGATCCAGCGCGAAGATATGGTCGTCACCGTAACAAATGGCGGTTACGTGAAGCGCGTGCCTCTGGATGTTTACCGGGCGCAAAAACGGGGCGGCAAAGGCCGTTCAGGTACGGCATTGAAAGACGAGGATTTTGTCTCCGATATGTTCGTGGCGAGCACGCACACACCGATTCTGTTCTTTACCAGTCGGGGTATTGTTCACAAAATGAAAGTCTGGCAATTGCCTCTGAGTTCGCCGCAGGCGCGGGGTAAGGCCATGATTAACCTTTTACCGCTGGAAGAGGGCGAGAATGTTTCCGTCTATATGCGTTTGCCGGAGAACGAAGATATCTGGGAAGAACTGGATATTATGCTGGCGACCTCCCACGGTTCGGTGCGGCGGAACAAGCTGACAGACTTTAAGAATATCCGCTCTAACGGCCTGATTGCCATGAAGTTGGGTGAAGGTGAAAGCCTTGTTTCCGTGAAGATATGCAAGGAAGATGAAGACATATTCCTTGCGGCGCGGAAAGGGAAGGCTATTCGTTTCCCTGTGACCAATGTCCGGGTCTTTGCCGGGCGTTCCTCAACCGGTGTTCGCGGCATTAAACTGGCCAAGGGCGATGAAGTGATTTCTATGTCGATCCTGAAACGTGAAGCCGAAGGCGATAAGGGGCAGGCGATGCTTTGTGTCTCCGAAAACGGTTTCGGAAAACGTACCTATGCCAGTGAATACCGTATTATCGGGCGTGGTGGGCAGGGCGTTATCAATATGTCTGTGACGGAAAAGACCGGCGAGGTTGTTGCCACTTTCCCTGTGACGGACGAGCATCAGGTCATGCTGGTTTCCGATGCCGGGCAGCTTATCCGTATTCCTGTTGTCAATGTACGCTTTACCGGGCGCAGTGCGCAGGGCGTAACGCTCTTTAAGGTCTCCGGCGATGAGAAAGTTGTCTCTGTCGCATGGCTCATCGACGACGATGAAGAAGAGGACGGCGATGAGGGCGATATAGTGCAGGATGAAACGGATGTATTGGCGGCTGTAGCTGAAGTAGAGGAAGCATCTGAGCCGGAAACACCTGAGTCAGAAGCGCCTGACGAGGAATAGTTTTTATAACGGGAGAACGGCAATGAAGGATGACTTTAATAAAGAAGAAGATGTTAAGGAAAACGCCCCTAAGTCTATCTATGTGATGCCTGGGCAAACCCGATTTGAACCAACCGAAGAAGATAAAAAAACTGTGGCGGCACTTGAGAAAAAGTTGGGTAAGAACTCTCTCTTCGATGATGAAAGCGGCCCTCTTCCTTGCCAGGCCCCTTGGTTGTAGGTCACAGATAATCCTGTCTACAGAACTATAGTTATTCCCATTAAGAATAAGACACTATCGTTACCCCCGCGATCCTGCGATAGCAGGATAAGACCGGCGGGGGTCTGGTTATGAGCGCCGCACAGCTGCGCACTTTATTTTTCCGGATGCCCGCATAAAGCGGGCATGACGATGTCTTATTCTTAATGGGAATAACTATATTACTCATTAAGATACATGGTCATTTCGCTCAGGGATCGTACATCTCCCCATCGTTATCCCGGTCTTCACCGGGGTGACGGCCCAATGACGATTAACTGTCGCCGGGAGCAGGGCTTTTAGGAAGAGGCGACGGGTGTATTTTATTTATAAATTGTTCTATTTCAGTCATGACACCACTTACATCAACGCCGTCAAGTCGTGCGCAGATAAGGGATTGTACGTGAATATGACAGGATAGCTGTGCAAGATGCTCTTTGAGTTTGTCTGCCATTACTTTGTCAGTGGAACCATTTGTGTATTTTGTGGCGCCGCGAACAACCTGACTTAAAATATCACTTTGTTTGGTGTAGCTACTCATAAGCACTTTAAGCGCTTGTAGCGCTTCTGTTTTTGTTTCTTTATCCGCTTCGGCGTTGAATGCCGTGCTTGTGTCTTCTTGCATTGTTCAATCCTTTTGTTTTGCAAGCCTTGCGTAGCATAATTTTGCAACCCATGTCAAATATATGGTAAATAATTTAAAAAACCTTTGCTTCTTTGTTTTTACATGTCGGGCGATAAGTTTTTTGATGACAATGAAAGTCTTCACGGTTAAAACTCCATCATGAGTGAACAAACAAACAAACATATTATCGGCGTCTATCCCGGCACGTTCGATCCGGTGACGAAGGGGCATTTGCACCTGATTAAACGTGCCAGTAAACTGGTGGATCATTTGATTGTCGCGGTGGCTGACAATCCACGAAAGAATCCTCTTTTTTCGACAGAGGAGCGCCTGACAATGATCCAGACGGATATTGGAAATATGCATGAGAAATCCTGTGTGGTCGAAGTGCGGACTTTTAACAATCTTCTGATTCATTTTGCGCGCGATGTGGAGGCTTCCTGTATTTTCAGGGGGCTGCGCGCCGTGTCTGATTTTGATTTTGAATTTCAGATGACGGGCATGAATGCGCGGCTTGACCCTGATATTGAAACGGTCTTCCTGATGGCGGCAGATCGCTGGCAATTCGTGTCTTCTTCCTTTGTGAAAGAGATTTACAGCCTTGGTGGTGACGTGTCGGATGTTGTCACACCCCTTGTGGAGAAAGCCCTTGAGCAAAAATTTTCAAAATAAACCAAAGAAAACTTGACGTTAGCGGCGCAACTCCATAGATTGCTGCAATCTGAAGGAGCTGTTCATTATAGCTGTTTTGTGACCGCGTAGCTCAGTTGGTAGAGCATCTGACTTTTAATCAGAGGGTCCGGGGTTCGAGCCCCCGCGCGGTCACCACTTACAGAC
>JAJFGQ010000023.1 GCA_021776075.1 Alphaproteobacteria bacterium | reverse complement strand
TGATTATGCCCGGTGATAATTGCAAGGTGAATGTTGAACTGATCAACCCGATCGCCATGACCGAAGGCCTTCGTTTCGCTATCCGTGAGGGTGGCAGAACTGTTGGTGCCGGTGTTGTATCTAAGATTATTGAGTAACGGGTACAGATTTTGAGAAAAAGGCCGTCCATTGGGGCGGCCTTTTTTTCTTCTGATTCAGGAAGCCGCAGGAAGATCAAACATCTGCAACGCTTCGGCCTGTTTCTGGCGTAGGGTTTCAACACTGAAACCATCAATCATTTCATTGAACAGCCGGTACCAGTTAATTTCCGCTTTCAGATGCAGAAAAACAGAACCCAACCCCAATGCGGCACGATCCATAAAAACAAATTCACGGGGCACGGTAATGCCGCCCAGCTTTTGCAGTCTTTTATGAACTTCCTCTGCGGTTTCACGGCCATACACGCCGCCCGACACTTCACCAATCGTGCGGACTTTATCTTCCATGACCGGGCCGTACAGAAAACGCGCCCAGATATTCAATGTTTCAATCTGTTCCTTGTTTAAACCGTCAAAGCCCCATGTTTCATAGGCATGAACGGCACGGCTTTCATCATTGGTCATCAAAGCGTGATAAAGATCAATAACGCCGCCGACAAATTCAGGCCGAAAAACGCGCACACAGCCAAAATCGAAAAGATTGATTGAATCATCCTCTCGAACGGAATAATTGCCCAGATGAGGGTCGCCGTGAATAATACCGTAATAATAAAGCGGCACATACCAGGCGCGAAACATGTTCAGGGCCAGCTTGTTACGCTGCTCCGCCGGGGCATCAACGAAATTCAGAATTTTTTCACCGTCCATCCATGTGCTGCATAAAAGCCGGTCGGTGGAAAGGTCATCAATCACCTCTGGCACATGCACCCCGGGTTCGTCCTTCAGGATATGGGCGTACAGTTTGCAATGGCGGGATTCCCGCCGGTAATCCAGTTCCTCATGCAAACGGGCAGTAAGTTCCGTATGGATATGTTGCGTAGAAATCGTACTGTCATATTTTTCGTAGAGAGAGAAAATGACTTTAAGCTGGTTCAGATCGGTTTCAATGGCTGTTTTCATATCCGGATATTGCAATTTACAGGCAATATCCTGCCCCTTATGGGTTACGGCTTTATGAACCTGTCCCAAACTGGCCGCTGCAACGGACTCATGTTCAAAGCTTTTGAATTTACTTTCCCAGTCAGCACCCCACTCTGCTTTCATCCGCCGCCGGACAAAGGGCCAGCCCATCGGCGGAGCATTGGATTGCAGTTCCTGAAACGCGCGGGCATATTCGGGGGGTAGAGCTTCGGGGACAGTCGCCAAAATCTGCCCGATTTTCATGAGCGGGCCTTTAAGATGCCCTAAAGCGGCCAGCAAATCCTGCGCATGGTCTTCACGCCCGATCTTAAGGCCGAGATACTTTTCCCCCGCCATGCGCGCCGCCAGACCGGCCATGGTCGTGGACACTTTGCCATAGCGAGCGATTTTCCCTCCCATGGAAGGACGATCCGGATTATCTTCCTGTTTCTGCTTCATAGGGGGCACAATATCCGTTTAGAGCAGAATAAACCAGCCATGAAACCCCGAAACCATACAAATCTGCGCGCGCTTATATTTTGCTAAACCATGTTCAGTTTTTTAGGCTTAATTCCCTGCTGCCGGGCAACGCCTCCGACAACTCTGGATTCATTGAGGTTGTTTGTCAGGCAATGCACCGCCCCGCCGGAATAAATGAAATGGCTTAAATCGGTTGTCAGAACCTTGTAGCCCTTATCACGGAGTGTTTCCTGTAGTTCATTACTACATAAAGGCATGACAATCGTATCGCCGACACAACGGAGATTACAGGCATAAGCTGCCGCATCTTCTTTGCTAACCTCAATTAAATACTCCTCACGCGATAAACCGTAACGATCAAGCCCTTCCTGAAGGAGTTTTTCAAAGGCCTCCCGCCGCATGCCATCCTTGTAACAAATAATATGCCCGTTTGATAAAGGGGCCATAGACGTGTCGATATGGAAGAAGGGTTTCTTAACAGCCATACTGACGACAGGAACACCTGTTACAGCTTTCAAAACAGCATGGGCCCGTAAATCAGAACGCCCTGAATCCGCTGTTTTACGGCTTGGGTCTGGTACAAAACCGGACCAGAAAATATCCCGAAAAGGATCATAAACATTATCGCCCGTCCCTTCTGTCCGAAAATGTGACTGAACCATAGGACGGCTTGGCACTTCTTCCTCTATAAAGGAAACAGTGGCTTTCTGTTCGTCCTGCCGCTCTTCATTTGAAAACAGGCTTAAAATTGTAATGGCTTTTGCTTCACTTCTTTGTGCCTCTTTCCCGGTCGTTGTAATAAGAGACAGCGAAGGATCTGCCGTAAAGACCTGATCCGGAAGATTTTCAATAGGGGTCATCTCAATCGTATCAACACCCAGTGTGTTAAAAATCTCTTTTAATGCCTGCCATTGCTTCTTCGCTATCTCCCGAAATCCAGCGGGATCTTTGAGGTATTCTTCTCTGCCCTTGATGGCAAAACTATTAGCGTACCCGGCATCGGGGTCGGGTTCCGGTATCTCATAAAAATCAGGAGAGCACATTAATAAGACCGGTGATAACACCGCGTGCCATGCCTTCACGGCCTGTTTCTTCGTTTCCAATGGTTCTGTCATGATTCCCCTCCTTATTTCAGACAAATATTGTCTGCCGTCCGCTTTTTAAGACTATAATTTATTATTGTTAATGGTGTTTAATATGACAAAACAAGCCTTCTGTCAAGAAAAACACTATAAATATAATCTTATCTGGCAAATACGCTCGCAAAAGTTGCAATGGGCCGGAAGTTTTGCTATAGTGTGAGTCTGTGGCGCATTTTCTGCGCCTTTTTTTATGGGCGGCGGCTGGCTGAAAAAAAACAAACAAACTAAAGGAAAAGCGAATAAAAACAAATGGTTAAAAATTCAGAGCAAAACAATATGCAAACGAACTAATGGAATCGACACAAAATCGTGGCGCGGTTTATGTTCATATTTTTTAAACAATATGCTGGAGGGAACAGTCCACATTACAGGAACAGAAAACGCCGGATTGCCCAATTACTGATGCACAGTTTGAATAAAGTACTCTCTGGTTTTATTGGCAAAGGCCACCAGTGAGAGCATCACAGGCACTTCAACCAACACCCCAACCACAGTCGCTAATGCTGCGCCGGAATGCAGACCAAACAGACTAATAGCCACAGCTACGGCGAGCTCAAAGAAATTGGAAGTACCTATCAATGCTGCAGGCGCTGCAATGTTATGTGGCACCTTCCACAAATAAGACCAGCCATAAGCAATGGCAAATATACCGTAGCTTTGTATCAGCAACGGCACGGCAATAAGTCCGATCACAAGCGGCTGGTCAATAATAGTCTGGGCCTGAAACCCGAACAGCAATACAATAGTCGCCAGAAGACCAACAATTGAATAGGGCTCAAGATGTCTAGCAAAGCGTTTTAACGTCGCGCCGTTATCGTTCTTTCTTATGAGGACATTGCGGGTTATGTATCCAGCCACCAAAGGAATAACAACATAAAGAACAACGGAAAGGAGCAAAGTCTCCCAAGGCACAACAATATCCGTTATGCCGAGTAAAAAGGCCGCTATAGGGGCAAAAGCAAACACCATAATAAGATCATTAATGGACACCTGCACCAGCGTGTAACCTGCATCACCACGTGTAAGCTGGCTCCACACAAATACCATAGCCGTACAGGGAGCAACGCCAAGCAAGATCATTCCGGCGATATATTCCTTAGCCGTTTCAGGCTCTACCAACCCGGCAAAGACATGTTCAAAGAACAATATTCCTAGAGCCGCCATCGTGAAGGGTTTAATCAGCCAGTTTACGACCAGCGTAATGCAGAGACCGCGCGGCCTGCGACCAAGGTCTTTAAGACTGGAAAAATCCACCTGCGTCATCATCGGATAAATCATTATCCAGATAAGAACAGCAACCACAAAATTAACGTTGGCATATTCAAGACCAGCCACCAACTGAAAGAATGGTGGAAAAGCGTATCCTAAGCCAACTCCGGCAAGGATACACAACCCAACCCAAAGACTTAGATAACGGCCAAAAATGCCAAGGGGTGATTGCTCACTCATAACAACAGCTCTTTCGTAATACAGTTTTTAAGTAAGTTAAAACCTCATCAAAAGCGGCATTGATTTCTCTTCCGTATTATACCGTTTGATGATACCGGGAAAAAGCGGAAACTACCTTTATTTTAATTATAAACTCTGTCACCATCAACGATAAATATAGGGGTAAAGATGAGTATCAAGTCAAATAAAATTCGCGTTGCTATCGCGCAGATTAGCTCTGTTAGTGGCAATATAGAAGCTAATATGCAAAAACATCTGGACTATATTAAACGGGCGCGAAAAGAAAAAGCCGATGTCCTTTTGTTTCCCGAACTCTCTCTGTGCGGAAGCCACGTTAATCAGACCGCTTATAAAACGTGCATTACGTACAGTCACCCCTATTTCCAGGAATTAACCCAAGCAACCGGGGATATGGCGTCTATTGTTGGTTTTGCGGAAGAAGGCGCAGCAGCGCAGTTCTATAATTCGAGTATTATTTTGCAGCAGGACCTAGAGCCTTTCATCCATCGCAAAATGAATTTGTGTACATACGGTTACTGGGAAGAGGCGAAATATTTTGCGCAAGGACGATATTTGGAGAGTTTTAAGCTTTCCTCGCCTTTTAAAGGCGCTATCCTGATTTGTGCGGATATGTGGAATCCGGCACTGGTACATTTGGCAACATTGCATGGTGCGACAGTCATTTTTTCACCGGCGGCATCAGGAGAAGACGCTGTAAGTTCGGAATTCTCAAATCCGGATAACTGGGAACTAACATTGCGCTTTTATGCCATGATGTATGGCATGCCGGTTGTCATGGCCAATCTGGTTGGTAGAGATGGCGATCTTAATTTCTGGGGAGGGTCCTGTGTTGTCGATCCTTTTGGCAAGATTCAGGAACAATTGGGAAGAGAAGAAGAAGGAATGCTTGTAACAGATCTTGATTATAGCCATGTGCGCAAGGCACGATTTGAACTGCCGACCGTACGGGATTCCAACTATAGCCTAATCCAGAGAGAGATGCAGCGCATAGCTGTTGATCTGGGAATTCCTGTCGGCTTGCGGGAAGAAGATAATCATTACGGACGAAAAAAATGAGCACAGATTTCCTGCTGACAGAAGAAGAGCAGATATTTAAAAAAGATATACAGGCGTTTTTTGTCGAAAATCTAGAGCCTCTTGCCGCTAAAATAGAAAACGAACAGGGCTGGAACGCTATTAAAGCCTGTGTAGGGCTGGTTGGCAAAAAAGGGTATTTGCAGGATGGTTTGAAACCGGACGGCCTTGTACGACAAACACTTGTTCATGAATGCGCTTCCTACACAAATTATGCTTTTGAATCAACAATAGCCACCAGCCTGTCCTGTGCCCTGCCGCTTGATCGGCACGGAATGGATACTGTAAAAGACACCTATCTGGATAAGCTTATCAACGGTCAGGCAATTGGGGCGATTGCAATTACCGAACCGAATGTCGGATCAGATGCTTCGGGCATGGAAACAAGAATTACAATTGATGAAAAGGCCGGAACCTGCACCATTAACGGATTTAAGCGCTATATCTCCAACGCCGGTGTTGCTGATCTTTATATTATTTATGGCATTACAGACAATAATGTTGAGCCGCAAAAAGGCATGAGCGCCGTGATTGTTCCGGCCAACACAGGAGGTATGAGCATCCCCCGTACTTATAACTTCATGGGACGGCATGGTTCGGTCGTTGGCGAAGTGATGTTAGATAATGTCACAGTGCCACTGGAAAACATGCTTGGCGCTGTCAACGAAGGTTTTCGGATTATGCTCGGCATGTTTAATTTTGAGCGCATTTTGCTGGGCGGCTCCGGGCTAGGTGTAGCGCGCCGGGCGTTAGAAATAGCACTGGATCATGTACAAAAGCGGGAAAGTTTTAATCAGAAACTGGGAAGCAAACAGCTTATCTGGGATAAGATCGCACAGATGCGCACACGCATTGATGCTGCAGAGCTTATTACCTACCGGGCTGCCCGCCGTTATGATCAGGGAGTTTCCGGTAAGCATTTAATGCAGGATGCCGCAATGGCTAAAATGATGGCAACAGAGACAGCCGTTTTCTGTGCAAACCAGACCGTACAGATTTTGGGTGGTGACGGATTAACCAGGGAATACGGGATGGCAGAACAGCTTTACCGTGATGCACGCGCTATGCCGATTGTCGGCGGAACGAATGAAATGATGGCATATCTGATTGCTAAAAGTGATTTACCGGAAATTGAACTCAATTTGTAAAAATGACAGGCATAAACCTTAAAACAATCCTGACCCACGCTGTTGACCGTTACCCGGACAGGACGGCTCTGGAAATCACTACGAATTCCAACCAGTACAGCCTAAGCTACGGAGAGTGGAACAAGCGCATTAACCGGGTGGCTCATGCGCTGGCGGATATGGGCGTACGCCAAAGTGATCGCGTTGCGTTTTATGTGATGACGGCCGAATCTTCGGTCACCTGTTATTTTGCCTGCCAGAAGATAGGCGCTGTAGCCGTGCCGATGAATTTTCGCCTGACCGCAGATGAAGCAGCTCATATCCTCCATGATTCCGGCTCCCGCATACTGGTTTATTCGACAAGACTGTATGAAAATGTAAAGCAATTGCCGAAGCTTGTACCGTTCCTGCATGAATTTATTGCCGTGAAGGCAGAGGATTTTCCCGATATTCCAGAGGGCCACCATGATTTTGGCAATCTGGCGGCTAATTTCCCGCGTGAGACAGAACCTTATATCCAGCCGCGCAGTGGGGATCTTTCAGCCCTTGTTTATACATCCGGCACAACCGGTAACCCGAAAGGCGTGATGCATACCCACGAAAATGATTCTGCCATCGCTATGAACTGCATAATGGAATATGGCCTGCGCCATACTGATATAGCCCTGCATATCGCTCCGCTGTATCATGTTGGCGGTATGCAGGCTTTTTTCCTGCCGCATCTGATGGTTGGCGGCACCAATGCCTTACTGGGAAAATACGACCCCGGTAAAGCCCTGAATCGTATTCAGAAACACAAGATCTCAACGCTTTTCGCCGTCCCTGCGCAGATCGTTGATATGCTGCATTATCCGGATTTTGCCTCCTTTGATGTCAGCTCCCTGCGTTTTATCACTACGGGTGGGTCAGCAATTCCGGCAAAGATAATGGCGGAGGTACAAAAGAAATTCTGTCCGAACCTGTTCAATGGCTATGGCATGACCGAAGCATCACTGAGCCTGCTTTTGCATCCGGAAGATGTAATGAAAAAGCTGGGATCATGTGGCAAACCCACTTTGATTAGCCAGTTGCGCATTGCAGGTAAAAACGGAAGGCAAGTAAAGCCTAATCAAATTGGAGAACTACAGGTAAGTGGCCCGCAAGTCATGACGAGTTACTGGAACAAACCCAGGGAAACACAGGAAATATTGCAGAATGGCTGGCTGAAAACCGGTGATTTATTCTCACGCGATGAAGAGGGGTTTTACTGGTTTCATGGCCGCAAAGACGACATGATTATTTCCGGAGGTGAGAATATTTCTCCCATTGAAGTCGAAAATATTCTGTTCCGCATGCCGGAAATTCGTGATGTTGCCGTAGCAGGAACATCACACACAAAATGGGGACAGGCCGTCACAGCCTTTGTGGTTAAAACCAAAAAAAGCCTGAACGAAAAACAAATTGATGATTTTTGCAAGGCACAGGATGACCTTAACAATTTCAAACGGCCGCGTCGCATCGTTTTTGTAGATAGCCTGCCTCGCAACCCCAGCGGCAAAGTGCTTCGGCATAAGCTGGAAACGCTTCTGGAAGAGTAAATACCCCCTTCGAAACGAAGTGGATAGAGGATGGTGGAGTTGTCTTATTCTTAATCGAAATTACTATATTTTACAAAAACTATTTCTAATCTAGAAATGTCCAATTCATCCAAGCTCTTCTGACGGGAAACAATACTATTCGAGATCAAAATATCCCTATGCAGGCATCATTAGGTGTTGTTCCTTTTATAATTTTGCAGAGATTAGAGGTGGTCCCACTAATTCGGACAGGGTGCTAAGCTACTAATTATGACCAAAGGAGGGTCATTGATATGAGTAGAACGAGAAAGAACCACCCGGCCAGTTTTAAGGCCAAAGTAGCATTATCAGCCTTGCGAGAAGAT
>JAJFGQ010000022.1 GCA_021776075.1 Alphaproteobacteria bacterium | reverse complement strand
GATTACGAGAATGAGACAGACGAAATTGAAAAGGTCTACAGGGCCTATGAAGGAATTTTTATCCGTCGGCAGTTCCATGATTCATGGAAGCTGTATGTGACGGTAAACCGGGATTACCATGAAATGCGGCGTACTTATCTGGCTAGTTTACGCCAACCTCCCCCCCAATACGCTACGTCATGGTAAATAGAATCGGAACCGGTTTCCCCCGGTCCGATAAATAGACGACCCACACACAGAAAACGCTTCGCCTTCGGGCGGGGCGTTTTCACTTTGTGGGCTGTTGTTTCTTGCTGGTTACGCCGCTTTTTCTGTGGTTTGCAGAAGACCTTCCCGCCGTAAAAGGGCATCAGGATCGGCATCGCGCCCCCGGAAGTTTTTATACAGGTCACGCGGATGCTTGCTGCCGCCTTTGGTCAGTATTTCGCGCTTATAGGCCTCTGCTGCTGTGCTGTCATACAGCCCCTTTTCTTGAAACAGGGCGAAGGCATCGGCATCCAGAACTTCAGCCCACTTGTAGCTGTAATAGCCAGCGGCATAGCCCCCTGCAAATAAATGGCTGAAGGAGCAGGAAAAGGGTCCGGCCAGACGCGGGAATAAGGATGTATCGGCTGTTTCCGCATCTTCAAAGGCGGCAACATCGGTAATGGTAGCGGGGTCATTGGTATGCCACGCCATATCCAGAAGGGAAAAGCTCGTTTGACGCAGACCACCCCAGCCCACCATGAAGTTTTTGGCGTTATTGAGCTTTTGAACCAGTTCTGCCGGAATTTTTTCACCGGTTTTGTAATGAGAGGCAAACATATCCAGCGTTTCCTTCTCATAAGCCCAGTTTTCCTGAAGCTGTGACGGCAGTTCTACAAAATCCCACAGAACGTTCGTACCTGCCACGGATTGGTATGTAACATCGGAGAGAAGGGCGTGTATGGCGTGACCCATTTCATGAAATAACGTGGTGACTTCGCCGTGAGTTAGAAGGGACGGCGTGTCCTTTGTCGGTTTTGTGAAGTTGCAGACAATGGCGACGACGGGGCGCTCTATTTTGCCGTGAAACAAACCCTGATCACGGTAGCTTGTTTTCCATGCGCCGTCTTTCTTTCCTGTGCGCGGGAAAAAGTCAGCATAAAGTGTGCCGATAAACCGGTTGTCTGAATCATTGTATAAATCATAGGAGGTCACATCTTTATGCCAGACCGGATATGAAGCATTGGGTTCAAACCGCAAGCCGAATAATTTGCTAAAATGAGAAAAACAGCCCTTCAGGACATTTTTCAAGGGGAAATAGGGGCGTAAATCTTCAGAGGAGAAATGATAAAGCTCCTGTTTCAGTTTTTCACCGTAATATCCAACATCCCATGGCTTGAGGGGATTGGGCCCGCCTTCTTTATCAACAAATTCCTGTAATTGTATCAGGTCTTTTTGGGCAGCCGGTTTATAGGCTTTCTTTAATTCTTCAAGAAAAGAGAAAACGTCTTCCGGCGTTTCAGCCATACGGCGTTCCAGAACGAATTGAGCGTGGTTTTTATATCCTAGAAGCTGTGCGCGTTCGTTGCGCAGGGATACGATTTTAAGGATAGTCTCACTATTATCGTACTCATCACCAAAAGCCCGAGAATTAAAGGCCCGCCACATTTTTTCGCGCAATTCACGATTGTCGGCATATTGTATGAAGGGGAAATAGCTGGGAAAATCAAGCGTAAAGAGCCATTGCTGACCCTTTTCTCTTTCTTCTGCGGCTTGCCTTGCACCGGCAAGCGCGGTTTCAGGCAGTCCGGCCAGGTCGTTTTCATTGTCGACGAACATTTCAAATTGTTCGCCAGACTTTGTAACATTGTTCATGAATGTTGGTCCCAGAACAGACAGGCTTTGGTTGATCTCCCGCAGATGTCCCTTTTTGTCATCGTCCAGAAGGGCACCGCCCCGAACAAAGCCTTTATAGGTATCGTCCAGTAGCATCTGTTGCTCGTCCGTCAGATCAGGATTGTTTTTGTTGTCATAGACTGCTTTAACCCGCGCAAACAAGGCCTCATCCAGCACAATATCACTGGAGAAATCAGCATTTAGCGGGCCGATTTTTTCGGCTAGCTCATGGAGGGCGTCTGTGCCCGCGGCAGAAAGCTGATTGTAGAAAATAGATGTGGCTGTACCCAGCATTTCTGAAGCCGTCTCCAGCGCGATAATAGTGTTTTGAAAATCGGGGGCCGCAAGGTCGTTTTTGATGGTCTCAACATTGTGCCGGGCGACTTCAATAGCTTTTTCAATCGCCGGAAAATAATGCTCTTCCTTGATTTTATCAAAGGGCGGGGCTTGGTTAGGCAGCGCTGAACTTTGTAATAACGGGTTGTCCGTCATGTTGGTAATCCTTTGTCTTTGTAAGTGTTTTTATTCCGCCGGCTTAACAATGATTGTTGTCGAATCCATACCGGCTTCTCTGGTTTTTGGGTCAAAGGCCGTAACGACCATCCGGTATATGCCATCCTGTGGAACGAGGACTTTTGTAATGTAGATACCGGGATTGCCGGAATATTGGAAAGGCGCATTGGTTACCAGAATGTTGTTTCTGTATATATAGGCTTCTACTTCATAGCGTTCCGGGTCCCAGGGGGTGTCTTTTTCTATACGGCATCCGCACATTTTAGCGATGTTCACAGCCATGTTGAATGAGACTTCGGGATCGAATTTGATTATCTGGCCTGCGGGTGGTGACATGATATCAACGACAAAACCGGGGAGTTCAAGAACGATACCGTCCCCGGAGGTGTAATCCTTGCCCGGGATTAAAATGTAATCTTCACTAATGCGGCCCATCGACTGAGTCTGAGCCAGAGGGCCTGTGGCTGAAATTGTAACGGGTGTTGGCTCGAACAAATCCAGTGAGAATCCAAAATTGGCGCTTTTGTCATCGGACAGGAGGGCATCACGATCATGGTTTTCTGCCATAATTTTTTTCGTATCCCCGGTCGTGCCACTTGTTATGCCTTCGACCAGAAGGTCGCCGGTGCGCTTGTCACGAATCATAACATGAGCGCCGCCCATGGATGTTCCTATAAATTTCGCGTCACGGGCAAGAACCCGTATGACGAAATCCGTTTCTTCGGCATGAGCCTGCGGTGCAGCAAGCAGAACAGGTATTAATAAGAGGATGGCAGCAAAAACAAAACGCATGATGATGGACTCCTTTAAACAGCGAGGGACTCCCATAGTCTAATTCTTGTGCAAACGGGTCAAGAGTCTTTAGGGATTAAGCCCCGGTTTTTTCTGTTTAACTTGCTTGTTTTGTTTTTTCGGAAGCAGCCCTTCCTGCCGGAACATGGCTTCCGGGTCCAGACCGCGGCGGCCCTGACCGACGGCTTCCATGAAGTCTTCATGCATCACGGAGGGAGGACGAGTCCCGCCCGGTTCTATCATTTTTTCTACGAAGGCTTCACAAAGCACGGGATTATAAAGTCCCTGTTCCTCAAATTGTTCAAAAACATCGGCAACCAAGGCATCTGCCCATTTGTAGGAATAATAACCAGCAGAATAACCACCGGCAAAAATATGGCCAAAGCTCAGTGCTGCAGGTGGTCCATCCCAGGCAATTAGTTCCGTGGAATCCCAGAGCTGGTCTTGAAAAGCCTGTAGGTCCGTAATGGTGGCAGGATCGGTTGTATGCAGGGTCAGATCAAGAAGCGCCATCTCGCTTTGCCGGATTCCCTGCCATCTGGCGTCAAAAACATCCAGTTTTTGCAGTTTATCAATAAGGTCCTGCGGTATGGGGCTCTTATCATCATAATGATTCGCATATGTGGCCAACACTTCGGGTTGAAATGCCCATTTTTCATTGATTTGTGACGGTAGTTCAACATAGTCCCAGAGGACGTTGATCCCGGTCAGTCCCGGATAGGTTCCTGCGCCCATCATGCAGTGGCAGGCATGACCAAGTTCGTGAGCTAAAGTCAGAACGTCAGAATCTTTGAGCAAGCTAGGGTCGCCATCGTCCGGTTTTGTGAAGTTGCAGTAATTGCCGGCAATGGGAATTTCCTGTTGACCATCATGGAGTCCGGCATTACGTATATCGCTCATCCATGCGCCGCCTTTTTTGTAATCGCGGGCATAGGGGTCAAGGAAATACAGCGCTTTGATGGCGCCGGTTTTGGCATCCTGAACTTCATAGGTGCGGACGTCTTCGTGCATTTTGGAATATTTTCCATCGGCTTCCTGTAGCTTAACGCCGTAAAGCTTTTCTGTATGAGCAAACAGGCCCTGCAAAACATTTTCCAGTTCAAAATAGTCACGGACCTCTTCCGGGTTATAACCAATTTGGTCTTCGCGCATCAGGCGAATGTAATAGAGACGATCCCAGGGTTTAAGGTCTGTGATGCCATCTTTTTGAAGGGCAAAATCGGCAAGCTCTTTAAAGAATTTTTTGGCAACGGGGAAATAGGCCTTCTTGTTTTTTTCTACGAAATCCACGGCTGTCTGGTAATTTTCAGCCATGCGGGTATCCGGGCGGATCGTTTTGTCTGCGTGGTTTTTAAAACCAAGAAGCTGCGCCATTTCATGCCTTGCTTTCAGGATATCCAGAACATTTTGCGTGTTATCATAAGGCGTTGCGCTGCCGACCTTGTCATAGGTGCGTTTTGCTTCTTCGCGCAAAGTACGGTCTTTCGCATATTCATAAACATCTATAGGCGGCGGTGTCATGGTAATGACGTAAGCATCGTTGCTGACAGCCGGGTCTTTTTCGGCATTGGCTTTATAGGTTTTGATAATATCTTCAGGGATACCATCGAGGCGGTGTTTGTCTTTTTCTTCAATGATAATTTTGAGGCTTGCCGCGCTGTTAACAAGATTATTGCTGTAGTCTGTGCCCAGTTTTGAAAGCTTCAGAGACAATGTTTCATAGGTTTTCCTGTCAGTACCTTGTAGCAAGGCGCCATTGTTTTTAAAGCCGCTATATGTCTTTTCCAGCAGGATTTTTTCTTCCACGGACAGGTTATTCTGATCCTCTGTATCGTAAACGGCTTTAATCTTCTTAAACAGGTCTTCATTTAAGGAGACTTCCGTTCCATAGGCCGTTAATTTTGGCCGTATGGCATCGGTTACGCCCTGTATGTCCAGTGTGTTTATAGCGCTGGTCATTTCACCGTACGGAGTGAGCGCCCGACCAAGGTCTTCACCAGCGAAAGCGAGGGCATGAATTGTATTGGTAAATGTCGGTGTATCGGGATTATTAACGATATCCTCAATGTCTTTTCTGGCTTTGGACAGCGCCAGATCAACGGCTGGTTCTATGTGCTCCGGTTTTGTATATCCCAGTGGCGGCGCGTTAAAGGGTTGCTGCGGCACGTTGATGAGTGGATTGTCAGACATGAAAATCTCCTGAATTCTTTTATAATTTTTACAATGAGGACATTCTATAAAAGGAATGGTCTTTATGTCAAGTTGTGTTATAGAAGGAAAATGACAGGACTCTTTTCAAAACAGTTTGATGATATTTATTTTTCACCGGAGGACGGACCGGCGGAAGCACGGCATGTTTTTTTGGCAGGAAATAATTTACCGGCGGCATGGCAGGCTCGGGATCGTTTTGCGATTGCCGAAACCGGTTTTGGGACGGGGTTGAATTTTCTGGAGACGTGGAAATTGTTTGAAGAGACCGCTTCGGAAAATACGCAACTGGATTATGTTTCTTTCGAGCTTTACCCACTTGCGGCAGACGAGATCAGGGAGGCTCTGTCACCGTGGGAGGAAGAATGGGACGGCAGGTTGGCGCGTTTTCTGGCGTTGTATCCCCTCCGTATTCCCGGTTTTCATCGTATTGTTTTGTCAGAACGCGTCAGGTTAACGCTGGTGTTTGACGATGTAAACGAGGCTCTGCCACGACTGAGCGTGCCTCATGGCGTAAATGCGTGGTTTCTGGACGGCTTTGCGCCTTCAAAAAACCCGCAGATGTGGACGACGGCGCTCTTTGAAAATATGGCGCGGCTGAGTGCGCGTGAGGCTACGGTTTCGACATTCACGGTCGCAGTACCTGTCCGGCGCGGTTTGGAAGAAGCCGGTTTTTCTGTGGAAAAAAATAAGGGCTTCGGACGGAAAAAAGAGATGAGTTGCGGTGTTTTCTCAGGAGAATTGGCCCCACCAAGATTTGAAAACGAAACGAAGCGGATCGCTATTGTAGGTGGTGGTTTAGCAGGCACAGCCTGTGCTTACGTGTTGAAGCAACAGGGGCTTCATCCGGTTTTATTCGAAAAAAGCGATCATCTGGCAGCAGCGGCTTCCGGCAATAACCTGGGATTATATAACCCCCGTTTTTCTGCACATCGTTCTACAGAATCCGACTTTTATTCAGCGGGTTTTGCGCAAACCATACGAGCTTTTTCCTCCCTGCCTGACATTGATTTTGTACAATGCGGCAGTTTGCATTTGATCAATTCCGAAGACAAGGAAAAGCGTTTTAAGACTCTTTTCAGCTCATGGGGCTGGCCTTCTGACCATATGGATTTTTTCTCTGCAGAGAAAGCTTCGGAAGTTGCCGGCATAGAGATAAGACAGGAGGCTCTGTTCCTGCCTGATTCCGGTTGTGTCTCCCCGCGTCTTCTTTGTGAAGCTTATGCGGGGGGTGTGGATTTGCGTCTGGAAACGGAGGTTAGCGCTTTGCAGGCCGTTGACTCAGGGTGGCTGGTGAATGCAGAGCCGTTCGATGCCGTGATATTCGCATGCGGTGCCGCAGTTAAAAATTTCCCCTGCTTGTCATGGTTGCCTGTTTCGACGGTCAGGGGGCAGGTTAGCGCGGTGGCGTCTTCGGCGCTATCCGAGCCTCTTAAATGCAATATTTGCTATGGTGGTTATATAGCGCCTTCACAGGAGGGAACCCATGTGATTGGCGCAACGTTTGAAAAATGGCAGAATGATACCCATCTCAGTGAAGACAGTCATCGGCATAATCTGGATAGTCTGGCGGACAATATAGAGGGTTTGGCGCAGGATTTGAAGGTGACAGGAGGGCGTGCCGCTTTTCGGACGGTTTCGCACGATCATTTCCCTGTCGTTGGTCCGGTGCCTGACAGGAATGCATGGAAAAAGAGAGAAGAGAAAGATATTCCGGGGCTTTATGTTTCGACGGCGCATGGCTCGCATGGTCTTGTATCTTCTTTGGCCGCTGCTTATTCACTGGTAGACAGGGTAATGGGGTGTCCGGCAAGCCAGTCATTGGACACGGTAAGCCTGCTGCAACCGGACCGTTTTCTACGCCGGGCGCGTAGACGGGGAGAGCTGTAGAGTTTAGGTCGGGACTCTAGGTTAGGGGGGGTTGATGAGTTTTATATTATCGCCGCTAGCGACTAGACAGGCTTCTCTCATACCGGCTTTGTCCGGGCCTATGATCATAGCAAAGAATTTTCCGCCGGACCGGGTCTGAAAGACTTCAAGTTGATCACCGCTGTTAAGGCGGGCCTGCATCACAAGCGTTGCTCCGTCTTCCTGTTTTTTCTGTTCCAGAAAGGCGTCATATTGCCTGTCGATATAGCATAAAATTGTTTCGCCTGTGCTGCAATCAGTACCATCTTCGCAGGCCTGATAATGGAGAACGCCCTGTGAGATATCGGCAGCGGAATATGTCTGTTGTGGGGGAGATGACTGGGATGAGGTTTTAAAATTAACAAATGCTGCTGTGACAACGAGAGCAACAAGAATGATCCCGGCAGCTTCTATATTTTTTTTCATAAAACAAAGCTCTTTCTTTCATGTTATTTGCGTTTGTAATATAGCATTGTTGCCATCATGGATCATAGGGTTATTGCAGCAGATTTACTTCCTGACCCTGGCTATTATAGAAATTTTTTGACAATTTTATCTTCAGTAGGGTAAGGTGGCTTTCCTACAGGAAAGAAAAAGACAATGACGAAGCAGATAATGATATTACAGACATTGTTTACGCTCATGGGCTTGCCCCCGTGCCGCGCGTCTTTTTCTGTTTTCAATACAAAAACACAACGACGCCGCTTGTTTCGAACAGGCTAAAGACACGCGCCGTTAAAATTTTAGTTCCAGAGGCTCTCTGCCAGGGAGCCTTTTTTTGTTATTAATCGAGAAAAAAGAAAAGAAGATAGAAAGGAAAAGAAGATGAGTAAAAAAGTTGTTTTGGCGTATTCAGGAGGACTAGATACATCCATTATTCTGAAATGGTTTATTGAAGAAGGCTATGAGGTTATTGCTTATATTGCCGATGTGGGGCAGCAGGAGGATTTTGAAGCAGCTCGTGAAAAGGCTTTGAAGCTGGGTGCTGTCAAAGTTTATATCGAAGATTTGAAACAGAAATTTGTTACGGATTATATTTTTCCGGCGTTCGCTGCGAATGCGATGTATGAAGGGCGTTACCTTTTGGGTACGGCTTTGGCACGGCCTATTATTGCCAAAGGACAAATCGAGGTTGCCGAGAAAGAAGGGGCTGATTACGTTTCGCACGGTGCCACAGGAAAGGGAAATGATCAGGTACGGTTCGAATTGGCCTATTATGCCCTAAAGCCTGATATTACTGTTCTGGCTCCATGGAAGATGAAGAACTTTCTGGATCAATTCAAAGGGCGTCAGGACATGCTCGATTATGCTGAGGAAAAGGGCATTCCTGTAACGGCCAGTCGTTCCAAACCCTATTCCGAAGATGAAAACCTTCTCCATATTTCTCATGAAGCCGGTGTTTTGGAAGACCCGAATGTGATTTGCGAGGAGTCCATTTATTCACGGACGACAGCGCCGGAAAATGCACCGGATCAGGCGGAAATGATAACATTAACGTTTGAGAACGGTATTCCGGTTAGCGTGAAAAATCTGGATGACGGCACGAGTAAAGCCGATGCTCTGGATATTTTTCTGTATTTGAACGAGAGGGGAGCAAAGCACGGGATAGGGCGTTTGGATATGGTTGAAAACAGGTTCGTCGGGATCAAGTCACGGGGTGTCTATGAGACACCGGGCGGCGAAATTCTGCAAGCGGCCCACCTTGATCTGGAGGGCATTGCTATGGATCGTGAAGTGATGCATTTACGGGATATGTTTTCTTCCAAAATTGCCGAGCTGATTTATAATGGCTTCTGGTTCTCACCGGAAATGGATTTTTTAATGAACGCGGTAGAACAAAGCCAGCAATATATAGACGGCACTGTGACGTTAAAGCTCTATAAGGGTAAGGTCTATCCTGTGGCGCGGACATCTCCGACCTCTCTTTATAATGAAGATCAGGCTTCTATGGATATTGAAGGAGGCTACAATCAGATGGACGCCGAAGGTTTTATCAAGATTAACGCCATTCGGCTACAGGCCCATAATGCCATTCTTAAAACACGGGAAGGAAAATGATATGACCAAGCGGCATAAAACAGAAAGCAATGCTATGTGGGGCGGACGGTTTAATGCTGCGCCATCGGATGTCATGACGCAAATTAATGCCTCCATTGATATTGATCAGCGTCTTTGGAAACAGGATATTGAAGCCTCTAAAGCGCATTGTCAGATGCTCGTAAAGCAATCCATTATCGCCGAGACGGAAGGCAAAGCTATTCTGGAGGGGCTGGAGCAGGTCGCTTCTGAAATCGAAAATGGATCTTTTGTTTTTAAAACAGAGTTTGAAGATATTCATATGAATATCGAATCGCGTCTGAAAGAAATCATCGGCGATGTGGCGGGTAAGCTTCACACGGCCCGTTCCCGGAACGATCAGGTTGCCACAGATTTTAAGCTCTGGACGCGTGAGGCTTGTGGTGTTTTGATCGAAAAGATTGTGGGATTTCAGGCGGTTTTGGAGACTCTGTCCCAAGAGCATGAAAACAGCATTATGCCCGGCTTCACCCATTTGCAGGTGGCGCAGCCTGTAACGCTGGGTATGCATCTGGATGCTTATTGGCAGATGTTAAGCCGCGATAAAACAAGGATTCAGGACTGCACAAAGCGGTTGAATGACTCTCCCTTGGGGGCGTGTGCTTTATCCGGTACGGGTTTTCCTACGGATCAGGACTATACGGCCAAACAATTGGGTTTTGATCAGCCCATGAGTAATAATATGGATGCCGTGTCTGCGCGTGACTTTGCTATGGAATTTTTGTTTTGTTGTGCGCAGTGCGGTCTTAACCTGTCTCGTTTGGCAGAAGAGGTTATTCTCTGGTCTACACCGCAATTTGGTTTTGTCACCTTGTCTGATGAATGGTCAACGGGATCATCCATTATGCCGCAGAAGAAAAACCCCGATGCAGCAGAACTCGTGCGGGCAAAAACAGGGCGTCTTAATGGCAATCTGATTCAGCTTATGACTGTGATGAAGGCGCTACCGTTGGCTTATAACAAGGATATGCAGGAAGACAAAGCAGCTGTGTTTGAAAGTTTTGATATAGCCTGTCTCTGTCTTGATGCGATGTCCGGAATGATGGGTAGTGCAAATTTTCATCTTGCGCGCATGCGGGATGCGGCAGAGGACGGCTACGCGACAGCAACGGAAATGGCGGACTGGCTGGTACGGAATTTAAATATGCCCTTCCGTGACGCTCATCATATAACCGGAAAAATTGTTAAATTGGCGGAAGGTCAATCATGCCGTCTGGACCAACTGGATCTTGTTGATATGCAGGCTATAGCACCACAGATAACAGACGACATCTATAACAGCCTTACTCTTGAAAAGGCCGTGCAGAGTCGCCGCTGAGCATCACGTCAGAGCCGGACCGTTTTCGGGATTAATATGTTTCTGCTTTTCCGGCTTTTTTACGCCGGTGGCTGTTGGCGCAAAATATTCAGCCGCTTCTATGTACAGCTCTGTCCGGCGTATCTCAAGAGCTGACATTTCATGGCTATGGCGTTTCAAAGCCATTTTGAAGGCACTGCGATATTGTAAATATCCGGGTCTTTTATCCTCTTCTTGCAAATATAGCTGGGCATAGACAAGCGCAGCCTTATTTGCATGGTGAATTAATGCTTCCGAAGGCAAAGGCAGGCCCCTGTATTTGGCGTCAAGATAAAGGGCGGTGTTGTGCGAATCGTCAAAGGCCATGGCCCTTATATGAAGCCATGTGGTTATAATTTCAGGATTAGCAAAAACAGAAGCGGCTTTGCGCAAAGCAAAAAAATCAGCATCGCCTTCAGTCAACGGTATTATATTGTTGTGGTTTTTTTTATCGCAGTGGCGAAATTCGTGAAAAGCGATGGTGAAAAAGGCCGCCCGGTCCGAGACGGGGGCCCGTTCTATCTGTTCTTTGGGAATGCCTGTCATGAAATTGATCATGTCTTTTGTTGTCATTTCTTTATCGGGCAGGGTGACGTTGCACATATTCATGACGGTATATGTACTATGTCCGAACAGAGACAGCCCCATCGTGGCATAGGCATTATAGGGGTTTTTGAGCATTTTCCTCTGACCTGGTAAAAAGTAGAGGGTAGGCAATTCCAGGAAAGAATGAACCAGACCGGGGGTGTTGCGGGAACGAACACGAATTTTGCGGTTTGAAAGCTCATCCGCAATTTTGGGATCGAGGTTATTCTTTTCCAGATAATCCTGAGCGGTCGGGAACATAACGCTTGAGAGAGGAAAGCCAAGTTGACTGACAAGAAAAATGGCAACCAGACTTTTCACACTACGCGGTATGATGATGTAATGGCTGGCAGCCCAAAAGGCTTTCCAGAGGAAGCCTTCTTTCTGTCGTTCTTTTTTAGTGTTCAATTTTTATTTTAATCCCTGTTCTTACAACAAGGATTAACAGAATTTTTAGGCTAAGTATACGGGGTTAGGTGTCCTGACCCTAGGGACATTCAAGACGTGACATTTCCCGGTCGGCACGGGTCAGTATGGGGCTGGAGCCGGAAGCATATTCCCGTTTTAACTGGGTCAATGTCAGACAGGCGTCATCTTTTTTATCCATGCCGGCTAGTGAGAGAGCGAGCTTTAAAAGATTATCAGGTCCCTTCGTGCCTTCAGGGTGCTGTTGGTAGGCTTCTGCAAAGATGCGGGCGGCACGTTCAAAGTTATTACGGACGTAAAAAGTTTCCCCCAGCCAGTATTTGGCATTAGAGGACAGATTATGACCCGGGTAGCGGTTCAGAAAATCCTGAAAAGCCTGTTCTGCCTGCTCATATTTTTTGTCCCGCAACAGAGTAAAGGCTTTCTCGTAAACACCGGCAGGTGTCGGGTCACCCTGTGTATTGATACTACGCATGCCCTGTTGGGATGGAATTTTCGTTCCGGTCAGGGTTCCCAGTTGCTCTTTTGTAGGGATATTCAGTGGCGGAGGTGTCCCGGAAGGCGCCATGTGATGCGATGGAACAAAAGACCTGGGAGGGGGTCTTTCAACGGCTTGCGGTACATAATTATTAGAGCCATTAGAAGCGGAGTCTGAAGAGCGCGGTGCAGGGGTTGTCCCGTTCATATGGGCTTCTACATCAGCAATACGCATGGCCATGTCGGCCATGGTTTTTTCAATATGTTCCTGAAAACGGCGTATTTCAAAATTTTGTTGTTCCAGTATGCCGGTCAGGCTGCGCAGTTCAGTTTCAATTTGAGATAGGCGGACTTCCATCCCGGCTTGTGTAGAGGCAGGCAGATCAGACACGGCTGTTTTAAAATCATTCTCCCTCGCTGGTGGACGTTCCCCACGATAGACGGCACGATTCAGGGTTTGTACTTCGTTTTCCATGCGGCGCAGGCGGCTGTTAATATCCTGCGCCTCTGCCGTCTGGTACGTGGAGAATAGCAGCGCGGAAAAAATCAGAAGGTATAGCGTAACAAGACGCCATACCTTCTTTATATGATGGGAAAGAAAAACCATATCAGTCTATCTAGTTAACTTCTGTAACGCCTCTGCGGTTTTGCGACCAGGCAGAAGTGTTTGAACCCATAACGGCGGGACGTTCTTTGCCGTAGCTAATCGTAGAGACACGGCTTTCATTGACACCCAGTGCAATCAGATAGCTTCTTACGGCATTGGCCCGTCTTTCGCCCAGTGCCAGGTTATATTCCCGTGTGCCGCGCTCATCGCAATGGCCGGAAACGGTCACTGTTATATTCGGAAAGCGTGCAAGCCACTCAGCCTGAAGCTCAAGTGAACGCTGGGATTCTGGTGTCAGGTCATAACGGTCATAGCCGAAAAACACACGGTCGCCGACATTTACGACCAGATCTTGTTGCGTTCCGGGTGCCGGGCCATCTATCGGATAAGCGTCATAGACCTCGGTGCCGTCGAGCGGTCCGGCTGTAATATCCTCCCGCTGTTCTACGATAACATCACCGACATCACTTTGATCGCGCGATGTAGAACAGGCCGATACGGTAAAAATAACGGCCAGCATTAATAATGTGCGGAAGATCATATTTCTTTCTCCTTAAGTTATATCTTGGGCAACGCCTCGGTTAATACCCTGAACAAAGTTATTCGAATCCTTCGAATTTCAGTTTTATGCTTATCTTTTCCCCCGTGCAAGGGGGTGTGTTGCATCCTGATTACTTACCCACGTAAGATTCTTCATGATGTTATACGGGGGTGTTTCTGTACTTTGCGCGCTATGACGACAAACTGCATGGATTCGTTCTTTTTCCAGTTGAGGAACGGGTAGTCCGTCGACAGTAAAATAACGCTCTCATTGCCTTTGAGGGGGACTTGCATGGTGGCTGTCTGTACAATGGCCAGTTCATCCACGACATAGTGCTGCTTGTTTGTTAAATCCGTTTGCAAAAAAATATGGTCTCCGGGTTTGAGATGTTTCAAAAAACTGAAATGCGTGTTGCGCTGTCCGGAAATCAAGCTGATTCCATTGCTGCCGGGGAAGTCTGTGCCTTCATGCCAGCCGGGTGCGGCATCCAAAATGGTGCTGGACGTGCCGCGCATAACAATGAAGTTTTTGTTCAGATGGGGGATGGAAAGTTTTGCAACGGGTGCGCTCTTGATCCAGGGCCAGGGCTGCGCCTCTGTGTTTCCTTTCAGGACCTGCCGCCATGCTTGCTGGATGAGTTGTTCCGATAGCGCCGTTTTTGTCATCGTCTCAGAATAGCTTTGTATCGGGAGCAGGGCTGTTCCCAGAAGAAGAAAAACGGCAGACAGCAGTAATATTTTATAGCGCAGCATTATTTTTATTTCTTTCATAACAGTAGCCGTTCAGGACGTTAGGAAAGACTATAGGGCGCAGAGTATGATTTTTCCACGGCAGAAAAATGACTTTTTCAGGGCAAATTTTTTATTCCGGTCGGTGTTCAAGTTCTTGCAACAACAGCGCGGCATCGTGTTTATCGACATCGTGGGGTGTTTGATCAATATAGCGTTCCAAAGCCTCTATGGCTTTGTTTTCTTGCGCTGTGCGGGCGTAGAGAATACCGGCATCCAGCAATAATCTATATTCATCTGGATCAAGGGCACGCATGGCTTCGACGCTGCGCAAGGCGTCTTCATAATGCTCATCGGCAATTTGCCTGAGCTTCATGGTGTTTTGCAGTCTAATCAGGAGGGAACGATTCGATACGGCTTCGTAGTAATCGGCTGAAAGTTCAGCTTGCGGACCAAGTGTTTGCTTCGTCAGGCGCCGTAGGTCTGCCGCTTGCAATAGTTCACAATGGTTGAAGGGATCGAAGATCAGGCGCTGGCCGTCTTTTTCCAGCTTAACGGCAAAATATCCCGGAATTGCCAGTCCGTATACAGGCCAGCCTTGCTGTCGAGCCATATGAATACAGAGAAGGGACAGGATTGCCGAGTTGCCTTTGCGGCGGTCTATGACACGGATAAGGTCGGCATTTTGCATGTCATCTGTGGTGTCATGATCGCCTTCATAGCCGTTGTCGTAGGCTAGGGTGTGTTTTATAGCGGCCAGCTGTGTTTCCGGTGTGTCTTCTGCGCCGGCTTCAATCAACTCCCTGTGTTGTGCCGTGAGTGACTGGGCGAGTGTTTTCAGGTGGTTTTCATAGCGGCTCAGGGATAGGCGCGGATGAAACAGGGCGGCTACGGTCAAGGCCGCTTGCGCCAGATCTATTTTATCATCCGGCAGCGCGCCGTAAGCCTGCAATCGTGCCATCAGAGCGCTCGTCTCCAGTATGCTTACGGCTGTAACCAGGGGGTTGTTTCCTCTTTTGTAACGGGGGCTACGGCAGAACCGGGAGGCGGTTCGCCCGCTTGTTTAACGTAGCTGATAACCTGTTTCACATGAGGAATGGTCCGGGCAACGTCAATCACTCTGTTGAGTTCGGTCTGGTTTTGGGAGATGCCCATCAGGTAAACAATGCCCTGTACCGTATCAATAGAATAATTGATGGATTGTACATGTTTATCGAAGGTTAAAGCGGTGCGCAGACGCGTTGTAATCCATTGGTCCCGGACATAGCCGGGCAGACCATCTCCTTCAGCGAGGCGAACCTCGTTGATAACCTGTTGTACGCCTTCAACCTGCCATGCCAGACGCACAGCTTCAACACGGTGGTCCGGGTTTTGGACAACGCCGGTAATTAAAACCCGGCCCTGATTAACAGTGAGATTCAGCTTGGTGAAGGTTTTAAGGTCGTATTTAAACCATAAATCGCTGATCCGGGCCTTTATCCTGATGTCACTGGCTGTGCTTGGTAAACCGCCTTCCCGCGCAGCCCCAATGCCGAGCGCTGCGCCAGCCCCCGCTGCAAAGCCAACGGGAGAACAGGAAGGAAGAAAGATCATGATACAGAACAGAAGAAGGTATTTTTTTACAGTCATCTCTGAAATCCTGGCGTTAGGGCGTGAATCACTTTGCTATTATGAAACGGGTCGCCAGGCATTGTCCAGATGTTGGCAGTAAAAAGGTGGAGCCACGGCAATCAGGTCAAAACGCATATCCTGAGACGCGGATTCCGGATTTTGTGAAATATAATACTGTGCTGCGCGGCTAATCCGGGTTTTCATGCGTGGTGTTACGGCCTGTAGAGCATCATCCATAAGTTTCCGCGCCTTGACTTCGACAAAGGCCAAAACGGTTCCTTTTTGGGCAATCAGGTCTATTTCTCCCACGGGTGTTTTGTAACGCTCCTCCAGAATCCGGTAGCCTTTCAGGCGCAGGAACCATGCTGCCAGTGTTTCAGACCAAAGGCCTTTGCTGTAGGATGTCGCCGATTTTGTGAATAAAAAAGCCATTTATTTATTTTGTAGCATTAAAGCCATTTCATAGAGCTTTTTTTTCGGCTGGCCGCTGGACTCAGCAACAAAAGCGGCGGCATCTTTAACGCTCATGCTTTGCAGAGCAAGGCGCAGCTGTTTTTCCAGAGCGTCATCATCCATGACAATATCGGGGCCCCGCCCGACAAGTACAACAAGTTCGCCCTTGGGTGCGGATTCTTCCGTATACATGGTCAGAAGTTCATGCAGGGAGCCCCGGCGCGCTTCTTCATATAGCTTGGTTATTTCCCGGACTACGGCAGCCGGACGATCACCCAGAACGGTGTGCATATCGGCCAGAGAAGCGGCAAGGCGCGGGCCGGATTCGAACATAATCAATGTGCCGGGTATATGCGCCCATTCTTTGAGCTGTTTTTTGCGCGCTTCTTTTTTGGAAGGAAGAAAGCCGATAAAGCTGAATTTATCGGAAGGCAGGCCCGACAGCTGTAAAGCTGATAAGGACGCGTTGGCGCCGGGAATTGTCGTGACAGGTAGTCCCAAATCAATGCAATCCTGTACCAGTTTATAGCCGGGGTCGGAAATGAGCGGCGTGCCGGCATCACTGACCAGAGCGACACTGCCGTTTTGTGTCAGGATATTTAGAATTTGGCCGCGTTGTCTGTCGGTGCTGTGATCGTTATAAGAGATCATTTTCTTTTGAATATCGTAGGCTTTCAGAAGTTTTCCTGTGACGCGGGTATCTTCACAGACAAGTAAATCCGATTCCTTTAATACATCCAGCGCGCGCAGGCTGATATCCCGCAAATTGCCAATCGGTGTGGAGACCAGATAAAGGCCGGATGGTAAGTCCAGTGTTTGTAAATTTTTTATCTTCATGCTTCCTGCCTAAAACGATCTGTGCTAGCAATGCAAGCCATGGTAAAGCATTTTTTTCTATTCGTCCTGTTAGTACTTGTAAGTGGCTGCGTGGCCTCCGGTTATGGCGCGCCGTGGAAAAACTCCTATGCGCGTCCGGCGGCAGAACCGCCCAGCTCGTTGTTGAAGGATGATAATTCGTACCGGCCGGCCGGACTAACCGCACCGGTTGAAAGGCGGTTGTTAACATCTGAGGACACACTGTCCGATTCGATGCCGGAGGAGGGGACGCAATATGCGCAATACACTTCCCGTGATAGTACGCAGGCGCAGCCCCGTGATTTTCAGGCCACAATAGGACAGCGTTATACAACACCCGGTGGAGACGCCTTATACCCGCGCTCCGCTATGTCTTCGGATGCAGTTACGTCTATTTCTACTTTGCCGCCTGTTAAGGTGGCTCTTCTTGTACCGTTAAGCGGTGTCCATGAAGATTTAGGAAAATCCATGTTGCAGGCCGCTCAGTTGGCGCTTTTTGATATGGGCTATGAGGCCTTCGAATTACTGCCCAGAGATACGCTGGGAACACCTCAAGGCGCGCGGCTGGCGGCCCAGTCTGCTGTAGAGTCAGGCGCACAGCTTATTTTGGGGCCGCTTTTTTCTTCTTCTGTGCGCAGTGTGCAGCCCGTAGCACGGCGTTATGGCATTAATGTAATCACTTTTTCAACAGACTGGTCATTGGCCGGAAACAATACATTTGTTATGGGCTTTTTGCCTTTTGCCCAGATTCAGCGCATTGCCGCGTACGCTGTTAATAACGGTATGCAGAATATAGGTATTTTCGCCCCCAACACGAATTACGGTAACGCTGTGATTGCAGCCTATAACTCCTTGGCTTACCGGACCGGTCTGACAACGGCCGCTGTCGTCCGTTATCCTGCGGATGAAAGCGATGTGTCCGGTCTGATTCGTAGTTTTACCCATTATGATGAACGTGTGGAGGCGCTGAATCAGTTTATACGGCCTCTGGAGGTGCATTTACTTAGTCACCCGCATGATAAGGCTGCACAAGCGGAACTGGCGGCACTACAAAAGATGGATACATGGGGTGAGCCTCCTTTTGATGCCGTGTTGTTGCCGGTGGGCGGTGATCAGGCGCGCTCTGTTTCTAATCTTTTGAGTTTTTATGATTTGGGCCCGGATGAGGTCAAACGGTTGGGCACCGGGTTATGGGACGATCCGGGGTTGGCTACGGAATCGGCCATGGATAATGCCTGGTTTGCGGCGCCGTCTCCTGATTTGCGGTTTGACTTTGAGCAACGTTATAAGAAAAATTTCTCTCGCAAGCCGCTACGTTTGGCAACGCTGGCGTACGATGCAACGGCTTTGGCGGCTGTTTTGGCACGTAACAGTCATTACAAACCGGGGGATGGTCGTTCGGTTTTTGAGCGTACTGCGTTAACTAATCCTAATGGTTTTGCGGGTATTGACGGGATATTCAGGTTTCGGCCTGATGGCTTGGTAGAGCGTGGCCTTGCCGTTCTGGAGTTTCAGCATGGGGAGATCGTTGTTATTGACCCGGCTCCGAAAACCTTTCAGGTTTGGAGCGGACAATAAAACCTACTAAAATTCAAAACCTACCAAAATTCACCAAAATCTATCAGAAGATTATGCCGCTCTGCCGACAACTTTCCGCCTGATTTCTTCAAATTTAACCGTCTTTGGAATTTCACCGAATTCTACATCCATGTGCCGGCGCATGGCCAGAAATATGGATTCCGGAATGTTGACAGCGCAGGCGCTTTCCAGTCCCTTAAAGCCCGGGAATGTATTGGCCTCGCAAATCGTATAACCGCCGTCCTCGGCAAATAATAAGTCAATACCGGCTACCTGAATATCCAGCAATTCAGCTGTTCTGACAGCAAGCGCGGCGGCGGCGGCATCCGGAACAAATTCCTGTACGCTCGCGCCCAGGCTGACGTTCGCTTTAAAGTCACCTTCCTTAGCCACTCTTTCCATACCGGCGATAACTTCGCCGTCAACGACAAACAGACGCAGATCGCGCCCTTTACTGGTCGCAATAAATTTTTGAAAGATGAGTTGGAGATTTGGGTTTGTTTCCCCGATCAACGACATCAGATCCACAAAAGCATGACGATTTTCAATCAGAAACACACCTGTTCCCAAGGCGCCCTGTAGGGTTTTGACAATAACCGGAAAACCAATAGCACTCTCAATAAGGTCGATATCTACTGGAAATTTAGCTAGCATTGTTGTCGGCGTCGGGAGATTATTTTCAGCCAAAATCTGGTGGGAATGTAATTTATCCCGGACCGTTTCTATTGTGTTGGCTCTGTTAAAAACGCTTACGCCCATCCGTTCCAGTTGGCGTACGATGGCCAGAGAAAAATAACTGTGGTCGCTATGGTTAAAATAAGGAAATACAAAATTGGGAAGAGGGACGGGGATGCCGTCAATTAAAACAGAATCGCGGGCTTCTTTCGTAACCAGAAGGTCAAATTGTTCGGGTTTATAGACCCGAACCTGAATACCCAGCTTTTCACCTTCAACCAGAAATCTGCGCACTTCGTGAGCAAGATCCGCTGTTGACTCGATATCATCGCCATATAATATCCAGACTTCCATAATTACCCCTATTACTCAGTTTGCACCGTATTGACCGATGCTTGTTTATATAATACTCAACTCAACACTGTTAAAATATAGTTCTGAAAAACAAAATATAAAATAACAGCATGCATCTTTATACAGGAAAGCACCCCTCTTTGGCAAATTTCAGGCTTATTCTTTTTTTTATACCAAGTTTGGGGGTGTTTTAGGGCGATGTGTTTTTATATGAAAAACAAATAGTTAGGGGCGAAACACCGCGACGACACCAAAATGGATCGTGTAAATAAAAACCCTCTAATACCGCACCAGTTAAAAGACGATCCGTGAACGGACGGTCCTGCTTTTTTATTTTTAAGTCTTCTTTTTATTTTTATTTATTTTTTAACCTACCCTGTTCTTCTCGCCTAACAATAGTATAGATAGCTAAACCAGAAGCTCATAACAATATATAGTATAAATGATTCGTTCGTAATACAAAATAGACCCACAGAAAAAGGCGTACATAAATCTGCACGCCCCTCTCAAAACCGTAAATCAAACCCTTACCATAATATTAACATGACAATATTTAGGAAATATTAAGATTATGGTTGATTTACAGTGGTTCTAGCAGTACAAAACGAAACGTTTCGTCCTGAAGAGAGGGAGTTTGAAAGATGGCTGCTGATAAAAAGATAGATGTTGCTGTAGAACATATTGAAGATGAACAAAAAACAAGACCCGGTCGTCCCCGTTCCAACAAAGCGCATAAAGCGATTATGGAAGCGACCCGGCGCTTGTTAACCCATATGCCGCTCAGTGATTTATCCATAGAGGCCATTGCAAAAAAAGCGAAGGTCGGGAAAACGACAATTTACCGCTGGTGGCCGAATAAAGCTTCCGTAGCTATGGAAGCTTTTCTGGAGCAGCCGGGCATTCAGAATATTGTGCCCACGACATCAACGGCCACAGAAGCCGTCATGCGTCAGGTTGAAAGTCTGATCCGGCAATTGCGCGGTCAAAACGGGCGTATTATCGCCGGAATTATTGCTGAGAGTCAGTCTGATTCTGCTGTTTTAGAGCTTTTGTATGAACGGTTTTTGAAGGAGCGCGTTGAGGCGCTTTACGAGAAAATCGAGCAGGGGAAGGCAAATGGCGAGTTCAAGCCGGAACTGGACAGTTTCATAGCGATTGATATGTTGATGGGGCCTCTGTTTCTGCGTGTTCTGAGCGGTGAGCACGGCATTGACAACGAGTTTGCGGAGAAATTCCCAAAGCAGGCTTTGTTTGCTTTGGCGGTCTGACTCTAAATTCAGGGTTTTTTCTGGTTAATATAGAGCCTGTTACGCTCGGAGCCTTTGCTACGGTGGCGTTCATCTTCTTCGAAACCGGCTTTGTGCAGAGGCTTTTCGATCCCTGATGCGACATTGTCTGTGTTGCGGCCTTCGACCTCAATCACGATGGTTTTGACATGGGGGAGGCTTTTTTTCATGCCGGCCAAAATGTCATCTTCTATGCCGTCAACATCCAGCTTGATGTGGTCGGGCGGGCTGACTTTAAAAATCTTGCAGAATTCATCGGTTGTGAAGGCAGGAATAGCTTGTGAAAATACGGGGTCAAAGGCTTTGAACTGCGTTTCAGGCTGTCCCAGAGCATTGGAGGCATGGCCCGTTGCAAATTCGCCGATATGCAGGGCGTCCAGTCTTGTCTCTTTTCCCAGTGCCATGCAAAGCGGTTTGATAGAATCGCCCATACGGTTCAGTTCGATATGTTCGACCAGAAGGCCAAAATTCAAGGCGCTGGGTTCAAAGGCATAAACAGTGACATCTTTTGTCAGAGCGGCATACAGGGAATAAAGGCCGATATTGGCGCCAATATCCCAGAATGTGTCTTGCTGTTTGATGTGGGTGTCGATCCATTCCAGCGTTTCCGGTTCGTCATCATGAAAACGCTCAATGGCGCTGGCTGTACCGGAGCCACGCAGGGAGTAGAACCGGATATTTCCCTTTGTTGTGATGACGTCGCGCACGCCGCGATGCTCTATATTTTGTGAAATACGGGCAATCGTCTTGTTTCGTTGCCGTCTGTTCAGGGGCAACGTTGCCAAATCAATAAAACCGTTAATAACCCCGGCGACTGTGCGACTCATAAGCGTTTATCCTTATAATGGTTTCGTTTGTCATTCATAACCTCCTGTGCAGAAGAATCAAGAAAGGTTTTCATTATCTTTCAAATCCCGTACTCTTTCGTTCATGTTAGAGAATATTGAGCCGCAGGCAATTCTGGATCGTTCGATGGCGTGGTTGCAGGGTAACGTCCTGACCATGGATGTTTTTATACAAGGCAGTCTTGTTCTTGGTACTTTGTTTCTGGCGACCATTATTTACCGTGTGGCGACGACTAAAATAAGCGCAGTGATTGATAAAATGGGTGTTTCAAGCCGCATTAAACACATCATGCGTAACCTGACGAAACTCCTTTTTCCGCTTTCTGCCCTGATCCTGCTTTGTCTGGTTCAGCTTGTAAATGCCGTGGGCGTTATTGACGCGGACTGGCCTCTTGTACAGGCGGTTATAAGTCTTTTGATGGCCTGGATTGCGATTCGTTTACTGGTGCAGTTTATAGAAAACAGTTTCGTGCGTAATGCGATTGCCTTTACCGTCTGGACGATTGCGGCCTTAAGCATTCTGGGGTTCTTGGATGAGACAACGACGGCACTGGATACGCTCGGTATGGATATGGGGGAAGTCCGTATCTCTGTCCTGTCCGTGATAAAGGGACTGTTTGCACTCTTTATCCTCCTTTATGCGGCCACTTTTACAGCATCTTTGCTGGAACGCCGTATCCGGAAAATTTCGGGCCTGACGATCAGTTCCAAGGTCCTGATCGGCAAAGTCATTCGTATCACGCTTGTCACCTTTGCGCTTTTGATCGGGATTACATCGGCGGGCATTGATTTATCCCTTTTGGCGGTATTCTCCGGTGCGATCGGTTTGGGGATT
Organism: Alphaproteobacteria bacterium; assembly: GCA_021776075.1. Classification (GTDB taxonomy): domain Bacteria; phylum Pseudomonadota; class Alphaproteobacteria; order Micavibrionales; family Micavibrionaceae; genus JAJFGQ01. The sequence goes on along the minus strand of JAJFGQ010000022.1, from coordinate 17,452 downwards.
GGTTTTGGTCTGCAAAAGGGGATATCCAACCTGTTCAGCGGCATGCTGCTCCTGATGGATAAATCTATCAAGCCCGGTGATATTCTGGAACTGCCGGGCGGGACGTTCGGCTGGATAGAGCATATGGGCGCGCGTTATACTTCCATTGTGACGCGGGATAATAAGTCTTTTCTGATCCCGAATGAAGATTTCATTACCCAGCAGGTTGTAAACTGGTCCCACGGCAATACGCTGGTGCGGATTGAAGTCGAGTTCGGGGTTGATTACCGCCATAACCCCCACGAAATCAAAAAAATGTCTGAAGAGGCTGCGATTACACCCGAACGTATTTGTAACGATCCCGCACCGATTTGCCATTTTGTTGAGTTTGGGGAGAGTTCCCTGAATTTCAAACTGCGGTTCTGGATCAAGGACGCGGAGAAAGGTGTGACCAACACACGCGCCGCTGTGATGATGGCCCTGTGGGATACATTTCAGGTGCACGGCGTTAAAATCCCTTATCCGCACCGGGAGGTTTATATCCGGGAAGAGGGCAGGGACAGAGTAGCTTAGGCTGATTTATTACCCATATTTCTTGACAAAGGGGTGATTTTTATGAAAAAACTCCATCTGAGCTTAAATCATCGACAAAATATAAATGCCTGACGCTGTTTTCTTTAGGAAACTTACAAATAACAAGAGGTTTGAAGCTATGGAAAAAAAGACATTAAGTGATGATGTAATACAAAAAGAAAGACTGGAAGCACTCCGTAACAAAGATATTGGATACTTTACTGGAATGCGATCAGGCGGCGTTCCTTCAGTTAGTGACAGGCCTCTTGATGAACTGATTATAGAATTAAATATGAACTACGCCAGACATAAGGAAAGAATCCGCCAACAAAATCTGAAAAACGGATAGGCTTGATACTGCTGTGTTTCCGGCACTGAATATTGTTTTACAAAGCTTTTTGCGCATCTCAGGAAAAACCCGCCAGCGCCGAGTTTGAAGAATGTTATCTAATAAAGCCGTTTAAGGTATATGATTTACAGACTGCCTTTTAACCTTTTGTTCAGTGTATTACTGTATCTTTTTGTATATGGAAAACATCGGGGGTAACAATAATGAATCTGACCGAAGAAGCAAATAAAAGCTTTAGAACTCCCAGACCGAACGCGGAAATACCCTCTGTCACAACGGACCCTGCTAGTGAAAGGGTCTCTGGTAACACAGGCTCCGCGATGCTAGTCAATAAAGCTGGTGATGTCGTTCCGGTTGATGGAAAGAAATACAGTGATAATAGCGCCATCATAAGGGGTGGGCCTTACTCTAAAGACGCTTTGATTAGCGACCAAAGTGACAACAGTTATATGCTTTCTGGAGGTCTTGCCCAAATTGAGCCGGGCTCTTCTTTTGAAAGATTTCTGGGGTTTGGCGATGTTGATACTGTTTTTTTGCCGGGAGAGCAGGCCGATTATAAAGTTAGATTGCCGGAATTGCAGGAATATTCCGGTGATGCCAATAACCGTGAACTAGGACCGGCTAATCTGGTTCTTGAAACGCCTGATCCTGATGTAAGTGTTCGTTTAAATGGTATAGAGCGTGTTGTTTTTACAGGTGATAAACCGCCTACTTTAAAGGGGTTGGGAATTGGCGATCCAGAAGCCCCCGGTATTCCAGATAAAATCGAAAAATTAATAGAAAATGGTGATTTTGAAGTACAGGGAACGGAATATTTATACGCCAAAGCCGTCACAGGTTTTACACAAGAGCAAGAGGAGGCTGCTGTTTTTGAAGCTAGTCCAGAAGCGGATGATCTTTCCCGGGCCTGGAAAAGAGAAAATCCGGAACGTGAAGATATTCTTACAATGAAACAAGTTCGTGATGAAATGATGAAAGAGCGTTTTCCTGATTTGGTCGAAGAGCCCGTTAAACCGGAACCAGCCGCCCTTCAGGGGCAAGGACCGGGATCGAAAGTCCCGTCTGGGCAATTAACGGCAGACCTTACGGAAGAAGAACGAGGACCCGCTATTGTATCTCAGCCTTCTCCTCAGGGATTGGATTTTTAGTCACATCCCCTGTCAATTGATTGACGGCGCGCTGTTAATTATGCTATTTATGCGTTATGAAAAAATATATTATTGATCAACTTAAAGATGATGCTGAATTTAAAGCATTAAAGACTGACGATCTTATGCTCTTACAGGGTGGAGGGCTTTCGCATGATCATATCTTTTTGGGTGATACGGATTGGTTATTGCGTGTGCCCAGAGCCAATCAACTTGGCATGAGTTCAGAAGAGTATCTCCTTTTACAAAAAGAATGTTATGAACGTGTTTCAGTTTCAGGTCATGCGCCCTCTATAAAACAGCTTATTCCGCCTTCCGGTTCTTTAAAAAACGGCGCTCTTGTCATTCAAAAAATTGAAGGTCACCGTCCCCGGTTACCAGAAGATTGGGGCGCCATGGCAAAAGCGCTGGCAAGCATACATAAAGAAGCTTTGCCTGCTATAACAGACCCTCTGGAAAAAGCAGCCGCCCCTTTTGGTAGTCAAAAATTTCTGATATTTGATGTTTTTAAATCCTCATTAGATAAAGTCTCTTTGCATGAAGACTCCATGAATTTAATAAATGAAGAGCTGCAGGCTCTGGCGGCCTTCTTCAATAATGTTGCGAAAAATACAAATATCCCACTAGCTTTAATTGGTGGGGACTCTCATCCGGGTAATTTTATGATCGACAAGCATGGAAAAGCGTGGCTTCTGGATATTGAGTTCGCCACTTATGATACGCCGTTGATTGATTTGGCAGATGCCGCATTGCCTATAACAGCGTGCCTTGATCCGGATATCACACCGTGTCGTGATAAAAAAGGAAGGACGGCGTTTTATGATGCATGGAGCAAAGCCGTGGGCGGTAATAGTAAAGAGATGCTATCAAAATATATGCCGTGGGCCGAACGTATCGTGCAGATGAGAACTCTGTTATGGCTGGTTGACTGGACTGTGCAGGGCCGCATCAAAAATGCAGCCCTGGCAACAGACCAAGCCATTAGTAATTGGGACTCCATGGCTGACCATTACCTCAAGCCAGAAGTCTTGAAACGTCTGTTTTTAAAAACGCCACCACAAGGGCCGGTAACAAATTACCAATCACCCGGTCCTGCCTAAACCCGACAGGGTTAAGCCGCGGCGGCTTCTTTTGCTTTTTGAGCGGCATTGATCGTATCACCACCCATCGGGCGGCTACAGGCACATAATTCACCGGTTTGCAGGGCATCCAGAATACGGAGTGTTTCGGCCGGGTTACGGCCCACTTGCAAAGCGTTGACGGATACATGCCGGATGATGTTATCCGGATCAATGATATACGTCGCACGCAGGCAAACGCCGCTATCCAGATCACGAATGCCCATGCCGTCAATTAGCGAGCCGTTCGTGTCGCCAAAGCTCCATTGGTTCAGTTCTTTGAGCTGTGGGTCATCACGCCGCCATGCGAGCTTGCAGAACTCGTTATCTGAGCTGCCGCCCATGACAACGCAATCATGATTCGTAAAGTCCTCGTTCAGTTGTGCGAACTCGGCAATTTCTGTTGGGCAAACAAAGGTAAAGTCTTTCGGGTAAAAGAAAATAACCTTCCATTTTTCGGGAAAGCTTTCCTGTGTCAGCATTTCAAATGCTGACACACCGTTTTCTTCATGGACCATAAATTTCGGTTTTACACCGGTTACTTCAAAATCAGGAACAATATCGCCGACACCAAGCATTCTGTCTCTCCTTCGTTAACAGGTTCAATTCACGGTTAAAGTAGCATAAAGATTGAATTCGGCAACCACTTTGCTCTATATAGGTTCCTATGACATACAAAGTTGTTGCGCTATATCGTTTTGTTGCTCTTGATGATCTGCCCGCCCTGCGGGAAGAGGTGCTGGCTCTGTGTCAGGACAATGATGTTTGTGGGGATGTTTGCGGCACGCTGTTGCTGGCCCCGGAAGGGATAAACGGTACGATTGGCGGTATGCCGGACGCCATTGATAATGTCGTCGCTTTTCTGGATAAGAAGCTGGGTGTTCATGAGGGTGAGCTGAAGTTTTCTACGGCCTCCGCGAAGCCGTTTAATCGCCTGAAGGTTCGTATCAAGAAGGAAATTGTAACCTTGCGTGCGCCGGAGGCAGACCCGACAAAGGCTGTGGGAACCTATGTTGCGCCGAAGGACTGGAATGATTTGGTCGCCGATCCTGAGGTGACTTTGGTTGATACGCGCAATATTTATGAAACCAAGACCGGGATTTTTAAGGGCGCGATTGACCCCCGCATTGTAACCTTTACGCAATTCAAGGATTTCGTGCAGAACAAAATGGACCCGGCAAAGCAAAAGAAGGTTGCGATGTTTTGTACGGGCGGTATTCGTTGCGAGAAGGCGTCGTCTTATATGCTCGCCCATGGTTTTGAAGATGTTTATCACCTGAAAGGCGGTATCCTGAAATATCTGGAAGACATTCCTCCTGAGCAAAGCCTGTGGGAAGGCGACTGTTTTGTCTTTGATAAGCGTGTCGCTGTTGGTCACGGTTTAAAGGAAGGGACGTGGGATATTTGCTTTGGTTGCCGTGATCCCCTGACGGCAGAGGACAAAGAGCATAAGTCTTATGAAGAAGGTGTGTCCTGCCCGCGTTGTGCCGCGACATTGACACCGAACAAAGCTGAAATTCGTCGCCAGCGTCATAAGCAAATGACTGAAACGGCCTGATTAATCTGTTGTAAGTTTTGGCCCCTGATTTCTGCTCCTCATTGTTTGATCTATTGTTATATTTCTGTATTGTGACGGTCTACAGATTTCCAATCGAAAAGGATTGAAATGACCCCTGCAAAACCTACTGAAAGAAGCAAAAGCCTGTCTTCCGATACGGCCTTCATTATGGCACAGAATCTGTGGCTTAAAATCCTGATCGGTATGGCTTTGGGGGTTATTATCGGCTTGCTGCTTTCTCCCGAGAGTGTTTATTTGTTTGGCACAGAGAATGCTTTTAAGTTAAAAGAATGCTGTGTTCTGTTGGACAAGGAGACGGCTTTTAAGGTTGGGGAGTGGTTTGCTTTGCCCGGTGTGATGTTTTTAGGTCTCATTCAGATGGTAATTATTCCTCTGGTCACCTGCTCCATTATTCTCGGCATTACTGACAGCGGCAGCATGGCGTTCCTGAAACATATGGGGATGCGGATTGTTCCCTATTTTATCATGACGACTGTGATTGCCATTACGATAGGCATTTGCTTTGTGAATATCACCCAGCCGGGTTTTGGTATAGATCAGGACATGGTAACAACGGCGATTGAATCCGGCGCGGCCAATGACCGTTTGCCGCAAAAGAACTTTCAGGATTTAACGATACCGCAACGTATAGGCAATGTCGTGCCGTCCAATCTGGCAAAGGCCGAGCTTGACCGTAACATGCTGCAAATTGTTATTGCCGCGATTTTGGCGGGTATTGCTTTGCTGAGTCTTCCCGGTAAGGCCGGTAAACCCATTCTGGATCTTTGTGTAGCCGGGCAAATTCTGACCATGAAAATCATAAGCTGGGCCATGCTTTTGGCCCCGTATGCCGTATTTGGCTTGTTGTGCAATATTACAATCCGTATCGGTCTGGATGCGTTGATTAGCGTCGGGCTGTATATGATAACGGTGCTGATAGGCTTGGGCTGTATGATGTGCGTTTATCTGTTGATTGTCGCCTTTTTCACCAACATTAAACTGAAAGATTTTATGGCCGGTATTCGGGGAGTGCAGCTTCTTGCTTTTTCAACCTCAAGCTCGGGGGCAACGATGCCGTTTTCTATTCAGGCCGCGGAAGAAAATTTGAAAATCAAACCGGAAATCAGCCGTTTTATCATCCCGCTCGGTGCGACGATCAATATGGATGGTACGGCCTTGTATCAGGCCGTGGCGGCGGTTTTCCTGTGTCAGGTTTTTGGCGTTGATCTATCCCTGACCGACACCATCCTATTGTTACTGACCACCGTGGGTGCCTCTATCGGGACACCGGCGACACCGGGCGTGGGGATTGCTGTTTTGGCGACCATTCTTGTCGGTATCGGCGTCCCGCCCGAAGGCATAGGGCTGATTATCGGTGTAGACCGTATTCTGGATATGTGTCGTACAACGGTGAATGTAACCGGTGATTTGACGGCAACGGCTGTTATGCAGAAATGGGTGCCGTTGAAGAGAGTTGCCTTACCCTAAAACCCAGAAACAACCTACACCGGGAATATCATAGCCCTGTAATATCAATGACAACGCGTGGGTCTTTGCCGGCTGCGGCGGGGATAGCCTGTGCCCAGCGTACTTGCACATCTTGACGCAGCTGCATGATAATCCGTGTTCCGCCCTGACCGTCCGGCATCAGGCTATAGGAGGAAATGAGCGCGGAATTACGCGTGCTGGATTCTGGCTGCCCTTTCCAACCGGCCTGAGGGAGCTCAATCATTAGAATTTTTTCACCGTTATCCAGATCATATTTGAAGGTCGTTTCTGCGCTCATATCCAGAACAATCCGTGTTTTATCAGGATGTTCGCCGAAACGCACCTGTTTGATCAGGGGGCCGTTGCTGCTTTGGCTATAGGCTACAGGTGTGGCAGGTGGCGGTGCTGCGGCGGGTCTGGCCGCTGCCTGGTGTGGGCTTTTTGCAATGGGTGTGGGCCGCCCTGTACCGGGTTGGTAAGGGTTTTGTGCAGGGAGAGAGGCCCCTGCGGCCGGTTGTATCTGGCCGACCAATACGGCTTGTAAATCTGTTTGAACAGAGGCCAAACGCGTTAAAGCGGGCATCATCATGCTCATATCATTACGCATTTCGGCTACTTGCTGCTCCAATTGAACAAGGCGCGCTTGCGCGCCTGCGTTGCCAGCGGAAGCAGGGAGGGTGTGTTCAATCGGTGCTGTGCCGGGTTGCGGATCAATCCATGTGCTGTCTGCTGTTTGCATGAGCTTGACCTGAGGTTCGGGACGTTGCGCCTTTTCTGAGCCGCCATATGACCAGTCTCCCAGCCATGAACACCCGTTTAACAACAGAAGGCACAAAGCCGAATACACAGTATTTCTTGTCAAAACGGTTGGTTTCATTGGAAAACTCCTAAAGACTCTTACTTACACAGGCTAAAAACCTGCTGGCGTAAGGTCAAGGGATGCTGTCAGTCTACGAGACTTTATCCACATATGTGGGTATTTTATGATCAAAACCCAATGTTTTCCGTAATGTGTAAAAGAATTATTAATATTACTTCTGATAGAATTGAAGTAAGCGAGGTAATTTTATTCAAATGCGGGGCGTTAATATGTTCGATTTCAAAAAAGGGGAAATAAAGAGAAATCTGTTAGGTGGTCTCGAAGTGGCTTTGTTTATGCCGGTGGCGCGCAAGCGTTTCGGCAACTCATATGAAGAGGCTCTCAGGTCTTTTGTTATCCCCATCTTATTATTCCCTCTCACTTTATTGGCTGTTTATTTCTATCCACATGAAGGGCTGACGAATGATTCAAGTCATACGATTGCTTTGCTCTACAGTTTGCGGTTGACTGCGACATGGGCTTTGTTCCTGATTCCCGTGTACTGGATTGTAAAAGAGGTGGACCGTAAGCAGCATTTTTATCAGTTTGTTGTCGCTATGAACTGGCTTAGCGTTCCCGCGACTCTTGTCTTTTTGCCCGTAGCATGGATGTTGTTTTCAGGCGGTCATACATTGCAAGAAATGTATCCCATTATCGTTTTTCTGACAGTGTACACATATTCGTTTATGGCTTTTATGGCGACGTATGTTCTGCGCATACCTTGGGAACTGGCAGGTTTTGTGACCATGATTAGTATGTGCGTTAACGACAGTACGCTGGATATACTGCACTGGGTTGGCGCTATTCTTTAGTATTTACCGTTTGTTTTTCAAAACACCGTTTGTAGAAGTGTTCCGTTTGCGCGGATACGCTGTCTGCTGATAAATCCGTTTCGACCATTGTTCGGCTGTTTTCTCCCATTTTCTTACAAAGATCGGGGTCGTTGGCTAAAGTCTGTAGAGCTTCTGCCAATGCAGCTGCATTCTGAGGAGGAACAAGAAGGCCGTTTTTTCCGCCGTCTTGTTCATTGTTCACGAGTTCACGGCAGCCTGGCACATCCGTTGCTATGATGGCCCGGCCCGAAGCGGCAGCTTCCAGCAATGATTTCGGTACGCCTTCTCCGCCGTATGACGGTTGCACGGCCAGATGGGCCTGCGCCCAGATTTTCGCCATATCACGGCACTGTCCTTTGTAGATGACGTGAGGGTTGTTTCTTTCCCATTGCCGTAGCCTCGCTTCGTTCCATGACGTGGGGTTGTCGGGATCGGGTTGGCCGCAGAGCCATAATGTGACATGAGGCATTGTCTCCGCCAGCAAGGCAAAGGCGTCCTGTAATGTAGGCAGTCCTTTTATGTCGATCATCCGCCCGGCGAAAACGCATATGAAATCCGGGGCAGGCTCGTTAAAGGGATGGGCAGTATAGGTATTCAGATCCACTCCCGATCCCCGGATGACAATACTATTGCCCTTCGGTACGAGCTTGTGGCTTTTCAGGAGAGCCAGGTCATCTTTGTTTTGGAGGAGCAGGCTGCTGCCATCTCTTTTGAGGAGAAAGCGGAACATCAGGAGCAGAAAAGGCCTGAGGGCGCGGGCGAGAAGGGCTTGGGAGTTAAAGACATAACCCAGTCCGGCAAAAGCGTTAATCACGCGGGGCACTTTCGCGATCCATGCGGCAATAGAACCGTACAGGACAGGTTTCATGGCAATATGGTGCACCATGTCGGGCTTTTCTTTCTGATAGATGCGGGTGATTTGTACGATGTGTTTCAATGCCTTAAAAGGATTAAGGCTGCGGCGTTCAAGGGAGAGAGGAATAACCCGGACTCCTTCTGATTCAATCAAGGCACGATGTTGGCCTTCGTTGGTTATAACGCTTACATCAAATCCGGCGCGTTGCGCGGCACGAACCATGGGCAGGCGGTGCGAGTAAAAATACCACCCCTCGGTAACCAGATAAATCAGCTTCGGATCAGGCATCGTATGATCCTCCTGAAGCGATCCGGCTTGATTGACATGAAGATATGAAGAAACAGCAATATAATCCAGCTATAGGTTAGGACGGATTCCGGTAGCCCAAAAGCCATACTTCCTACGCCGATCAGGCCGCTTATGAAGCCGATCAATAGGATTAGGGCGGTGGATCGTCCTACGGAAAGACCTTCATTGATAAAATGATGATGGAAATGGTTGTGATCGGCATCAAAGGGGTGCCGCCCTTCACCGATACGGCGCGCAAACTGTCCGCATGTGTCAAATATAGGTAAAGCCAAAACCCAGGCGACGGCTATCGGCTTGATGGAGGCGTTACTTCCCTGTGATAGATGGATGCTGAACCAGGCAATGATAAGCCCCAATGCCATACTGCCGGAATCGCCCATAAAAATACTGGCTTGCTTTCGCAGGGGGTGGCGCATGTTGTAAACCAAAAAACCGCCGAGGGCGCCAATCAGGGTCATAATGAAACCTAAATCCTGAGAGTGGCCTGTGAGTATGCCACACACGGTAAACCAGAACATGATGATAAAGCCTTTTCCACCGGACAGTCCGTCCAGACCATCCATCAAATTGATGGCATTGATCAGCAAGACTGTTGCAATCACGGAAAAAGGGAGGGTCACCCAACCCATCCATAACGGGCCAAAACCAAACAGATCGCCAAGATTAAGGATTTGCGCCTGACCGGGAATAACAATAAGAAAAGCGGCTATGAATTGAGCTCCGAATTTTATCCATGGTGGTATTTCAAAGCGGTCATCCAGAGCACCGACAAATATAATCAGAGTCAGGGCGCCGAAAAGCCAGACATATGTTTCCCAGTCAGGTTCCTGAAAAGCGATGAGCAGCATGAATACAGGAAAAATTACCAGTCCGCCGATTAGGGGAATGGTTCCCTCATGGCGTTTACGTCCTCCCGGTACGTCAACGAGGCCAAGACGAATGGCAAGTCGTTGAAAGACCGGTATCAGGATAATGACGCCCAAAAAGGCAGTGATTGCAAACATTGCATAGCTCCTTGAAGGCTTAGACTAGGAGACATGTTTGTTGAGAACAAGAAGTTTTCTGCGGGTAGCAAAAAAGCAGCCTGAAAGCTGCTTTTTGTTACGTGTTTCAAGGTTAAAACTATTCAGGTTAAATGCCGGATTCAGTAATGATGTTTCCAAGATAGGTAGAGAAAATTCCCATGACGTCATTAAAGCTACCACTGAATGTCATCATTCCGGCAACGAGTACCAGCCCTACGCCAGCCCCTATGAACGTATATTCAATGGCGGTTGTCCCCTCTGTATCAGAGGTCCATTTTGCTATGATTTTATAAATTTTATTCTTCATTTATTTAAAATCCTGTCTATTATTCCCATAACTTAATTGTACTTTGGATGGGTTTCTGTTGTCAAATTTGGGAGCGAATTTTAAAAATTAGTCGTGTTTCTTCTTATTTTTCAAGGGACCATGGTAGATATGTTGGGGATGAGGGGTCTGAATCCATGCCCATGGGTAGAGGGATAATATCACCTTCATCTGTATGTAAGGCACTGATCTCATTTTGTTTTTTGATAAGTGTGAATGTTTTTTCTGCTGGCGGTAAACCATAAAAAACGGGGCCATTCAGGCATAAAAAGCGCTTAAAGGCTTCTTGTCCTGTGTGCGTATCCAGTTTCAGGCCCGCCATTTCAAAGGCTTCGGCATAAAGCTGCGGTGCAACGCCGCCGGTAAAACATCCTGCTGCGCAGCCGCAAGCTGTTGCTTTTTCTGTGTGTGCGGCACTATCTGTTCCGGCAAAGAATTTTGTGTTGTCGGGGTTGGTGACAGCCTTCTGTAAGGCATTCCGGTCTTCCTCAAATTTAACCAGTGGCATACAGTAAAGGTGGTATTTCAAGCCTTGTACTAGATGACCCACCGTATAGATAAGGTGCTGTGGCGTGACGCTGGCTGCGACGCTGGAATCGCAATGTTGTACAAAATCGGCAGCAACCGCTGTTGTGATATGTTCACAAACGACTTTGAGCGTCGGGAATTTCTCAATCAGGCGCGGCATATAATTCCGGTAGAATTCTTCCTCGGCATTGGTTTGGCGGGAGAAATAGGTTTCCGCAGGCATGTCATGCTCTTCGCCATGTATGCACAGAACAATGCCGTGTTCTGCCATGGCTGCAAAAACACCGTTTTCTATGAATGTTGCAAACGGTGCGCTAAACCCGGCACCTGTTGTCCCGTGTGGGGGGTAATATTTACAAGCTTTCAGCAGGCCGCTTTTTGCGCCTTCTGCGATCATGGCCGGGGTTGTTTCTTTTGTCAGGTAAAGCGGCACGATAATCTCGGAAAACGTATCACCGCCGGCTTGTCGGATCAGGGAGAGATATTCTTCGATGCTTAAGTAAGGTAATTCGTCTTTTTCAAGGATTTTAGCAACAGGCGGCTTTGTATTCGGCATCGCCAGAATGCCTGTGCAGCCCATATCGAGATGAGCTTGTATCAGCGGCTTCATCAGTGGTCCTTGCCGCAGGTGAACGTGTAAGTCGTACCATTGGGGAAGTTCTATGCGCATTGCTATGTTCCGAAACAGGTGAAGGGACAAAAATCTATTATTTCATTCTGGCTGTCTATAATATCTTATTTCCAAGGATTCTGACAGGGACAACGTCTTACAGATAATGGCAGCTAATGGCAGCGCAAAATAATGACGCAGAAGAATTGATCAGGCTGGCACAGGCCGGTGACAGAGGGGCCTTTGAGGCGCTTTTGCAGGAGTATTATGACGTGATGTTCAGGATGGCTTTTAAATGGTGCGGTCACAAGGCGGATGCAGAGGATATTACGCAGAATGCCTGTATAAAGCTGGCGCGGACTATTGACAGCTTCCGCTTTAAATCGGCCTTTACAAGCTGGCTGTATCGTTTGGTAATTAATACGGCGATTGACTGGCAACGGAGCAATAAACGTCACAAAACGAATGATCTGGCTGAAGAAGCCGGTTATGTCGGTGTAAAAGCCGAAGCAGAAGACAAGCTTTATGCGCAGCAGGTTTTTGAACGGGTGTTGCTTTTGCCGAAAAAGGAAAAGACGGCCCTGTTGCTGGTGATGAGTGAAGGTTTGACCCATAAAGAAGCGGCGGAAGCCATGGAATGTAAGGAGAGCACAGTCTCTTGGTACATCCATGAAGCCCGCAAAAAACTGGAAAAATTTCAGGAGAAGGAGCGCCATCATGGATGAGCGGCAGTTCAAAAAAATAATGCAGGATATAGATGTTCCTGCCAGCGATGAGAACGCAAAAAAACAGGCGCTAAACCTTTCTATGTCTGAATTTGAAGAGGTTCAGAAAGAAAAACAAAAAAACTTCCAAGGAAGTTCACTTCTCCACCGTCTTATGGGTAGTTCTAACCAAAATAAAAGGAGACGACCCATGACAATGAACAAAAGAATGACATATGGCGGTATGGCCACGGCAATGGCGGTGGTTCTGGTTACGGCTGTGAGTGTGCAGCAATACAATACGGGCAGCTATAAGGGCGATACAGCTACAGATGCTGTGCTGGAATTATCGGCTGTGGATGCCGTGTCAGAAATGCCAGCAATGGAAGAGACTCAACTGTTTAGAGGGCTATCTGAGAAATCGGACAGGGATTCAGTGTCTCTGCGTCAAAATAAAGAGCAATTTGCCTCTTCTGATAAGAAAAACAGCGCCTCCCGTACCCGCATGGCAAAAAATGAATTTCGTGTGGATGCGCCGGAGGCTATTGCTCCTCTTTCTTCTCCGTTGGGCGAAAATGTGCCGGTCAAGGGGCTCCTGGAAAGTAAAGTGATGAGAGAGAAAAGAAAACAGGGCCGGATTGCCGGACAGGGATTCGTCGGAAAAGCCATCCGTAGTGAAGAGGCCACTGTTGCTGCTTTTTCTTCTTTGCCACACCACATTATTGCGGATGATGAACAGATGCCTGGAGCCTATAAAGACGTAGGTCGTGACCAGTTTGAAAGTTTTGAAGTCAATCCGGTTAAGCTTGTGAGCGCAGAGCCTGTTTCCACTTTCTCTATTGATGTTGATACGTCTTCCTACAGCTTTATACGCAAACAGATCATGTCCGGTGTGCTGCCTCAAAAAGATGCGGTGCGAATCGAAGAGATGGTTAATTACTTTGGTTATGATTACCCGTTGCCCGAGACAAAAGAACGCCCCTTTGAATCCAGTGTAACGGTTGTTCCTTCCCCGTGGAAGGATGGTAACAAGCTCGTTCATATCGGCATCAAGGGCTTTGATATTGATGCCGATGCCGTGCAACCGCGCAGCAATCTTGTGTTTCTTCTGGATGTATCGGGTTCCATGAGTGCGCCGGATAAGATGCCTTTAATGGTGAATTCTCTGAAATTGCTGCTGGAGAGTCTTCAGCCTGAAGACACGGTCGGTATTGTTGTCTATGCCGGTGCGGCGGGTACGGTTCTTGAGCCCACGGCTGTGAAGGATAAAAGCAAAATTCTGGATGCTCTGAACCGCCTGAGTGCGGGCGGATCGACTGCTGGGGCGGCGGGGATTCGTCAGGCTTATCAGCTTGCTGAATCCAATTTCGACAAAGAAGCCGTCAACCGCGTTATTCTGGCCACCGATGGCGATTTCAATGTCGGGATTACCAACCGGGATGAGCTAAAGGGGTTTATTGAGCGCAAACGTGAAACCGGCATTTTCCTTTCTGTTTTTGGTTTCGGGCAGGGGAATTATAACGATCATCTGATGCAGGAATTGGCGCAGAACGGCAACGGTGTGGCGGCCTATATCGACACATTGTCGGAAGCGCGTAAAATTCTGGTCGATGAAGCGACGTCAACTTTGTTCCCGATTGCCAAAGACGTCAAAATACAGGTGGACTTTAATCCGGCCACAGTCGCTGAATACCGTTTGGTGGGTTATGAAACACGTCACTTGAACCGTGAAGACTTCAACAATGATGCTGTTGATGCCGGTGATATTGGTGCCGGCCATACCGTGACGGCGATTTATGAAATCACGCCGGTTGGCGGCCCCCGTACAGTGGATGACAGCCGCTATCAGGCTATTGAAGAACACAGCGCGGATACGGCATTCTCAAATGAATACGCCTTTCTGAAAATCCGTTATAAGTTGCCGAATCAGGACAAATCAACTCTGATAACAACGCCGATTACTATGGACGAAGACGGAATAAGCCCTCTTATGAAACAGGAAGCCGGATGGGCCACGGCTGTCGCAGGGTTCGGGCAGTTGCTCAAAGGCGAACAATATACCGGGAAACTCACTTTTGATGATGTGATCGTACAGGCGCAATCATCCAAAGGAGACGATGAATTCGGATATCGTGCGGAATTTATACAGCTTGTGCGTTTGGCGCAGTCTGTTGCTTCCCTGCCGTAAAAAAAATGAAAGACTCTAATCATGATGAAGCCGATTGATTTTTCTTTAAAATAATCGCATCATTAACGTTAAGGTAATATCTCTCGGCCATGATTAGGGTCTCGGACGGAACAGAGAAAAGATAGCGCTTCGATATGGATTCACAAGATACACAAAAATCTTTTAAAGCCGGTGACATCATTATGAGTCAGGGTGAGTCAGGGGCTTGTGCCTATATTATTGAGGAAGGTCAGGTCGCGATTCTTATCGAGCGGGATGGCGTTACACAAGAAGTCGGGACGCGCGGTCCCGGAACGATCATAGGAGAGATGGCGATTGTCGATGATGCCCCTCGTACGGCAACCATCAAGGCTATAAAAGATTGTGAAATGCTGGAGATTACATCTGAGGATTTTACCCAGCGCCTGAAAACATCAGATCCTGTTATACAAATGATTACTCAGGTTATCCTGACACGCTACCGCGATACTTTGACACGTGCAGAAATTCTCGGGGAAAGTCTTACCTACCCACCGCCAGAGACTATGGAGCGCAATTATGCGGCCCGGACTGATGTGGTTGAGTCGGTTAAAATCGCTAATGAGTTCAAAGCGGCTCTGGATAATGGCGCGCTGGATATGCACTACCAGCCGATTATTGATCTGGCAAAAGGCCATGTTGTTGGTTTTGAAGCCTTGATGCGCTGGACACATCCGGAACAAGGCTTTATTTCGCCGGGTGTTTTTATCCCTATCGCAGAAAAAAGCGGCTTGATTGTTGAAGCCAGTAAATGGGCTTTGGAAGAATCCTGTCATGCCCTGAAGCGTATAGAGAGCAAGGTTAAAAGTGTTGCTCCTCTTCATATGAGTGTTAATTTTTCAAGTCATGATTTTGCCGAGGCAGATTTTGTAACAGGTGTTCTGGGCACGATTGAAAAATGCGGTGTTAATCCAGAGCAAGTTAAACTGGAAATCACAGAACGACTGCTCATTCAGCAGCCCGACAATGCCAAAGATACCCTGCAAGCTTGCTGTGATGCCGGTATGGGTATTGCTATTGATGATTTTGGAACAGGCTATTCTTCCTTAAGCTACCTGTATTACTTTCCGATTGATGTCCTTAAAATTGATCAGAGCTTTATTCGTGTCATGTATAAAGACGAACGCAGTTTGGAACTCGTAAAGTCTATTATAGGGCTTGGAAAAAACCTGAATATGAAGATTGTAGCCGAAGGTGTTGAAAACATAGAAGAGGCCCGCCTTCTTCAGGATATGGGCTGTGATACGGCACAGGGATATTATTTCGCCCGTCCGGTATCCGAAGATGATGTAGTTGATATGCTTCTCAATTGGGAACCTCTCAAGCTTTCCGCTTAAAATGCTGTTAATTCAATGCCTTGTATGGAGCTAGATTTAGGTATCTAAACCATTGAATAGTATTTTATCTTCTTTCTCCCTAAACCCTTCATACATTTGCACAAAATTGATGGTGATCATTACCGGTTGTTAATCACTTTTCGGTTAAAATGGTAATAATGAGGGAGTGCCTTTGTGCCTCCTCAGGGGATTAATTTAAAAAAATTAATTATATTCAAAGGGTTAGGTATTTAGGGGGAATAAAATGGCACGCACACCACATGATGATTTCGGCGGACAAGGCGGTTCAAATGCTGCTAACGGTACAGAAAACGAGACCGTTATTACGCTTCATGGAGAGGGCGCGGGAGAAGGCGTGATTGATCTTCCGGGCTCCGGTTTTGTTGCTGAAGCTGATATCCTGCGTGATGGGCAGGATTTGATCCTCCAAAACCCTGATGGTGAAACGATAGTGATTGAAGGCTATTTCAATGCCGACCCTGCACCCGTTCTCATGTCTTCCGAAGGCTCGGCTCTGACCCCGGAGCTTGTTGAATCCTTCGTGCAGCATGCCGGTCCTCTTCAATATGCACAGGCTGGCGGCAGTATGACAGATGTTAGTCCTGTTGGCGTTGTTCAGGAAGTAGAAGGAAACGCAACGGTTACGCGCACGGATGGCTCCACGGAAACGATAGCAATAGGTACGCCCATTTATCAGAGTGATGTGATTGAGACAGATGCCGAGGGCGCTGTGAATATTGAATTTTCTGATGAGTCGACCTTTGCTGTTTCGAATAATGCGCGTTTGGCTATTGATGAGTATGTCTTTGATCCGGAATCGGAAAGTGGTACATCGAATTTCTCCCTGTTACGCGGGGTTTTTGTCTTCACCAGTGGCCTGATTGGCCGGGATGACCCGGATGATGTAGAGATTGATACGCCCGTTGGGTCTATCGGTATTCGCGGCACGACGATTGCCGGGCACATTAATCCCGATGGTGAAAGCCAGATTACGATTGTGGAAGGCGCTATTGTTGTGAGTAACGGCATAGAAGAAACCACACTGGCCCAACAATATGAAACAATTACCTTGTCCGGCTATAATGAGGCTATTCAGTCAGGCGGTACACTGGATAGTGGAGCGCTTCAAAGCGATTACGGTTCTTTGGAGTCTGTCGCACCTGATTTTTTCAGTACGCTGAATGATGGGGCGAATGACGGGACGCAGGACACGCCTGCTACAACGGACCCGGCAATAACAGAAACAGCACCGGCGCAGGATACGACTCCTCCTGCCGAAGAAGGTGCTGCGGCCGATACAACGGCAACTGATGAAGCGGCTGCAACCGATGGGGCGGTGACTGATCCGACTGTAGAAGCACCGGTTGACCCTGCTCTTGATGCAACAACAGGCGATCCTGCTCTTGATCCGGCGGCATTGACAGATCCTGCTATGGATCCTGTGTTGGACCCTTCTGCCAATGCAGGGTTTGAACAGGGCGCGGATTATAACAATACAAGTGACCCTTTTGCCGATCCGGCGGGCACAACAAACACAACGACAGACCCCGGAACGACAGCGGATAGCGGGGCCGGGGGAACAACCAGCACAGCGCCAGATCCCGGTGCCACGACTGACCCCGGTACAACAACGGAAACAGCACCGCC
>JAJFGQ010000021.1 GCA_021776075.1 Alphaproteobacteria bacterium | reverse complement strand
GGTCGCACGGGAGCGCAAAGCCTCAACCAGCTTTATTCAGCGCTATTTTCAGGTGGGGTATAATCGGGCCGCCCGTATGATTGAGGAAATGGAAAAGCAGGGCATTATCAGCCCCGCTACAGCCACCGGTAAACGCGAAGTATTAATTAGCGATTTCAGTGACGCGTAATTAAGCAAGTTTGGGGACAAAGCAAGTTTGGGGACACAATGGTTATTGTGTCCCCGCAATTCTTTTTTGTGTCCCCGCAATTCTTTTGTCCCCGCAATTCTTTTGTCCCCGCAATTCTTTGATTGTGTCCCCGCAATTCTTTGGTAATGAAAAAGGGAGCTTGAGACATGAGTAGAGTTATTTTTCTTCTTCTTCTTCTGGTTTTTGCGGTTGAGGTTTATGCGCAGGAAACCCTGCCCGGTGATGTCTGTACGACCGCGGGCATTTTCAGGCAATCCGGTGGCCCGGAAGTCGCTACCGGCGGTCATTTTCTGGTCTGTGACGGCGCGAACTGGAAATCAATCCTTGATTTTAAGCGCACGGGTGAACTTAGCAGTATCGGTAATCAGGTCTGCGCCAGCGGTGAAATACTGGTATTTGACGGTACAAAATGGGCCTGCGGTACAGCGGGCGGCGGAGGCGGCGGTTCTTTTCAGTTTAATGATACAGCAGTCCGGGCAGCAGTCCGGGGACACAATAGTTATTGTGTCCCCCTTGTGCGTTGTCCTGTGATTATCCCGGTTGTGCTATCTTTACCCGCTGTTTAGGGGGGGTGACGCCATAGAGAAATTTTGCAGGTTTATTGTCATTCACGACATCCGCATCAATGACGACTTCTGTGACATGTTTCGTGTCCGGTAATTCATACATGGCATCTTCCAATGTATCCTCCATGATGGATCGTAGACCGCGCGCGCCTGTTTTGCGGGCGAGTGCCTTTTGTGAAATAGCCTCCAGAGCCTCATCTGTAATCGTCAATTTGGCATTTTCTTTTGCAAATAATGCTTGATATTGTTTGACCAAAGCATTTTTGGGCCGGGTCAAAATCTCAATCAGGTCTGATTTATCAAGTTTCTGCGTTGAGGTGATAACGGGCATCCGGCCTACAAATTCGGGGATCATGCCAAAGGATTCAAGATCGGAAGGGCCTATTTTGGCAGATTGTCTTTTCATTTCCGGTGCCGTTTCTTTGGCTTCGGAATTAAAACCAAGTCCGCTCTTGTTATTTTTTTCGGCCGTTTTCATTTGGGCTTCTATGTGTTCTTGAAGTCCGGCAAAAGCACCACTGAATATAAACAGGATATTGGCCGTATTGATTTTTATGGTTTCTTTGGGCTGCATCGGGTGCCCACCCGGCTTTTCTATCTCAATGATATCGCCTTCCATCATTTTCAGCAGAGCTTGTTGCGCGCCTTCACCACCGACATCCCTTTGCCCCGTTGTTTCTCTGCGGGCAATTTTATCAATCTCGTCGATATAAATGATACCTTTCTGCGCTTGTTCGACATTGTAATTAGCCGATTCCAGTAATCCTTCAAGGGCCTTTGTTACATCGTCTCCAATATAACCGGCGGGCGTCATGCTATTAGCATCGGCTTGTGCAAAGGGAACACCCAATGTTTTGGCAATTGTTTTTGCCAGGTGTGTTTTACCGCTTCCGGTGGGTCCCAAAATCATGATATTTGATTTTTCAATTTCAAGACCGTCATGATCCGTGTTCTGAGCATGATCAATGCGCTTATAGTGATTATGAACGGCCACGGAAAGTGTCTTTTTTGCGGCCTGTTGTCCGATGACATAGTCATCAAGATGTTCTTTGATGGCTTTAGGGGAAGGAATATTTTCGATTGCCTCAGGTTCGGCAGTAGTATCCAGGTCATCTTCAAATTCGCCATCAAGACCTATATTGACGAAGTTTTCATCGCGAAGGATGCCCATTTCGTAGGCATTCCTTACCATGAGTCCCTCAAGGATGACTTCTGTTCCGTTTTTCATGCAAGGGTCACAGGCAAAGAGATGTTCGCCGCGAATAACCATATCATTACCATGCTGATCCTTTTTTCCGCAAAGGGAGCAATCATTGAAGCTTCTTTTAATGCCGTTGTTATTTTCAGGCGTATTTTTGTCTTTATTCATTGCGCGCTCTCCCGGTTTTCCTTGTTGCGTTGTCTCTTTGTTTTTTAATATCCAATTCCATATTCTTGAAACAATATAATAAATTTTAGGGTGTTATTGCAAGAAAAAAATTAAAAAAACTGTAAATAAAATAAAGAACGCTTGGTTTTCTCTTCTGTTCGGAAGGCCTATAGAAGGGGTTTTTATTGACATAGGTCAACTCTGTAACGTATAAATGGATTATGAATAATTCTATTTTAAAAGCCCTGTCGCCGATTTTTTTACTGGCTATCTTAACGGGGTGTGAATCCGGTGAAGATGTTGCCAGAAAAGGCGGGCTGATTGACGGGATCGTTTCTAATTCCTTACGCCAATGCGATTTGCAGAAAAACCTTCCACAGGAAATTCCCTATGAAGAGAGATTGCGGACCGCCCTTGGTAAGGCGCGCTCTACGGCACTTGATGAGGTCATAGAGACAGGCACCACGATATGTCTGGATCAGAGGCTGTCTACTTTAAAGACAGGCTTCTTTGACAGTAATATTCGCGGTGTATTCTATAACAATACAAGGAATCCTGTGGTCACGTTGTGGGATGACGGTAAAGACCCGGAACAGGCGGGTATATTTAGTACATCCGTAACGAGTTACAGTGGAAACGCGGTGGATAAACTGAAAGACAGTAGGCCTGAACCTGTTCATAACCCGTTGGAAGAGGAACAGGCGCTGGAAAATAATATAAAATTGGGCGCTATGCATAGTTGCGGAAAGAACTGTACGACCTTTAAGTGGAAAAGCAAGACGGCGCATTCCAGTATTGTAGAGAAAAACCCTGCTATCATGTCTCCGCCCCTCGGATAGTGACCTTTCAGATAGAAAAATAAGAATTCTGCCTTTCTTTTGCCGTGTTTTTTGATTATGAATACGGTTATGAGGTATTTCTTTTCAGTGTTTTTATTGTGCTCGTTTTTGTGTGTCCCTGCTTTTGCAAAAACTATTCCGGGGCAGCGGCCTCCTTCTATTGTAAAGGCCGAAGATTATTTGCGGACTCTTACAACGGCCCGGGCTCGTTTTTTACAGACGTCACAGGACGGCACACAGTTGATAGGCAACTTTTATTTAAACCGGCCCGGTAAGCTGCGTTTTGAATATGATGATCCTGTGAAGGACTTCATCGTAGCCGATGGTTTCTTTATTTATTTTTACGATGCGGAACTGGGTGAACAATCCAATGCGCTCATCGGTCAGACTCTGGCTGACTTTCTTCTTCGGCCCGACATTCGGATGGATGGGGATGTTCTCGTAAAAAACATACAGCGCGGGGGTGGTTTATTGCAGATTACATTGGCGCAGACTGCCGACCCGGAAGCCGGGTCTTTGACGCTGGGGTTTGAAGAAAATCCAATGCGCTTGAAGAAATGGCGGGTGAATGACGCGCAAGGCATGATAACCGAAGTGGAGTTATTTCAGTTGCAAACGGATGTCGCCTTGGCCGATATGCTGTTTATCTATAGCAATCCCCGTAAACTTGAAGACCACCACTATAATGAATGACCCTGTTCCGGATACAGAAAAGTTTGTAGACATGGCAGACGCTTTTATCATGCAGGTCGTAGAAAAAAGAATTGTCCGGGACGATTCCTGTATTTTATTTTTGCGTGTCTCAGGAGAAAAAGGTCTTTCCTACCGGGCCGGGCAGTACGTAAACCTAGCATTTGATGACTGTGAAGCTCGTCCCTATTCTATTGCCAATGCGCCCCAGGATGGTCTGTTGGAATTCCACATCAAGGATTCATCGCATGGCGGGGGTAGTACTTACGCTTTTAAAACCCTTCAAAAAGGGGATGTTGTAAAGGGTTATGGCCCCTTTGGATCCTGCGTTCTTGAACCAAATAATAAAAAGCCCTTGCTTTTAATTGCCGGCGGGCTTGGTATTGCGCCGATGAAGGCTATTTTGGAGGAGGCTTTGAGGGAAGGGACAGGGGAGAAAATTGTTCTCTATTGGGGTACGAATAGTGTAGAGGAACAATATATATATGATGATTTCAGGGCGCAGGAGAAAGAGCATGACTCTTTTGAATTTGTGTCCGCTACGAATATCACCGTCGGTGAAGCAGTTGTTCGGGGCTTTGATAATCTGGACCCTTATAGTATCTATCTGGCCGGTCCGGTAGAAATGGTAAAGACAATACTGCCGCTTTTGATAGAACGAGGGGCGCGACGCTCTTGTCTTTACACGGATGATTCGGCTTTAATGGCACTGGCAGCAGAGGGGCAAGTTTTTGACGCGTCATGATGGACCACTCGATCAGCTTATCAGGGCTCTGGCGGCATTGCCGGGGTTGGGTCCGCGTTCGGCCCGGCGTATTGCCTTGCTCTTGCTGACGAACAGGGAGAAATTGCTTAATCCCCTTATTCATGCGCTGGAACAAACGGCCGAGCATATCCGTAACTGTGAAACATGCGGTAATCTGGATATGATAACCCCTTGCCGCATCTGTCGGGATACAACCCGTTCATACCGGACAATTTGTATTGTGTCCGGTATTGCTGATTTGTGTGCCGTAGAACGTACAGGTGCGTACAAGGGACAATATCATATATTGGGCGGTGTTTTATCGGCACTGGACGGGATCGGGCCGGATGATCTGCGTATCGCGTCTCTTCTGGAGCGTGTTAGGCCGGGCGATGTTGATGAAGTGATCCTGGCCCTGAGCGCTACCGTTGACGGACAGTCGACTGCTCATTATCTGACTGACAAGTTGCAAGACGTTACGGATGTAAAAATTACCCGTTTAGCCCATGGTGTACCTGTCGGCGGCCAACTTGATTATCTTGACGATGGAACGATTGTAACGGCTCTGAAATCCCGTGCTGTGCTTTGACGTCGTTTCTCTGCCCTTTATTCTTTCTCTGAAATATAAAGCGTGCCGGCGGTGCTGGCTTGTAGGGCTGCAATATGCGTATATTGCGTTGTTTTACCGCCGCCTATAGCGAAGTCATAATAGACGTTTTTGGGAAAGAAATGATCGGTCGTCGCCGCCGTTACCGTTGATGTCCCAAATTTTACGTACACATCCTCGGTCGTATAAAGACTAACGACTCGTGTTTCTGAATCAAAGGCTGTCGTGTTTTTAGCCGATGTTGCAGATGTTGTAATGCTGTGGGCATTGCTGCCTTTTAGACGGATAGCGGGGATGATGTTGTCGTCTGAATCTGTGGGTAGAAGGGTTGTCATGATAGGCTCTCCTTTTTGGTGGGGGGAGAATAGAAAAACCCGCTGAAATCAGCGGGTTTTGAATAGAGTTCTCCTGTTTATGTTCCTATAATGTTCTATAGATGTTCTTTTGTCAAGTTTTAGTTCGGCCGGGTTAAGGTGTATGAATCAGATAGCGCCGTTTATGCCGGACAAAGGAAGGAAACCAGCAGATTCCGACACCGGCAGCAGCAAGAAAAAACAGGAGCGGAGAGGATAATATAAGACTATTCATCACAAGAAGGAAAAGAAAGCATATCCCTGAAAGGGCGTAAACACGCCGTTTTTTTGAGGTGAGGATGGCTCGTCCGAAAACCCACAGGCATAAAATCATCATGCCATAAAGGGGAATGGCGGTCGCTGTGAAGTCTATAGACGCTGTGTATAATTGATAGAATGAGGGCGGGTCAGTAAGAAGGGCGCCGCATAAAAGGCCTGTAATGAGAAGGATATGTGCAGGAAAAAATTTTCTTTTGTAAGAATAGGTCAGGGAAACCCAGAAAATAAAGGCACTCAGCAGCGTTTGTAAGGCTTGTATTTCATGGTTTGTATTCATCATAAAATCCCCTGCGGCATAACAAATAATCAGTGTGGTAACGCTGAGCGTTAAAGGATGAAAAGCAACAGGCGCGATGATGTGTCTGTAATTTTTACGATTGTTTTTAAGTGTGCCGATTAAGAAGCGCGGCAGTTGCCCTTGTTTATCATGTTTCGTGGTATTGGCAGATGTTTGTTGTGGCGTGGGCGGCGGGACAAGAATTGCTATGAGGCGCACAAGAAGAATAACGCCCCAGACCAGCAATAGAACACCGTTCATCATCATGTTTTCAATAGGGAATATCAGGCCGGATAAAATTGTGAGGCTGAGTAGCAGGCGGTAGCATAGGACATGATTGGTCATGAGGCTCAGGCTGCTTTTTTGTCATGGTGGCGGTACGGGCTGTAGTAATAGGAAACATCCCCATAGCCGTAACGTGCCTGTTTTTGAACATCTACTTTATTGAGTACAAAAGAGAGGTGTTTATAGCCCATATCAGAAAATTGCTTAACACCCGTATTGACGATCTCCCGCGGTGTTTCATCCCATGTCACAATATAAAATGTGTGGTCTGATTCCTGTGCCAGAACCCGTGAATCAGAAACGGCTAGACAGGCCGGAGCATCAAGGATGACCATGTCATATGTTTTTCTTAAGGACGTAACAAGCATGTGAAAACGTGTGGAGCTGATGAGATCAAGGGCATTACCGGGGATAGAGGTGCTGAAAATCATATGAAGCCCCGAAGGGTCGTCTGTTTGTATGATTTCGTTTAATTCAGTGCGTTCCGTTAGATAGTCCGCCAGTGTTTTTTCGTTTTTTATACCGAATAATTTATGTAAAGAGGGACGGCGTAAGTCACAATCCACGATAATGGTTTTTGTACCGGATCGGGCTGCCAACTGACCTGTCCAGGCGCTTAAGGTTGTTTTTCCTTCGCCGGGATAGGAAGAGGTCATGGTAATGACTTTGGGCTTTTCTTCTGTTTTCGGTGTTCGTAAGTTCATCACCATCCGCAAACTTCGCAGGGATTCAGCCAGATTACCGCCGTAAGATGAAAAAACATAGTTTGCAATCGCGTCTTTTTCCATTTTTCCCGTATAGGGGATCAGGCCAAAGCAAGGAAATCCGGTATATTTTTCCAAATCACCGGCACTGCGGAAGGCCGTATTTGTTTTGTCTAGAAAGAGAGCAAGGAGTGCGCCGATAAGAAAAGAGAGCATTACAGAGAGCGATAGAAACAGCGGTTTATCAGGATAAAAGGGGGCAAAGGGGATAGCGGCATAGGAAATGATACGGTTTTCCGTTATTTGCTGTTCATGATGAAGGGGCTGGGCCTCAAGAAAATTTTCATAGATTTTTTTATGGGTGTTTTCCGTTTGCAAGAGCTTATCGAGTTTCCTGTTTTCTGCGCTGCTCCGGTTTTTCTCTTTTTCTAAAAATATTTTTTCTGTTTCAAGAGTGCGGTGGCGGTTTTCAAGTGTTTTGATTTGGTTTTCAATGCTGATACGCAGAGCTTGTTGTTCTTGCCCGATCTGCTGCTGTAATAGCGAGAGCCCTTCCTGTGCCTTTATTATTTTGGGGTGTTTTGCGCCGTAACGGTTGGAGAGTACTTTATATTGGCGGCTTAGAACGGTTTCCTGCTGTTTTAAATCCTTTATTACGGGAGACTCTATTGTGTTTGGCGCTATTTTCAAACGGTCCAGACGCTCATTAACCTCTGTTTTTTCCAATTTTACGGCAATAGTCTGCCGATTGATTTCTGTGATCTTCTGTATCAGGAT
This sequence comes from Alphaproteobacteria bacterium, assembly GCA_021776075.1. Classification (GTDB taxonomy): domain Bacteria; phylum Pseudomonadota; class Alphaproteobacteria; order Micavibrionales; family Micavibrionaceae; genus JAJFGQ01. Next base: position 13,469 of record JAJFGQ010000021.1, on the reverse strand, counting down.
ATCGTTGTCGGTGGCGGCGGTTATGTTATTTTCATTTTTATATTGTGTCGTAGACGCCGTTGCGTTCTCCATCTTTTGATGAAGATAACCTTGTCTTTGTGCAAGCCAGTATTCTATTTTTTCAGCGCTTTTTGCCTCTGAATTTTGTTTTTGAGCCATGTAGGCATTGGCGACATTATTGGCCAGAAGCGCAGCCTTTTCCGGAGATTTCGATGTGAATTCTATTTTGAGTACAGCAGAGCCCGGTATAGGGCGGACACGGAGGCGGGTTAAAAAGCGGGCTATAATTCTGCCGGTCTCGGGATTGATTAATTCCGGCGGCAGGTTTTTAAGTTGAGGCGCGTGGATTTCCAATGATTTGAAATCGGATGTTGTGTCTTGAGGAACAGGGCGTGTTTTACTTTTTGGGGGATTGAATTCAGGGTCGTCTGCAAGGTTAAGCGCGTCAATAACTTTGCGGGCTATGGCAGGGGATTGCATGAAAGCAACCTCCGTTTCAAGCGTGCTGCTACTCTGTTCAAGCAGAATAAGCGTTTGTGCTTTGTAATGCGGCGGAATAAAATGAAAAGAGAGGAGCGTTGCAAAGACAGCGCCGAGCATGACAGCAAAAATCATAAATTTTCGCCGCCACAATACGGACATTAAAGAATGCTTTTCTCCGTTCATTTATATTTTTCGGCCTCTCTTTTAAAAAAAACGTTCTTTAATGCGGATGATGTCACCCGGCATAATCGCGCTATTCATTGACATCTCCTGAAAAGAGTTTGCCCCGTGGCATCGGCGTAAAACCTCGACCTTTTTTTCATTGGCCCGATAGGTGAACCCGCCGCTAATGGCAACGGCATTCAGGGCGTTTATGCCATCCACATATTCATAGCTACCGGGTTGTTTGATTTCACCCAAAATATAGAAGGGTCTGTACGTGATAATATCAACAGACACGTACGGTTCTTTGATAAAGCCTTGTTTCAGGGCGGTGGTAACTTCTGCTTCGGTTTCTTCCAGAGTTAAGCCGCCAATTTTGAGTTTCCCAATCAAAGGCAAGGATATGTGCTCTGTCCCATTAATATGAAATGTTCCGGATAGGTCATCTTCGCCATAAACCGTGATGTTTATACTGTCCCCCGGACCCAGACGGTAGGGCCTGTACAGAGCGTGCGTAGAAACAGCAGAATCTGATGCTTGTTCAGTCACGGCAACAGGTATCACATCCCCCTCATCGGCAACAACAAAGGCTGCCGTCAGGATAAAAGCCGCGAAAATAAAAACCGGCAGAAAAAGACGAATATAAAACATGGCCCGATATAAGGAAAAAGACACAGGAAAAATAAAGATGCAGGCGAAATGCCCTGAGACCATGATAGCGTTTTTAAGGGGTACGAGACAAGAAAGAGTTTTAGGCTATCGGTGGTTTTAAAGAAGCAGGCTTTTGTTTGCGCTCCAGTTCCCATATGCGTTGCTTAAGGGCGTTTTTGATCTCTGTATGGCCGTTTTCTTCAACCCATTTTATGATGTCGCGTATCAGGCGGGGGTCAGAACCTCGTTCCATCAGGAAGTCCACAATCTCCTTGTGCCCAAATATGGCGGCATATTGAAGAGGTAGTTCATGATGTATGTGGATATCGGCTCTTTTGTTTACGAGAAGCTCGACGGTGTCCTTATGACCATTTGCAGCCGCATTGATAAGGGCGTAATTACTATGGGTGTGAATGTCGGCGCCGTGATCCAACAGGGCCTCTACGGTCTTTGTATGGCCGTTTTCTGCGGCAACGCGTAAGGCTTGGTCTTGTCTAAAATGAATGCTGGCATCGTGTTGCAGGAGTAAAACGGCAATGTCTGCATGTCCGTTTGCAGCAGCCTGAATAAAGGCCATATTCTGCACGTTATCGATTCCTATGTTTTCCTGCAGGAGTTTTTTAACATCCGCCAGATTCCCTTTTGCCGCATGTTTAATAAGCTGAGCCCCTTTATAGGGATGGGGTGCTGCAGATAACGCCGGTATATCCTGACGAGCAGAGGTTTCCGGAGGTGAAAACATATCGGTTCCGTAAGTGATGGTGAGCGCAAGCATAAAGGCTGCGCTCAAGCGCAGAGTTTTTTTCTTGTTAAGCGACATGGATTGTCCCCGTTTGATTATCCCTGTTTTTTATTTTTATAGTAATAGTTCTACATCTGCCCGGTGAGTCTGACCAGAAAAATATCACGTTCAAACTGGAAGGGGCGCAGATTGCTGTCCCGTGTGGTGAATTCATATTCACCGCTTAGGGAGACATGCGGGTTGAGCGTATAACGTGCTAACGCGCGCAACCGCAAAGTTTCATCTTCACGGTTTAAGTTTTCAAAATCCCTGTAATCATGTTCGCCCAAAATACCCAGAATGATGTTCTTACGGAGTTCATGGTCAATGGAGATAGACGTTTTTGAACTTCTGATGCCGGAAATGATGTCTTTATCTTCAAGCGTTGTGCGTTGGAAAGCGAGGTTTAAGGTGGTTATGTCGGACATATTCCAGGCAATATCAATGTCAGCGGCCAGGTCTTCTATATTGTTGATTGTAGCGGAATCGTAGTCACGTTTCTCGTAACCAAGTTTAACGGTGCTGATTACAATACCTTTGTAGTCTCTTTTCCATCCGGCCAGAAGCCCGTATCTGTCGTTATCGCGGCGAGGGCCGGTAAAGGCGCCTCCCTGAAAGGTGCGTTTATCATAGTTTGTTTGCCCCCACTGACCAGTCAGGGAAACGGTATGAACGGGATTTAGGTCATAAGAAACAGATGTTTCCCCCTCCCATGCTTCACGGTCGCTGTCACTGCGAATGACGGAGACGCCCACCGGTGTGCGTCCGTCTTCAAATTCGTCCTGTTTGTAGCGGCCCAGAACTTTTAAACCCAGTCGGCCCGGTTTAATGTCTAGGCCCGTTTCAGCCAGAAAGGTTTCTTGTTTTAAAGGCTCACGGGGCAGTAAGCCCGCCAGATCGTCTTCCCGTTTTTCATGAACGCTGTCATAGGAAAATTTATAGGGGATTTTTACATTTTGCCGCGCCTCAAGAACACCATTCAGCCCGGTCGTAAAGTTTTCGGAATTTTCATCGGAGTGATCCCAGAATTGGAAGACTTCATAGGCCGCTTCAAATTCCATTTCGTGACGGCTGCCTTGTAATTCAACGTGAAGAGCCGGCGTCAGGGCCGTGATGAAATCGTCTTGCTCCTGCGCTGTAGCCGCCAGAATATTGTTATCGTACTTTTGTTCAAGGCTCAGAGAAGGAATAAACAAATAGCCCTTGGCAACAATACCCATGGGCTTGAATTCAGGATGTTCGCGGGTGATAACGGGCTGCGCAACAAGGTCTTCTTCTGTAAGCGGTGCGGGCTCCAGAGTAGAGGTCGGGGCAGAGAGCGGTGGCGGCAGTTCCTTTTGAACAGGTGCTGTTACAGGTGTGGCCGCCGTCTCATGAATGGCCTTTTGTAGAAAAGGGTCTGTTTTCTTTGTGCCGGCAGCCAAAGAGGGAGCAGAGCTGAGACAAAGGGCAGCTAAAAGAATAAGCGTTTGAAACGACAGTAAATATGGCATGAACAAAACCATGAAAAAGCTACAAAAAAGAAAGCGAATATCCATTCGCCAGATCACGGGATTAATTGTAGAGACAATCGGGAAAAGAAACCAGCCCTAACCCGTTTCCTGTGCATCTTTCTTGTTAAAAGTGATGATATGTTCCACATGTTTTGTCCCGACAGGCAGATCAAGGAGCGTGACGGCGACTTCAACGCTGCCGTTTTCACTGGAGCAAATATCATCAAGGCCTCCAAGCGCTTCAGCAAAGCGGTTGGCCGCTTCCATCGGTTCTGTTTCATAGACGGGACGTTGTAAAATCAAGCAATACTCGCTTTTCCCCGTTTGTGCGATAACATCGCTTTGACGGCGTAAACGGACGAGATATTGAGATAGTTTTGCAGAGGAATATTCGATAGCGTAGGGGCCATCCATATCCAGAATATCTTTATGGTTCTTGATTCCGATAAAGAGGAGAAAAGACTGCTCCCCGTAGCGGTCGGCACGGTCTATAGCGGAAAGAAAAAGCTGATTAAAGGCCGATTTTGCGATGACCCCGCCGGCACTCGGAAAATCTTCCGACTCATCGCCTATGCGTTTTATCAGTGACGTTAGACGCTCGGCATTGTCCAGCATGGTTGCCAAATGGGATGTGTCCAGTGGTTTAGGCAGGAGATTGTTCGTTCCGGATTTCAAAGCCTCGGTCATACCTATGCTTTGTGACAGGAGAACAATATAGGGGTAGTTTCTGACGGACCGCCGGATGCCTAATACGACCGGGCGGGCATTATTCAGGGGCGTCGGATCAAAGAATATAGTGTCAAATTCTTCCCGTCCCAATTTTTCAATAGCGTTGTTTTTAACGGTTTCCTCTTCAACGATATGGCCCATCGCCTCAAGCTTGGAACGAATAAGTTGTGTTGATAGCGTGTCGCGATCTATGACAAGAATTTTCATGTGCCGTTTAACCCTTCCCGACAGGTAAATTGACGATCCCTTTCTATCTTATAAAATAAGTGTGCCAATAGACAGTTAAAAAAACACCAAGAAAGCAAAAATCAAATTTAAAAAATGAGAGTGGGGCGTGTCGTCAACTAATTTTACCGTCATACCCGCGGCCTCTCGCCGCCTTGGCGAATAGAGGCTTATACAGCGGGTATCCAGTAAAAGAGCGCAGCTATGCTGCGCACATTACGGGCCCCCGCCGTTCTTATCCTGCTATCGCAGGATCGCGGGGGTGACGTGGTTGGGATTTTAATTGGCGGCAGCCTCGAATCTCTTTTCAAAAACACATCATATTTGACATTTTTGTAACTCTGGGGTAGATAGATGCCCTGTTATAGCGGGGTTTTTGACCGTGCGCCCAGATGGCGGAATTGGTAGACGCGCTAGCTTCAGGTGCTAGTGTTCTTTATGGACGTGGAGGTTCGAGTCCTCTTCTGGGCACCAACGCAAATTATATTTATTTAGGAAGTTTTATGACGATTACCCTGCATCAGGATGATTTACCCGGTAATGTTTCTTTTGGCTCTTCCGTTGCTGTTGATACGGAGGCTATGGGATTGCACAATCACAGAGATCGTTTGTGTCTTATTCAGCTTTCTTCCGGGGATGGAACGGCTCATCTGGTTCAATTTAAACCCGGCCACTATGCCGCGCCGAACCTGAAATTATTGCTGGCAGATAGTGGTGTTACGAAACTTTTTCATTATGCCCGTTTTGACGTCGCTATTATCAAAAAATATCTTGGCGTGGATTGTACGCCGCTTTACTGCACCAGAATTGCCTCCTCTTTGGCGCGGACCTATACGGATAAGCACGGTTTGCGCGACTTATGCAGGGAACTTCTGGGTGTCGATCTGAACAAACAACAGCAATCATCTGACTGGGGTGCCGAAGCATTGTCCCCGGAACAACTGGCTTATGCCGCCAGTGATGTCTTTCATTTGCATGCGCTGAGAGAAAGATTGGACAAGATGTTGCTGCGGGAAAAACGGCTGGAGCTCGCACAGGAATGCTTTAAATTTATCCCGACGCGGACGGCTCTTGATCTGGCCGGGTGGTTGGAGAAGGATATTTTTGCGCATTCTTCATAGAAAGCTTGGCCATAGAAAGGTTAGCGATGAAAGTGTTACCGGTGAATGAAACAAGTGACAGGATGGCTGGATCTGATCTCGACCATGCTGTGCGTGTATTGCAGATTGAATCTGAAGCGCTGCATAAACTGGCGGAAAGCCTTGATAGTCGCTTTTGTGATGCGGTAGAGGCTGTTCATGAAATGAAAGGCCGGAATCGGGGACGTCTGATTGTTGCCGGTATCGGTAAAAGCGGCCATGTGGCACGTAAAATGGCGGCAACACTGGCATCTACGGGGACGCCGTCCTTTTTTGTTCATCCCGGTGAGGCGAGTCACGGCGATATGGGGATGGTGACGGAGAACGACGTTGTTCTGATGTTGTCTAATTCCGGGGAGAATGCGGAGCTTTCAGATCTGATAGCCTATACGCGCCGCTATGGCATCAAGCTTATTGCGATGACAGGAAACGCCAATAGTTCTTTATCGAAACATTCTGATATAACATTGTTATTGCCGCCCATGCCGGAAGCGTGCCCGAACGGGTTGGCCCCTACGACATCGACAACGATGATGATCGCTTTGGGAGATGCTTTTGCCGTTGCTCTGTTGGAGCGTATGGGGTTGACGCCGGAGCAGTACAAGGTTTTCCATCCTGGCGGTAAACTGGGGCAAAAGCTTTTGAAGATATCGGAAATTATGCATCAGGGAGATAGCCTGCCCCTCGTCAGGGATACGGCGATGATGGATGAAGCCCTTTTGGTGATGACGGAAAAAAATCTGGGCTCCCTTCTTGTGGTGGATGAGTCCGGTGCGTTATCAGGTATTATTACCGACGGTGACTTAAAGCGTCATATGGGACCGGAGCTGCTTCAGAAACCTGTGACAGAAGTCATGTCGTCGTCTCCCAAAACGATTGAGGTTGATGCTCTGGCTGTTGAAGCACTGGATCTGATGCTGAACCGCTTTGACCAGCCCTTGACAAGTATTGTTGTTCTTGAGGATGGAAAACTAGCCGGTCTGATCCGTGTTCAGGACTGTTTGCAGGCCGGACTGGCTTGATTGCAATATGACTGAGAATCAACAGAGAGAGCGTTTCAGGAGGTGGCGTCCTCCTGTTGCCAAATCGGCTTTATCCGGCCGGGCCTATAGCCTCTTTGTGCGCTGGATGCGCCTGATCCTTCCTCTGATTGCGATTGGTATAGTGGGGCTGTTGATGGCCTGGCCGCGTGTTGAAGAAACAATGGCGCCTGTGCCGAAAGAAGCGATCATTCCGCAGACGATTGGCAAGAATGAACTGGTCAATCCCCGGTTTGAGAGTGAAGACGAAAAAAGCCAGCCCTTTACTGTGACGGCCAACCGCGCCGTGCAGAGCGCAAAAAACCCCGATGTTCTGATTCTTGACCACCCTGTGGCTGATATTATTTTACAGGACGGTACATGGTTGGCCGTAGAGGCAAAACGTGGGGCTTATCGCCAGGAAAGTGAAAAGCTTTTATTGGAAGAGAATGTTAAACTGTTTCATGATCAGGGCTACGAACTCAAAACGGCAAAGCTTGTTGTTGATATGAAGTCGCGGCAGGCCTGGTCGGATCAGGATGTGTACGGGCAGGGACCTGCCGGCACATTGGAAGCCACGGGTATGCAGGCGCATTCTGATAAGGGGTTGTTGATTTTTACAGGGCCGGTGAAACTGGTCTTGAATCGTGCGATAAAGGGGTTGTAATGAAACAGGCACGGAAAATTGGAAGCGGGATGGGGGAACAACAGAGTTATTGGCAGGTTTCTTTTGTTTGTTTCCTGCTTTCTCTGTTTTTGTTTGCAGCGCCGCTTTCGGCACAAGACGGTATGGGGCTTAACCCTGACCGTGATCAGCCTCTGGAAATATTGGCAGAGGAGACGCTGGAGTGGCACAGAAATATCCAGCAATATATTGCGCGTGGTAATGCCGTTGCCAGGCAGGGTGACGTCACGATAAAAGCAGATATTCTGACAGCGGATTACCGGGAAACGGAAGCCTCAGCCTTTGAAATTCATCGTTTGACAGCGTCCGGGCATGTGGAGATTCTTTCGCGCGGCAATGTCGCAAAAGGCGACAAAGCGGTTTATAATGTCGATCGTGGTGTGGCGGTGATGACAGGCCAGCTTCTTAGTCTGACATCGCCGGATCAGAAAATTACGGCCCGGGACACTTTTGAATACCGGGTGACGGACGGGCGTCTTGACGCTGTGGGTGATACCTATGCGGTGCGTGGTACGGATACTTTGCGGGCCGATAAAATGACGGCGCTTTTTTATCAAAACAAGGTCGGGAAAAGAGAGCTTAAACAGTTGGAAGCCCATGGACATGTGGTGATTACGACCCCTACGGAAGTGCTACGTGGGAAAAAGGGCGTATACAAGACTGACAGGAATGTGGCGGAGCTTACGGGTGCTGTAAAAATTGAGCGCGGTCCGAATGTCCTGACCGGTGAACGGGCAGAGGTCAATTTGACAACGAATGTCAGTAAAATGTTTGCCAACCCCGCGCAGGGTGGACGTGTGAGGGGTACGTTCTATCCGGGGAGCGAAGGAGAACAGGGCAAAAAGCCGATTCGTCCGCCGGAAAAAAGAGCACCGGGTTTGACGTCCCCCCCGGGGGCTCAATGACGGCACCGTAGATGTTCTGCCTTGGGCGTTATTCTGTTGATTTCTTTAGATACCGCCGCATGGAAAATAGCTATACGACGCTTTTTGTGGTGGTTCAGAGTCGTTGAATAAAGGTTCTCCTACGTCTACTCTCCACGCGACAGATCCCACATCACGTGCCGTTTTTAAAATACGTACGCCATCGGAGGCTCTGTTAAAATCAGATCGCGCATATGTGTATTTTTTATCAGACTTATCAGACGGTGTATGTGATATACAGTCAAAATCAAGGGCATCTGAGTGCTTGTCTGCTTTGTTTGCTGGCGGGGGCGTGTTGTCTATACTTTCTTTGATATAGGGGCCTAGAATATGGGAGCCCATTGTATAAAACGCAGCACTGAGGACGGCCCCCAGACTGGCAACAGCTATGAATTTTAGCCAGAAAGGCGTTTCATTTTTAGCCCATTGCGCGCGCCGTTTCTTATTTTTAGACTCTTGTTTCCAGTGCTTTATCGCCGTTTTATATGTATTTTTATCATTGTCTTGTCCGGCAAGACCGTCTGTCAGGTCTATATTTTCCGGTACAATTCCGTGGGATAGATCATGCGGTAGCGGCACCGCTTTTATGTCCGGAATTATCATATGAGGAGCGGGCTGTGGCATACCCTGCTCATCACTGACATAGCCTTCATTTTCCATGGCCATCTCGTAATGTTCGCCTTCAGGGGCGGGGTTGTCCTGTGCAATCTTCCAGCCCATGGCTTTATTGCCCTTTTCATAGACAGTCATTGCGGTGAGCATCTCATGAAAAGACAAGCTGTCTTTCACGGGTGTTGTTTGTCCTGTGTTGGGCACAAGTTTTTGATTGTCAGACACGATGCTAAAGGGCAGGGCTTCGTGTTTAATAATGGACCATTTTCTCGTGTTCTGGTTTTCGGATGCCTGTAGCCACTGAACACCCAGAATTTTGGCGCCGGGAAGAACATAGGCATCTGTCCGGCAGCGGGAAGTATGGAGAGACTCATTGTACAATGTTTCAGGACTCTCTTTTTTCACGACAGGCGGTCGTTTTATGTCCGTTTCCTGAGAAAAGAGTGATGATAATGTATCTTTCATGCCCATTATTTCTGTTTCTAGCCCGTTATATCCGGTTTTGGCGTACGTGTACGCATGGAGTCCATATTGTTATGAATTTTTTGCTCCAAATAACTTTTTCCCTTTTCAAGACTTGCTATAAATTCAGGTATAAAATCAGGTACGGCGATGGGGTTGCCGTCAACAACGGAGCCTTTGAGTAATAGAAGGGCCTCTTTATTCATACCCAGTTCCTCACGGCAGAATGTGATGGCGTCTTCAACCATTAATTTTACTTCTGCAATCCGTTTATTAATGATTTCCGAGGCCGTGTCCTCGGTCAGGGTAGCGTATTTCGCTTTAGCCTGAAGCAGCAGGAAGCACGCTTCAGTTTGCTTGAAGAATGTTTTCAGGCGTTTTTTATCCTGTACGTCTTTTAAGGTAGAAACATCTAGATTGCCAATGCGTGTTTTGAAGTTGTCCGCGCTGTGGCCATTGCTGTTAAATCTGTTTTTGATGCACTCATCAAAAAACTCAACAAGTCTATGTAGGTCATAGATAATACGGTCCATGTGGTTTTTTTGTTCCAGGGCCTCCAGCACCGGGTCGAGTCCCTGCGCCTGCGTTGCCGTACCAAAGGAGTCTGTCATTCTGCCCGTAGAAGCAGACGTGAGGCTTATCTGACTCTGCTTTAGTTGTTCCAGAACGCCGTCCGCAAAGCGGCCCTTTGTAAGAATTTGGCCGTTTTTAATGGTATGGGGCTTGCCATCCAGATCGAATATAATGTCGTCTTTTTCCACGAAAACCCTGTTTTCTTTATATGGTAACAACTTGCTTTGGGGGATATAGCATCATTCTTATTTTACTTGCAAGTTTTTACGGAAAAAAAGATATTCTTGATCGCGATGGGTCGGAGGCGGTATAAGGCTTTTCTGCTTTTGTAAATCAGGGCATACTGATCAGGTGTCGTGTTAGAGAGTAATGATGAAAAGAAGACGTTTAAAAGCCGTACCTAAGGGTCTGACAGCCGGGCATTTATCAAAACGCTATAAAAAGCGTCCGGTTTTGCGTGATGTCAATATTTCCATGCAGCGGGGAGAAGCCGTTGCGTTACTGGGACCGAACGGGGCCGGAAAAACGACCTGTTTTTATATCATGACAGGTCTTATTTCCGCTGATTCCGGTTATATCATGCTGGATGGGCAGGATATAACCTCTTTGCCTATGTATCGCCGGGCAAGGCTGGGTATCGGTTATTTGCCTCAGGAGTCTTCAATTTTCCGTGGTTTGTCGGTGGAGGATAATATCCGCGCTGTTTTGCAGGCGCAGGATATAAGTCGTGAGGATCAGGAGCTGTTTTTAGAAGACCTGATGGCTGAGTTTGCCATTGGTCATTTGCGCCGTACACCGGCGTTAGCCTTGTCCGGTGGAGAAAGACGGCGGGTGGAAATTGCCCGGGCGTTGGCCAGTCACCCCCAATTTATCCTTCTTGACGAACCGCTGGCGGGGATTGATCCCATTGCCGTTGGTGAAATCCGTGAGTTGATCGGTTATCTGAAAACCAAGGACATAGGCGTGCTAATTACCGATCACAATGTCCGCGATACGTTGGAAATTGTTGACCGTGCCTATATTCTCCACGATGGTTCGGTGTTGCATGAGGGTACACCGGAAGAAATTGTTGACCATGAAGATGTCAGGCGCGTGTATTTGGGCGAAGGGTTTTCGCTGTAATACACGCCTGTTCATGGTATAATAATTGCATGAGCAGTATTTCACAGCACCTGAATCTTAGGCAATCTCAGAATCTTGTTATGACGCCGCAATTGCAGCAGGCGATTAAGCTGTTGCAACTGAACAATGTTGAATTGGCGGAATTTGTTGAAGAGGAACTGGCTGAAAACCCCTTGCTGGAAAAAGTGGAAGCGGAGGATAGCGGAGCCGGAGAAGATCAGGCGTCCGAGGAGAAGGAAGCCACTGATGAAATGCAGGATGAATTTGATGAATCATGGACGGGAAATGAGGCGGAGACGTCTTCACAGAATGATTTTGACCCCGGTTCGTCAATGGCCAATGTCGGTGCGGGCGGTAATAGTTCTTTTGATAATCTCGACCGTAGTTTTGAAAACAGCATAAGCCGTCCCAAAACCTTGCGGGACCATGTTCTTGAGCAGCTTCATTTAACCTTTGATGACAGCCGTGATCGTCTGATCGGCGCATTGCTTGCGGAACAACTCGATGAAAGCGGTTATATCCGGCAAAACCTTCCTGAACTAACAGAGCGGCTGGGCTGTTCTGAAGAGCGTGTAAGTCGCCTGATGGGGCGTATGAGGCAGTTTGATCCGACGGGCATTTTTGCTTATGATCTGGCGGATTGTCTGGCTTTGCAGCTGGAAGAAAAAGGAACATTGGATCAGCCGATGCGTCTTTTGCTCGAAAATCTGGAGCTTCTTGCTGCTCACGACCATAAGAAATTAATGGTTGTCTGCGGGGTGAATGAGACTTATCTGGAGGATATGATCGGAGAAATTCGTGCCCTGAATCCCAAGCCGGCCGGTGAGTTTGATCATCTTGTTGTGCAGACTGTTGTGCCTGACGTTCTTATGAAAGCCTTACCTAAAACACTGGGCGGCGGATGGCGGGTGGAGTTGAATAGTGAAACATTGCCGAAAGTTCTGATTAATCATGATTATTATACGGAAGTGGCAAAAAAAACGAAGGATAAGAAGGATAAGGAATATCTGAGTACACACCTGAATTCAGCCAGTTGGCTGGTGAAGGCGATGGATCAGCGGGCGAAAACGATTCTGAAGGCGGCTTCTGAAATTATTGAGCATCAGGAAGCTTTTTTTCTGTATGGCGTGGAGTTTTTAAAGCCTTTAACGCTGAAAGAAATCGCCAGCAAGATTGATATGCATGAAAGTACAGTTAGCCGTGTGACGAATAATAAATATATCGGCACGCCGCGCGGCGTGCTTGAGCTGAAATACTTCTTTTCTACGGCACTGATGGGTACAGATGGTATCTCTCATTCCTCTGAGGCTATCAAAGCGCGTCTTCAGAGTCTTGTTGATGAGGAAACGGCGCATAACGTTTTGTCTGATGATAAACTCGTTGATATTTTACAGCAGGAAGGCATAGACATTGCGCGCCGGACGGTGGCTAAATATCGTGAAGCGCTTCGTATTCCTTCATCCGTGCAACGGCGTAGATTAAAGAAAGTCAGAGATTAAGTGGAATATTGATGCTCGCGGCAAATTTTATCCGTATCCGTTGCGGAGAGTGTTGCGTCCAAAAGCGTACAGTAGTACGTATCCTCGGTTTTTTGTGTGTTATAGCGGCATGTTTTGCATAGGCCGTAGGGTTTTTTGTCTTTTTCTTCTTGTAATTGCCAGGCCATTTCCTTGAGGACTGTATCCAGTGCTTTTTTGTACGTAGCGCTACAATATAGGCGGTCTGCCGTAAGTTGTAAGGTCTGCCGAATATTTTTTAGGACCTGATGCCCTTTTTCTGTTAGCTGCAAATGTGAAATACGAAGATCTTTTTGATCCGGCTTTTTTTGCAGGATTCTTTTTTTGACAAGTAACGAAACAGTTTGCGACACCGTACCCTTGGTAAGACCCAGATAGTCGACAAGAGCTGTCGGTGTATCCGAGTAGCGGTTGCAGCGATCTATATAGTTTATAATATCATAGTGAACGAGCTGTAAAGCCTCAGCAGAAGCCGCTTTTCGGGATTCTGTGCGCAGCAGGTCTGATAGTCGTAGCATCGTGTGTAAATTATCGTATTCCATCAAGTGATCCTAGGGTATTGAAGGCGGCTTGACAAATATCTTTGAGCCAATTATATTGTTTTGTATCGAAACTATATAATTGTCAACATGAAGGAGCTTGTTATGAGTAAAGCTATTTTTTATCACGCCGGTTGTCCCGTTTGTGTTTCTGCTGAGCAAATGGTGCTGGAAGCGATTGATCGCGAGAAATATGATTTGGAAGTTGTTGATTGCGGTCAGGATAAAGCGCGTATTGATGAGGCGGAAACATCTGGTGTGCAGTCTGTTCCGGCTTTGGTTCTGGATGGAAAGGTGTTCCATATCAATTTCGGAGCATCTATGGCGGATGTGAAGGCCGCTTAAAAGCACAGC
>JAJFGQ010000003.1 GCA_021776075.1 Alphaproteobacteria bacterium | reverse complement strand
CGTGCTTTGATTGAAAAGGGTGCTGACATCAATGTAAAGAATTTTGCAGAAAGTACACCTCTGGAGCTTTCTGTTTCTGATGGGCACACAGAGGTTGCTCTGGCTCTCATTGAAAAAGGAGCCAACATCAATGAGCCATCTGCTCTGCTTTCGGCTATTTACAGCGGTCAGGAAGAGACAGCTCTGGTTTTAATTGAAAAGGGTGCCGATATTCATGCAAAGACTGAGGAGGGATGGAGCTCCTTACTCTTTAGTGTTTATCTGAATCAGAAAGACGCGTCTCTTGCTTTGATCGAAAAAGGTGCGGACGTCAATGCACGGAATGAAGAGGGCAGTACGCCATTGCAGTTTGCTCTTACTGCCGGTAGTGATCGGGAAGATCTGGCTCTGGTTTTAATCGAAAAGGGTGCCGATATTCATGAGAAAAATGAGCAGGGGGAAACGTTATTGCATTATGCCGCCTTTAATGGTGCAAAAAAAGTGACGATGGCCTTGATCGAAAAGGGGGCCGCTCTTGATCCGAAAGATGAGAAGGGCGAAACGCCCCTTCATTGCGCTGTTTATGATGGTCATATTGAAACAATTTTGTTGTTAATTGAGAAAGGGGCTGATGTTAATGCACAGAATAATGATGGGGGGACCCCTTTGTCCATCGCTGTCAACAATGGCTCCATAGAGATAGCTTTGCTGTTGTTTGAAAAGGGTGCCAAAATCAATGCGGAGAATGACTATACAGGGTCTCCTTTGTACTTGCCGGTTTCTTCGAAGGACGCGGTAACGGCAGATATGATCGAAACCAGAATGAAAGATCTTGCCAATCCTGATGTTTTGCGGGAACAGGTCATGGCGCTTATAAATAAAGCGGCGGTCTTATAACATTTAAATTGTCATGGGTGTTACGGGTGCGGGTGCCATTGACGGCTGGTTGTTTTGAGCTGTCAGGTTGGCTTCGTTGTTTACACCGACATCGAGTTTTGCCTGTTGATCGAGGCGTTGTTGTGCGGCTCCCGGATCGGAGTGACTGTTAAAGAATGAGGACGCCTTAACGCCGCCGATCTCCATTGTGTCTTTGATGTCGCCTTGAATGATTTCCGGTTGTCCGCCTTTTATATCTTCTATTTTGGAAGCTTGCGCGCGCGGCAGGACTTCTTGACGATAGGCATCCAAATGAGTTTGGAGCGCTGTTTTGACTTCCGGTGTGATGTCTTCCATGATGGCATCGCCTGATGCGTCATCTATGTCTTTAATGCCACCGGCTTCGCCAATGCCTTCTATGTTTTCCGGGTGCGCAATCGCCTTTTCAACTGTTTCAATATATTGATCGGGGTTGTTTACAAAATCGTCCTGATGTTGGGACAGAAGATTTGTTGTGACATGTGCCGCGTTTACATGATTTGTCGTGGCATCTCCCGGTTCTATATTTCCGAGTATAGCCCCTGTAGCATGATTGGGGTGAAGATTCTCATTAACTCTGCCAAGGGAACGGTAGTTTTTCCAGGCTTCGGCAACCTCAGGCTTTCCCCGCTGTTCCATATCCTGTAATGCAACGGAGTCTGCTTCCGCTTCATGACGGAGCGTTCGGGCAGCCATGTCTTCTTCGCTAAGAATTGTTTTGTGAAGATTGTATGTGCCGGCCTGATTGCAATGTACGCCTTCATGAACGCCCGCTCCACGTTGCCAGTCTGCATCAGTCCCCGGAACTTCTCTGCGGATGTTTGACGGTGTACCGCTTAACGTTTCTGCTACTTCTTCTTTTGTGTCCATATCGGCACCGGGTTTGGTGATAACACAAACTTTCTGACCGTTTATTGTTATTGCGGCGGCTCCCGGACCTGAAGATACAAGGCTGTCCGTGGATAGAGCCAGTTTGTTTACGTTAATATTGCTATCAGAGTCAGGGAAATGTTTTTGGAATTGTGTCTGGATAGATTTTTCGACGGTGTGCAGTTTTTGCTCTTTGTTAGAATCGTCTTTGAAGTCATCGGGATCGATAAAAATAACTGGTATGTTGGAGACAGATTTAGCCCCTTCTTCAAAGGGATTTGGTGCTGAATTGGGTGTGTTATTTGGCATATTCCATTTTACTATATTTGCCTGCTATGACGCAAATTCGTGCGGCTTTTAAAATAGCCTCCTGTGCTTTTGATGGAGATGGTCTTTTGATGATTTAAATTGTCATTGGTGTTGCGGGTGCGGTTGCCATTGAGGGCTGGTTGTTTTGAGCTGTCAGGTTGGCTTCATTGTTTACACCGACATCGAGTTTTGCCTGTTGATCGAGGCGTTGTTGTGCGGCTCCCGGATCGGAGTGACTGTTAAAGAATGAGGACGCCTTAACGCCGCCAATTTCCATTGTGTCTTTGATGTCGCCTTGAATGATTTCCGGTTGTCCACCTTGAATGTTTTTGAGGTCAAGAGTGGCATCGTTATTTGATAAAGGGCGCGCCTGTCCTGTTTCGGGGTCTTGATTAAGCGTTTGTCTTCGCACTGTTTCTATATAGTCCTGCGCCTGTGCCTTACCTTCCGGTTCGTCAGCAAACTCACCACCTTTGACAAGCGTGTCTACGCCGTTAATAAGGCCCTCTGTGTCGTTTCCGAAGAGCTCTTTTCCTTTCGAAATAAAGCCCTGGAATTCATGGTTGGCCTTCAGATGGTCTTCCGACTGTGTGATTTCTTTTGATGTGCCGAGGAAGGGTGCTGTGGCGTGGCTGTGGTCTCTTGCCGCGCCTAAAACACGCACATCTTTTAAGGATTCGGCGACCTCAGGTTTTCCTCTTTTTATCAGGTCTTCACGGGCATGATGGTCACCCCATGCTTCGCTTTCCAGAACAGCTTTTGTGTCGCTTTGCTTTGTGACCGCCTGATTACAGTGTGTTCCTTCATGTACACCGATAGCACGCTGTATATCACCCTCGGTTCCTTTAATGTTTTTAAGATCTTCCTGAGGCGTATGCGCAAGAGAAGACATGACTTCATCTTTGTTTTTCATGTTTATGAAAGGGCTTTGGCCGTTCGGGGTATAGACATGCCCGGGTTTGTTGACGAGGCATACTTTCTGACCGTTAATTGTTATGGGCATTGCGGCCGGCCCCGCATCTTGTAAGGCAGACACTAATTTTTTGATGCCGTGCCGATTCTCAGCCAAAGGTATGTCCTTGGGGGTATCACCAGGTTCAGTGACAACGGCGTCCTTGAGAGGGTTTATGTTTTCAGGTGTATCAGGAAAAATATCCCTGAACTGCTTATTCACAGTTTCTGAAATAGCCTGAATGTTTTTCTGCATATTATCATGCTGGAGATGGTCGGGATCAATGAAGATGACGGGTAGGTTTGAAGTGTCTTCAACACCCTCTTCGAAAGAGTCGGTTCGGCTTTTTTCCGTCACGAAGTCATTTTGTGTATGGCCTGAAAAACTCATTTATATCCTTTTTTATATTTACCCGTATCGTTCTAGGAAATACCCACGCCAGAGGAGAGGCATACGGTTTGTTTTGGTATGGACAAATCCCCTTTTTTTGATGGTTTCACCTCTATGGTAAAGCAATTGTCATTCTTCTTGTTCTGGTTTTTTATTGCTGATGGTATTGTTTTTTCCGTAGAGTTTTTATTGTTGAAACTGTCCTCCAGAGCTTGTTTTAAAGCATCCTGTTTTGTCAGGGGAGGTGTCGTCTTTTCCTTTGTATGAACCGGGTTTTTTTCAATATTTTGAACGTCGACAGGTCCTGCAAAGGCTATGTTTGTCGTCATGGCGGCAAACACGGAACTTAATAAAAACGTCATGAATGCCTTTGATGTTACTTTATTTTTTAACATATTACATTTTACTATATTTGCCTGCTATGACGCAAATTCGTGCGGCGCGCTTCTTTTATAGTAATATGCTCTAAATAAAAGCGTCCTGCAGATCCGCTTTATGCGGGCTTAAAGAGCTTTTTAGCTTATCCAGGGCCTTTGACTCGATTTGGCGGACACGCTCTTTGCTTACACCGAGCTGTGCGCCCAGATCGGATAGCGTGACGGTTTCATGGGTCAAATGACGGTCACGGATAATTTTTTGTTCACGGTCATTCAGGTGGCTTAAAGCTTCCTGCAACCACTGTGAACGGGCGTTTGAGTCTTTCATACCTATTACAACATCCTCCGGTCCGGCACGCTCATCGGTGAGCAGGCTTTGCCAGTCATCGTTACCTTCTTCTCCTCCGACAGGGGTGTTGAGTGAATAATCACCACCGGACAGGCGTGCTTCCATGTTCTCGACATCCTTGACGCGGACTTTTAACTCTGTGGCGATGTCTTTGCGGTTGCTATTGTCCAGTGCGGCACCGTCTTGCTGCCCTTCTATCCGGGCGCGCAGGCGGCGCAGGTTAAAAAACAAGGATTTCTGAGCGGCTGTTGTACCTGTGCGCACGATCGACCAGTTGCGCAGGACGTGATCCTGTATAGCAGCCCGTATCCACCATGTGGCGTAGGTTGAAAAGCGCACTTCACGCGCCGGGTCAAAGCGGTTGGCGGCCTGCATCAGACCGATATTGCCTTCCTGGATCAAATCGCCGCTCGGAAGGCCGTAATAACGGTATCGGGCGGCTATGGCGACAACAAGGCGCATATGCGCCCCCACCAGTTCATGGAGCGCTTTTTCATCACCTTTTTCACGCCAGCGTTTGGCCAGATCAAGCTCATGAGCGCGTTCCAGCATAGGCTCGTCCATCGCGTTTCTGATATAGCTCAGATTGGATTTTTGCGTTTCTTGATCATCAATATAGGCCATGTTGTCCCCCGCAGTTTTTCCTGATGTTTCTTTATATTCGTATCTTGTACGTGGGGCGTTACGATTTGGATCAGATTAAATCAAATCAGGCTTCCAGTAATTCGGATACGCTGCCATCCGGTTCAAAGCCGGCACAGACCAGCGTGCCGCCAAAGCCGCATCCGCCGTCTATTGTCGCCGTAACGCAGTTCATATGCATGCCTTCATGGGCCGGATCAAAGCCGCGAATGACTTTCTGGAAGGGGTTGTAGGGTATTTTTATGTCGTTAAAATTTTTGCCAGCCCACCAGAAGCTGTCGCCCTGACGATCTAGAGATTGCGAGGGGTTAATGCCGGCATGGACGAATAATAAAGGAAACTCTGTTTCTTCCGGTGTAAACGCAGCGCGCCGCAACTGGGTGCTGAACATATCATGGCCGGGCTTGCTGCGGACGGCTTCACGAATTTGTCCCGTCCAGCGGGTCAGGGACATGACGCCTTCCTGTGCCGCAACAATACCATCGTGAGGGCTTATGCCATAGGCGTCCAGCGTGGATGAAAGCCCCTTACTCAACATCCAGAGCAGGGTGTTGGCCGGATCTTGCGCAAATTGCAGTTGGGTAAGCTTTTGCCACATTTCTTCCTGACCGCCGCGCAGATAGACAATATCATCGGTCTTCATTCCCGGCATGGAGAGGAGCAGGCGCCGAAACGTCAACAGTTCGTCAATTGTTTCGCAAGGATGAGGGCCGTAGCCGATATAATTGCCCATATAGACAAGGCGATCACCGGGACGAAACTTTTCATACAGGGTGTCGTGAATATCCAGCAGCTTCTCCGCTTCGCCGTGAATGGCTGAGATGCTCCATATACGTCGGGGAGAGCCGAGCGATGTAAATTTTAGATCAGGTGAGGGCATATTTTGTGTATTGGTTGTCCGGGTATGGGAGGGCAATGCGGAGGGCATGAAAGGCAGGAAGGAATATAAATTCCCAGAATCATATCCATTATACAAGAAAATCAGTAAATTACAAATATTACCCACAGGGGGGGGTATGGGGAGGCTGTTATAAAAAACCCCGCTGATGAGCGGGGTTTTTTGATTATTTCATTTTAAGGAGGTTTTTCAGTTTTCTGTCCGTTTCTGCAAAGTAAGCATCGGCATCTTCAGGGCTAATAGACCTCCAGCCTTTTTCTTGGGCTACTTCTTCCCGCTTTCTTTTGTCTTCCGCTTTGGCCTTTTGAACAAATTCTTTTGTAAGTTGTTCAGGCTCTACACCATAAAGACCAGCTAGCAGCGCCCGGCAGAAATTCCGTTCATATTCTTCTTGCTCTTCTTTTTTGAGCATAATTCTTTCCCTGACTGTACGGTTCTAAAAGGTACGCAGCTGTTATGCCGCTTTACCCAGTATACCTTCAAGCTGTTCAGTGGCTTGAATTTCTGTGATGCTTTCCACGGCAGCGACTTCACGGGCCAGACGTTCCAAAGCGGACTGGTATATTTGGCGTTCGCTATAGGATTGCTCCGTATCATCGTTGCTGCGTTTCAGATCACGCAGAACTTCGGCGATAGAAACCGGGTCGCCGGAATTAATCTTTGTTTCGTATTCCTGCGCGCGGCGGCTCCACATCGTGCGGCGAATACGGGACCTACCCTGAAGCGTTTTGATAGCGTCCTGCAAACGATCACCTGTGCTGAGTTTGCGCAGGCCGGAAGCTTCGGCTTTAAAAGTCGGAATTTTCAAACGCATACGGTCCTTTTCAAAGGAAACCGTGTATAGGCTGACATCCATGCCGCCAATGCTTTGTGTCTCTACGCCTTCGATCTGACCAACGCCGTGCGCCGGATAAACAACATAATCGCCTTTGTCGAAGTCAAAATTATCATTATCAGCCATTTTTCTGTCCCCTTTGTTTATATTGAGATTATCTCTCAAATTATGTTTTATACTCAGGCAAGCCACGCTCTTTCGGCGGTGTTTTTCGCCCAAATACCCTAAATAAAACAATGCTATAGCAGCAAATATTTAAAGCTTTTTCTTAGAAAACGGAGAAACGGCAAATGCCCGTACCCGTTAATTCTGTCATCGCATCGCAATGCCTGATGAGTATAGTTAAAATTTCGTAAAATTTCAACTTTTATTTTCACTTTGCAATGTTGCGGTTTCTATTTTTTTAATGTTTTCAATGACTTCTATTGTTTTTTTATTTAATCGCCTTCACCCGGTTTTGAGCTAAATAAGGCGGGGAATTTGTCTTTTTTGTCTTTGAAGTCGTCGGCATCCGGTGGTGCGTCCTTTTTACGGGTAATGTTTGGCCATTTTTCTGCGTATTCACGGTTCAGTTCGAGGAACTTTTCTCCCTCCGGGTCCGTGTCCGCTACAATGGCTTCGATAGGGCATTCGGGTTCACAAACGCCGCAATCAATGCATTCGTCCGGGTGGATGACCAGCATGTTTTCGCCCTCGTAAAAACAATCGACGGGGCAAACTTCTACACAATCCCCGTATTTACACCTGATGCATGAATCCAGAACGACAAAAGTCATGATTCTCTCCGTTTTGACATGGAAGATGATATGACACAGCTACAATCAAAAATCTATCCCCGAAATGAAGATGGCTTACGGACGCGGTTGCGGTTCTTCTTTTTTGCGGCGCAGGGCCATTGAAGTTATAAAAAGTGTCAGGGGTGCTGTTAAAGCCAGTCCGGCAGCGCTACGGCGTCCGGATGATATGTTTTTGTCGGCTTTATCTTTAAACTCAGTCAGGGTTGTTTGTCCGATTTTGTCTTCGGCGCACTGAAATGATTTGTCGGGGGTAATGCCTTCTTTCATACAGGCCTGCCGGGCGTTATCCTGCATGCTGATGAGTGCCGCATCATTTTCTTGAATAGCTTGCGTCGTGAAGGTGATGTTGGCGTACAAGGCCAGAGAAATCACGCCACAGGCAATAGCGGCATTACGAAATTTTTTCTTGAGATGCTCTTTTGAATCCGTAGTTGAATCTGTAGTGCCCATTTTAACCATCTCCCTGTATTTTTATATTTTCATCCCTGATAGCCGTTTTTGTACTAAAAATCAACTTTGAACAGCGGGCTCGGAAAGAGTGAGCCGCTCGGTATGCAGGGTAGCGTGGGCTCCTATGGGCAGGGTCAGCATTGCTGGTCCATGGCCGAACGGCGCATTGGCGACGGCGGGAATATCCAGATCACGGACGATGTTGTTTATAAGTTCAGCCAGCGTCAATCCGAATGGTATTTTTCCTGTGTCTTGAACATCTGTAAATTGGCCGAAAATCAGTCCGTTTAGTTTTTTAAACACGCCGGCATTGCGTAGATGCTGGAACATACGGTCGAAACGGGATATTTCGTCATCGCAGTCTTCGAGAAACAAAATGGCATTTTCAAAGTCCGGTTCCCAAGGCGTGCCGATCAGGCTGCATAGAAGGCTTAAATTACCGCCGATCAGCGGTCCCTCGGCTTGCCCATCCCTGATAACCTGAGCACCGGAAAGAGGGAGCTCTTTTGTCTCTCCCGCCAATAATGCAAAGCAATGCTCAAGCTGCTCTTCCGGCAGGCGGGGGAAGTTATGCGGCATAGGGCCGTGAAATGTCACAAGGCCGGTTTCTTTTGTGATGGCGTTGAGCAAGGCCGTGGGGTCGCTATAGCCCATGATAATTTTAGGATTTTTCCGGATCAGGTCGTAATCAATGCGGTCCAGAAGGTATCCCGCCTGGTTGCCGCCTTTGGCACAGATAATGGCTTGAATAGAGGGGGCGGCAAAAAGGTCATGCAGGGCCGCTGTTTTTTCTTCAGTCGTCCCGGCAGACTGATTGTTCTGTGTGAAGGTTTGCGGATGGATAAAGACTTTGTAGCCTCGTTTTTCCAGCAGGGATACCGTGTTTTCGATAGCGTTTTTGTTCACGCGGCTGGAGGGCGCAAATATACCGACCGTATCGCCTTGTCGCAGGGGAGGTGGTTTCATGGAAGCTGTCGCCTGTTGGTTTCTGTCCCCTGATCGTAGCAAGGCTGCTATTCAGATACAACAACAGACAGCCGCGCGTTATGGTTGCCGTTTAGGGCGTTCAAACCATTTGTGACCTTGGTCCCCCGTCTGAATACGAAGCTCAAATAGGCCGGGACCGCCACTAGAACAGTCGTCTTGTGTGCTGTTAAATTCGTCACAGACCAGTCTGGCGCCACCACGGGGGATATGCCATTCCAGATCATAGAGCAGGTTTTCTTTCAGGCCTTCGTAATCTTCTTCATCGGCTTGTTGTATAAATTCCTGAAAGTTTTTGAATTGAGGCCAGCCGTGGGTCATTTTGGCTCTTGTATCGGGCGTATAGGTCCTCTCATTTAAAACATAAGCATATTCGTAATCTTCCGGTAAGGGACCGTAGATAATATGGGTATGAGGGTAGGAGCCTTTTGAATGAGTATTGTTTTTATCTGTTACCCGGTCGTCTGTTACATTGATCAGCCAGAAAACGTCATTGCTTTCTTCTACGTTATGCTTTTTGGCATGGGCACTCATGCCGCCGGCAATTGCGTTGAAAAGGTCACGCAGTGGCTTGGTATCGGGCGCATTCAGAATATCCATGAATGTGGGGTATTTGTCTGCCAGTTTCTTATTCACAACGGCGACATAGCTGTTGTCTGACTTAACCTTTCGGTGTGGACCAACGGTGAAGGTATCATTTTTATATAATACCGCGTCACGGGCATCGGGCTGCTTTTCTGTATCGGCCATAGGTGTCTCCGTCATGAAAAAATATAAATTCACATAACGTTTACACTGCAAATTACAGTTATGTCAATAAAAATCAGCCGTCTTTGGTGATTTTCTGGATGAGCTCTTCCATGACGGTATCAGATTTCAGGTTATCAATCTGACAGGTTCCGGCAGCCTCATGCCCGCCACCTTCATAGGACAGAGCCAAAGTGCCTACATTAGTATTGCTGGTACGGTTCATGATGGATTTTCCAATGGCAAACACTGTGTTTTGCTTGTTTTTGCCCCAGATGGCATGCATGGAGATATTGCATTGGGGAAACAGGGCGTAAATGACAAAGCGGTTTCCGGCCCATATGGTTTCTTCCCGCCGGAGATCAAGGACGACAAGGTTATCATGAACCGTGGAGCAGCGTTCGATTTGCTCCCGGAATTTATCTTTATGCTCAAAATAGAGATCAACCCGTTCCTTGACGTCAGGCAACATCAAAATTTCATCTATGGAATGCTTGCCTCGGCAATAATCAATGAGTTCCATCATGAGCTGGAAGTTGGAAATATTAAAATCCCGGAACCGTCCCAGACCTGTGCGGGCATCCATGATAAAGCTCAGCAATTCCCATCCTTGTGGGGTGAGAATATCGTCTTTTGTGAATTGTGCGGCATCGGCCTTGTCCACCGCATCCATCATATCTTCGGCAATATTTTGTAATTTCGGGTTGGCGTGGCCGTCAAAGTAACGGTAAACAACACGGGCGGCAGAGGGTGCTTCTGGGTCAATAACCTGATTGGGCGGGCATTCGTCAAGCCGTTCCACCTCACTGGCGTGATGGTCAAAGCACAAATGAACGCCCTCAACAAAGGGCAGGTTGGTTGTAATGTCGTTCGGTCCGACATCGATTTTACCATCCTGCATATCCTTGGGATGAGCAAAGGTAATTTCTTCAATTAAGCCCAATTCCTTGAGAAGTATCCCGCAGACGAGGCCGTCCATGTCACTACGCGTAATCAGACGGTATTTTTTGTCGGGCTCTATCTGTATTTGTGCTTCTGTTGTCATTTGCTTATGACTCCCTTGCTGAATTAAAGCGGCCTGATAAAGAGGCGAAAACCTCTTCAAGAATATACCTACAAATCATAATACGCGGTTAACGGAAACAAAAGAGAAAAGCATAGACCGTTTTCATATTGACACAATCCCGGCTTTTCTTTACGAAAAGGGCAGGGTTGGGGTTTTGAAAACCAGATAAAAAAATAAAAAAAGATAATGGGAGGTGACGTAATGAAGAAGGTTTTGGAGGTCTTGTCCCTTATTTTTGCGGCCTCGGCCTTTGGCGGCTGTTCTTCTTTTTCCGACATACAAGCGTCTGTGGCAAGCGATCAGCCGAAAGAGCGGAAATTTATTTCCAAACTGATCAAAGATCATGCCGGTGTTGCTGTGACCAATAATCCGGGCAGTATACCGGAAACAGCAGGAGAACAGGATATTCAGGATGCCCGGTATGTTGATGTCCGGACAGGTAAGGTTTATTCCTTGGACCCGGCAACGTTTGGTCAGAAGGTCAATGACCGTACATTAGGTGTCTCCCTGTATTTCGGACGGCCTCTTTTCCAGTTTTTACAACGGGCGGATACTGATTTTTGTAGTTTAACAGAGAGTCAGGGGCGCGTTATTAACCGGCTTCTTGACGATTTCCAAAGAACAGATCAGGAGACCGTTGTCATTGCAGAGCAGGCGCCCCATGCTTTATTTCCCGCTGCTGATGACAATGAGTTTGATACGGAAACTTTTGTTGATGAGGCTGTTTTAAATGATATTCCGGCCTGCCAGAACACAGATGCCAAACACGCCAGACGTTTTTTAGCGCCGACTATTATCGAGCCCATTATTAAGGAAATGGTACGAAGAGGCTATCTTGTGTCCCGTTTGAAGCCGACCTGACTTTTATGTTGCTGCTGCCTCAGCCTCCGGCTCGGGTTTTTCTTTTGAGACTTTTGATTTGCTGCTTTTCTTTTTATCAGCCAGAACATAGACAGGCTCATTTTCTCTTTTGTTAACGGTATCTTCGTTTACAACAACTTTCTCCAGGTTTTTAATGTCCGGCAGTTCATACATGGTATCCAGTAGAAGTATTTCCATGATAGAGCGTAATCCCCGCGCACCTGTTTTTCGGGCAATGGCCTTTTTGGCAATAGCCTTCAGGGAATCATCCGTGAATGTGAGTCCGACACCTTCCATCTCAAAGAGGCGCTGATATTGTTTGACCAGAGCATTTTTCGGTTGTGTCAGAATTTGAATCAAGGCGTCTTCGTCCAGATCACGCAATGTAGCAATTACGGGTAGACGACCGACAAATTCAGGGATTAGTCCGTATTTTAAAAGGTCTTCCGGCTCTAGCTCTATAAGAAGCTCCCCGGTTCCCCGGTCATCCGGGGCACGGACATCGGCGCCGAAGCCAATCGTCGTGTCACGGCCTTTTTCAGAAAGGATTTTTTCAATGCCGGAAAAGGCACCGCCGCAGATAAACAGAATATCCGCCGTATCAACCTGTAAAAATTCCTGCTGAGGATGTTTACGTCCCCCTTGCGGCGGAACGCTGGCAACTGTGCCCTCCATCAATTTAAGCAGAGCCTGCTGTACGCCTTCACCGGAAACATCACGGGTGATAGACGGGTTGTCCGATTTCCGGCTGATTTTGTCAATTTCATCGATATAGACAATGCCGCGCTGCGCGCGCTCGACATTATAATCAGAGGATTGAAGCAGTTTCAGAACAATGTTTTCAACATCTTCACCAACATAGCCGGCCTCGGTCAGTGTTGTGGCATCGGCCATGGTAAAGGGAACGTCCAGAATACGTGCCAGCGTTTGCGCCAAAAGTGTTTTACCGCAACCTGTGGGGCCAACCAGAAGGATGTTCGATTTGGCCAGTTCTATTTCTGTTCCGGTATCGCTGTGCTCCATACGCTTGTAATGATTATGGACGGCTACGGAAAGGACACGTTTTGCCTGTTCCTGACCAATAACGTAATCATCTAAAACGCCTTTAATTTCACTGGGGCTGGGGACGCCTTCTCCGGGACGGACAATAGAGGATTTGTCTTCTTCCCTGATAATATCCATGCAGAGTTCAACGCATTCATTGCATATGAACACGTTGGGCCCCGCTATAAGCTTGCGTACCTCATGCTGGCTTTTTCCGCAGAAAGAGCAGTAGAGGGTGTTTTTGCTGTCGCCTGATCCGGATTTACTCATAAAATAGGTGTCCTGTATTATTCCTGTCGAACATGTGAATCATCACTGTTACAATCTAGCCAACTGAGGCAAAGCCGCGCAAGCCCCTTTAACAATGATTTTATGCTTGTGTCACAAAAACTTTGCGAAAAACATCTTCATACTATAATCAATAATGAGTAATGACTACAAAAAACCTTGAAGAACTTGCTGACGCTTTTGCCCTGTTTAGTGACTGGGAAGATCGCTATCGTTACCTGATTGATCTTGGGAAGCGTTTGACGCCTATGGATGATTCGCAGAAAACGGATGAGACTCTGGTGCGCGGCTGTACATCACGGGTTTGGCTTGTCGCCGATATTCGGGATGGGCACTTTCATTTCACGGCGGATAGTGATGCTCATATTGTCCGTGGTTTGATTTATATTCTGATGTTGGCCTATGAAGGTAAGTCTCAGGAAGGTGTAGCGGGCATTGATATTGAAGCAGCTTTTGAAGATATGGGGTTGAGCGGCCATTTAAGCCCGAACCGCCGTAACGGCTTTTTTGCGATGGTTGAAAAAATCAGGGCGCTGTCTGTTGTCTGTGTATAAGTCTTTACAATTCCATTTGATTCGTTAAAAGCGCCGTGCCATGCTGAATTTCGGTTCATCGTTTAATGTAAACAAAAGAAAAGGGAGGTCGCTATGACTGTTTCTCCGGAAATTGTAAAAAAAGCTGTTGAAAAAGGTATTCAAGCCATTCAGGCGCAGGCCGATGAGGCACGTGACCGGCAGGCTGTTTTTGATCAGGCAACGAATTGGGAAAATTTACCGGAAACGGTCTCCGATGATGAAATTGCGGCTTTATTGGTCGTTGCGAATACGGACCCCATGGCGGCTATGCAGCTTGGGGAAGACATGGCAAAGGCGATTATGGCTCATCTATCTGAATTGCAAGCGAGTGACCCTGACCGTCATGAGGCTATTATGAAAGCTGTGGAAGCCGGCGCGAAGGGCGGCGGATTTCAAAAGGGTGCCTTGATGATTGAGACTCTTGTCGAGCCCCCCGTAGATGGAAGCAATGACTGGACTGTTGTTGCCGTGCCGTTGGTGGTTAGTGACGATTTCGAGGTTAAAATTCCGGATACTTTGGGTGCTGATCTGTATTTGGGTATTCATGTGACGCCACGGGACGGAGCCGGATTAACCGAGCAGTTTAATATCCCGGCACAATGTATCCCGATGGGGCAGACCGTAGAGCCTTTGGCTATTTCATGCGAAGGCAGCAACGGCATGGCGCCGAAGAAAGTTCATGTGTATGGCCATTTATCAAACGGGGATACGGTGCAGCCGCTTTACCTTGGACGGCCTTTGGAAGATGAGCCTTCCGCACCGGGTGATAAGCCTGCCGGGCCTTCGCCGTCATAGCTTGTAACTCTGCGGTTTGACGTCTACTTAAATTTGACTTTTTGCTCTGGTTTCTGTACTTTTCATAAACTTTTATGATTAAGGTAAGAATACGTGATGGAACAGGGCATTGTACGAAGGCTGCCGCCGGATCAGCAGGCATTAGAAAGGTCGGTTGGGGAAAGGTCGGCTGAGGAAAGACCGCCTGAGAGATCTGTTGAGCAGCAAAAGGCCAATGAGAAGGCCTTTAAGGCATGGCGGCGTAGCAATCATTTTTGTACTTTCAATAAGAACACTTTGTTTGAACATGCGCTTAAGGAAGCAAATATTCCTGTTCTGGAACATTTGCTTTTAAAAGGTTGCGGTAAAAAGTCTCTGTCGGACGCGGTTTGGCGTGGTGTGTGTGATGAGGCTATCTGCACACTTATTGCAGCTGGAGTCGATCTGAATGTCGGGGACAGAGCCGGTGATACACCGCTGATGAATGCCGCTCTTAAGAGCCGTTTGGGAATTGCAAAAGTCTTGATTGCAGCCGGGGCTGATAAGACTCTGAAACACGGAGGAGAAACGGCTTTAGTCATGGCTCTCTCCTATAAGCATTACGAAATTGCCCGCTTGCTGGGATACAAGGAAGAACCTGAAGAGCGTCCAAAGAAGAAAAAACCGGCCAGCGCATGGTCTGTCAGTGAAGATGAGGGACGGGACCTTGTTATTCATACGCGCTATGTTGCACAGGATAAAACCTTCGTTAAAGACATCTTCGATTTTGCGGCGAAAAGGGTTCTGACGGAGCTGTGGCATGATGACAAGCCGTCTTCTGTGCTCAAAGAATCATTTGCCGATTTTAATTCGGAAGCCCTGAAAGAAGCCGAGGCACGGCGTACAATGGATACACCGCCTAAACCGGCAAGGCTGAAGCCCAAATCAATCTGATTCTTCATCTGTTTTGTTATCGTCCTGTTCTTCTTGCTTAGGCTCTGATTCCTGCTTCCCGTCCTTATGCCCGATGCTGCGGAGGATGGCGGCGAACATGTCGTCGGCTTCATCCAGAGGTACACCGATCAGCTCGCCTTCCACTGTGAAAACGGAGCGATGACCGATCCAGAGCTGGGCCGTATAAATCTTGTCGCTTTTACCGGTGCGCCCCGCACCCAGAAGAATCGCCTGTTTGGCCTTGTCATCATGCTGTTGAAAGCTTGTTTTATATTGATCCAGATGTTGGCGTCCGACCATGGCTTCCAGCGTGGTGCGCATGACATCGCCGCTATAGCGGCTATACATGTCAGCACTCACCGGGATGCAGGTGACGTTGAAATTGACCGTTGCGTCCATCCCGAACACTTTTGTGTAGCTGGTGATCGGGTCGCATTTTTCAGGATCGGCGGGATTGCAGCGTTGTGCTGTATAGGGTGCGCCGGGAAAAACTATGCTGAATTCGCAGCTTTCCGGGCCGTAGGTCACGTCTTCGGCGAAGCTGTCGGGCGCACATATAAGGAATATAAGAAATATCAAAACCGTCACCCCGGCGCAAGCCGGGGTCCATTTCAGAGTTTGTGCGGGCTGATGAATGGATCCCGGCTTGCGCCGGGATGACGTCTTTTCTTTAAGCCACTTCATGAAGCTGATTCTCCGCCGTTTTCCCCGGTCATCTCCCATGTTGCGGGATCGGCTTTGCTTTGCTCTCTGCTGGCCATGCATTTAATCTCGCCAAGGTCAGGCAGCCAGACATAGGGAATGCCCTTCTTTTCAGCATAAGCAAGCTGCTTCGGAATTTTTTGTGCCCTGTGGAACATCTCGACTTTAAAGCCGCGTTCACGCAGGGTGCGCGCCATTTGCGAGGCTTTGTCACGGATGATTTCATCGGGCAGAAGCATCAATATATCCGCCGGAGATTTACGGGCGGTGTTGAAATTGCCGTTGCTGCGGAGCTTGTCAAACAGGCGGGAAAAACCAATGGAGATACCGACACCGGGCAGTTTTTTGTTGATATACTGGCTGGCGAGGTCGTCATACCGTCCGCCGGCACAGATCGCGCCGTAACCGGGATCGTCGGTAAAGACGGTTTCATAAACTGTGCCGGTATAATAATCCAGTCCCCGCACGATGGAGAGATCAGCGACAACCGCGCCTTCGGGCAGGTGGGCGAGGTTTTCCATGACAAAGGCGAGTTCTTCTACGCCTTCATTCATGGTTTCGCTGGTAATACCTAAAGTCCGGACGGTGTCGACAAAACTTGAATCAAAGCTGTGTATTTGAGCCAGTGTCATGATTTTTTGGCATTGGCTATCGTTTAGACCTTGTGCTGTGAGTTGATTACAGACGGATTCTTCTCCAATTTTTTCAAGCTTATCAACGATACGGGTTGCTTCGGTGATGTTTTCAATACCCAGAGCTTCACACAGCCCCATCAAAATCTTCCGGTTGCTGATTCGAATCTGGATCTTTTCGTCCTTCATGCCCGGTAAACCATTGAGCACTTCCCAGACAATGGCGGGCATTTCCGCATCGAAATGCAAAGGCAGGGCATCAACATTAATCACATCAATATCGCACTGGTAAAATTCCCGGAATCGTCCGGCCTGCGGTCTTTCACCGCGCCAGACCCGTTGCATCTGATAGCGTTTGAATGGAAAAACCAGTTCATTGAAATGCTGTGCGGTATAGCGTGCGAGCGGTACGGTCTGGTCAAAATGCAGCGCCAGCCGGGCGTCGCTGTTATCGCCTTCCTCTTTTTGCAGCCGTTCGAGGACGTAAATTTCTTTATCCACTTCACCTTTGGCGGTGATGACATCAATTTCTTCCACGGACGGCGTTTCAATGGAACAGAAGCCGTAGGATTCAAATACACGGCGGATATGGTCGAACCATTGTTGTTCCACGATACGTACTTCGGGAAGCCATTCGGGAAAGCCGGAAATGACTTTTGGTTTATAGACGGATTTTTTTTCTGTGCTCATACTCGTTCTTTCATCTGCATTATGCCGACCAATAATTACACAATTTGCACCGTGAAGACAGAAAAGGGGTGCAGAAATCATGTTTAATTTTATGGCTGATAACCAATTGATAACAAAAAGAAAAATAGGTATCCATTAGTTCGTTCGTCAGAGTTTTTATAAAAAGATTGTGCTCTCTGTCTTTTTTCTTATGTTTCATAGGGTTAGTATGGGATATTATTCCTATTTTGTCAAGATTGTAAATATAGGGGTTCTATAGTCATTCGCATTAAGAATGAGACATTATTGTCACCCCCGTGGCGTGCCGAATGGCACGCTGAAACAGCGGGGGTCTGGTTATGAGCGCAGCAGAGCTGCGCACTTTGTTTTGCCGGATATCCGCACGAGGCGGGCATGACAGTGCCTTATTAATTTTAATCAATCTTAACAGCCACAAGACGTCTTATCTATTTTGTCTCTTCAAACAAATCCGACAAGTTGTTGATAAGGGCATTGGCCAGTTCGGAGGCATCGGCAATTGTGACGGCGCGTTTGTAATAGCGCGTGACGTCGTGCCCGATTCCGATGGCGGTGAGTTCTACTTCTGATATATCTTCGATCCATGTGATGACGTTGCGTAAATCCAGCTCCAGAATATTGGAGGGATTGACTGAGAGGGTCGAGTCATCCACCGGGGCGCCGTCGGAAATGATCATCAGGATTTTGCGTTGTTCCGGTCTTGCGGCCAGACGGTTATAGGCCCATACGAGCGCTTCACCGTCGATATTTTCTTTTAGAAGGCCTTCTTTCAGCATCAGGCCAAGGTTCTTGTGGGATCGCCGCCACGGCGCATCAGCTGCTTTGTAGATAATATGGCGCAAATCATTGAGGCGGCCGGGATGCGAGGGTCTGTTTTCCTGTATCCACAAATCGCGGGCTTTGCCGCCCTTCCAGGCGCGGGTGGTGAAGCCCAGAATTTCAACGCTGATACCACAGCGTTCCAGTGTCCGGGCCAGTATATCCGTGCAAATGGCGGCAATGGCGATGGGTCGCCCCCGCATGGAGCCAGAATTATCAATCAACAGTGTGACAACCGTATCCCGGAAGGCCGTTTCCTTTTCCTGTTTATAAACGGAAGGAACGGTAGGGTTGGCAATGATACGGGCGAGGCGGCTCGTGTCGATCATGCCTTCATCAAGGTCGAACTGCCAGCTCCGCTGCTGTTTGGCCAGTAATTTGCGTTGCAGGCGGTTGGCCAGTTTTGTAATCACGCCGGATAAATGGGAAAGCTGTTGGTCCAGCATGGTGCGCAGGCGGTCCAGTTCCTCCGGTTCGGCTAAGTCCTCTGCTTTGATGATTTCATCATAGCTGGTGGTGTAGACATTGTAGCTGCTGTCCGGTCCCGGAATATAACCTTCCGGCCTTCTGGATGGTGGGGTGTGGTCTGCATCGCCTTCGCCGCCTGTGTCGGCATCGTCATGGCCCGAGTCTTCTTCTCCCATTTGACCGGTTTTCCCGGACTCTTCCTCTGCCTGATCCGCATGAGCGCCTGAATCAGCGGAGTCCTCCTGTTCGTCATCATCAGAGGTGTTTTCGCCGTCTTGTTCTTCTTCGGAACCTTGATTACCGGATTCGTCATCGGAGGGTTGGTCCGGTGCGCTTTCCCCGACATCCATATCCAGTTTGGCAATGAGCTGCCGGGAGAGGGCGGCATAGGCATTTTGGTCGTTCATGGACGTTTTTAAGCTCTCCAGCCCGTCCGGTCCCAGTTTTTCTTTCAGCCACGGCGTCCAGAGGGTGAGCAGTTTTTTGGCAGAGGCGGGCGGTTTTTCGCCGGTCAGGGCCAGCCGGGACAGAACATGAAGGGATTCGGCAAAGTTACAATCATCCCGGCTTTCCATGGTTTTGCAGCTCATGCGTCTACATTGTTCTTTCAGTGTAGCGTGTAGGTTTTGGGCCACGCCCTGCATGTCAGACGCGCCAAGGGCCTCACAGCGGGCTTGTTCCAGTGCTTCAAAAGTAGCCTGTGCCATTAAGTCCATCGGGGCGTTTTCAAGATGAAGGTTTTTGTCGTGATGTTTCAGGCGCAGGGCCTGCGCATCGGCCTGCCCACGGGTCAGGGCTGTGCTTTTGGCGTTCATGTCGGCATCGGGCAGGGGAATGCGGGGTTTGTTACTGTCTTCGCTTTCTCCTGCGCGTGTTTCAGTTTCCGAAAACTGGACTTCCAGATGGCGTTTACCGGCCAATGCCCGTAATGTGGCTGCTGTGGCACTTTTGAATTTTTCGAGCTGTTTATTCTGGCGGTCTTTATCCATGGTTATTTTTACCGTGAAGACGTGAGGAGTCGAAGGGAAAGTTTTGATATTCTGTCATTTTTCTTGCGGTTATTGCCATAACAACATATTGTCTTTGTAATGTTTTTTGCTCAAATGGAGAAAAAATGACATCGGAAAATAAAAATGTATATGTTTTTGTCCAGTTAGCTGGAGGGTGGGACGTAAGAACAGAAGAGCGTATTTCTGATATTTTCAATACGGTTCTTAAGACAAATCCCTGTCAAAAGCAATATCAGGACGTGTTGGAAAAAACGACATCTTACAGGACGGAAGTTTCAGAGCTTCAGGGAGAAGAAATAAGCACCCTACCTGTTCTTGTTGCCGAGTTTAACACGCCACGTGATGCTTTGTCCTTCTTGTCCGGTATTTCCATGGGATTGCTAGAAGCAAATATCAGAAAAATTGAAACAGGAATCCTTCACAATAAACCGTCATAAGCGGTTTCTTTATTCTTCCAGTTCCACCCCGAAACAGCGCTGGTAATACTCAGCAACAGTCGGGCGTTCTGTTTCATCGCATTTATTCAGGAAGCTCATACGGAAGGCGAATTCCCGGTCTTTGAAAATCTGCATATTTTCCGCCCATGTGATGACGGTACGCGGGCTCATGAGGGTCGAGAGATCGCCATTGACAAAGCCCTGCCGTGTCATGTCTGCGATTTTGACCATGGCGGAGACATCTTCGCGGCCTTCCGTCGTATCGAAATCCGGCATTTTGGCGAGGATGATATTGCATTCATTCTCATGAGACAGGTAATTCAGGGTGACGACGATGTTCCAGCGGTCCATCTGGCCCTGATTGATCTGTTGCGTGCCGTGATAAAGGCCTGTCGTATCGCCCAGCCCGACGGTGTTAGAGGTGGCGAACAGGCGGAAGGCTGGATGCGGGCGGATAACAAGATTCTGGTCCAGCAGTGTCAGGCGGCCTTCGGCTTCCAGTACGCGCTGGATGACGAACATCACATCCGGGCGCCCGGCATCATATTCGTCAAAGACAAGCGCTACCGGGTTCTGGATCGCCCAGGGCAGGAGGCCTTCTTTATATTCCGTGATTTGCTTGCCTTCTTTCAGGACGATCATGTCCTTGCCCAGTAAATCAAGGCGGCTGACATGACTGTCGAGATTGATGCGGACGCAGGGCCAGTTCAGGCGGGCCGCGACTTGTTCAATATGGGTGGATTTTCCGGTACCATGATAGCCCTGAATCATCACACGCCGGTTATGGGCGAAACCGGCCAGAATGGCCAGAGTCGTGTCATGGTCGAATTGGTAGCTCTTATCAATAGCCGGGACATTGGGATGGTCCTCGCTGAAACCCGGCACGTCCCAATCCACGTCAAGACCGAACGTATCCCGCACGCTGTATCTTGTGTCGGGAATTGTTGTATATTTCGCGTTATTCGATGTTAATTGCGTCACATCGAAAGACGCCGCCATTGGTTCTCTATCTCTATCTTCGGGCATTTATTTCTATGTTTCCTGTGATGGTAGTTTTTCAAACTGTGCGTAAGCCAGCTTTAATATGGTATAGGCCATATTGATGCTTTTGAGAAGCTCTTCTGACTCCGCACTGCCTCCGTTTATGTCGGGATGGTGCTTTTTTACGAGTTTTTTATAACGCGCTTTAATGAGGGATAGATCCAGAGGTGGCTCTAGCCCCATGATTACGAGTGCTTCGAATTCCGGTGAATGGCGGTCAATGGACGGGTGGCGTCTTGCTTGTTCCTGTTCCGGTTCTTTATCCATGAAATGATAGGTTTGCGAGCTTTTGCGGTGCAAATGATCTTCCATGCCGGAAAAATTATCGTGACGCCATGTGGGACGATCCCATAGAGAGCTGCGGACAATATAATCTTCAACTTCGATATGGGACATGCCGGAAAAATAATTCCATGCTTTATTGTGTTCCTGCACGTGCTCAAGGCAAAACCAGTAATAGTCGCCAAGAGAACGGTCGCGCGGAGCCTTGTGTGTGGCTTCTCTGTCGCACTCAGGCATGTTGCAGCAGGGTGTTTCCTGATTCTTCTCTTCGTCATCTGCAAATTCCGCAGAGCAGGGTTTTAAATGTATTTTTGGCATCGGTCCGCGTATGGCGTTTGTTTTATGAGTACATGCCATTGTATCACTCCTTGCTCTTTCAAGGGAAACATAGTTTTTGCCACGCTCTTTACACACCAAGGCATTCCGGCCCGGATGTACGTGATTAAAATAAGGAGCAGAATAAAAAGAAAAGCAGAGGAACTATCTAAAGGTTGTGTATTCTAGATATATATATAGTATAGCGAGCATACATACGTAAGGTTGTGTCCCTAAGTTTACAATAGATTATAGGAAGGAGAGAGGAAAATGAAGGAACATACGAGGGCAGGAGGCAAGAGTACTCTTGTAAGCCGTAATATTACAGTTTTAGGTAGAAGGACATCTGTCAGGCTGGAGCCCGAGATGTGGAATGCGTTGCGGGAAATCTCCTGTCGTGAAGAGTGCAAAACCCATGATATTTGTTCTCTGATTCATTTGCGTAAGAACCCGAACACGTCTTTGACGGCCGCTATTCGTGTGTTTTTGATGCTGTATTACCGGGCTTCTTCTACGGATGATGGGCATAACCGGGCGGGACACGGTAACTTTGAACATATGATGCAGCGTTCCAGAATGAGTAGCGACGCGCTGAATGTAAAGCCTTATAAGAATCCGGTAAGAAAACAAGCAGTGAAAGGGAGTGATGCCGATCAGAGTTCCGAACAACCATCAGAGCAGAAGTTTGCGACAGGAGGATTCTAGGAGGTGAGGGTACACAGCGAAACAAGGGTTGCTCAACTGTTGTTGGAAACAGCTATATAAAATCAACCCATTTTCAGGAATTTTTCGTGTCTTGCTTGTTTTAGTTTTTTGCCGTCCCACGGTGTGATGTCATTCAAGGCTTTTTCTATCTGTATGGCAACGTTCTCAATTGTTTTATCTTTTGCACGATGGGCACCGCCAAGAGGCTCAGGAATAATGCCATCAATCAGTTTTAGCTGATACAAGTCTTGCGCGGTCATTTTCAATGCTGCCGCCGCATCATCGGCATGGCTGGCGCTTCGCCAGAGGATAGAGGCGCACCCTTCCGGTGATATAACGGAATAGATGGAGTTTTCCAGCATGTAAACGCGGTCGGCCACGCCGATGGCAATCGCGCCGCCAGAGCCACCTTCACCGATGATGACAGAGATAATAGGGACTTCTATACGCAGGCAAACCTGCATGGAACGGGCAATGGCCTCTGCTTGTCCCCGTTCTTCTGCGCCGACACCGGGATAGGCACCTGCCGTATCAATCAGCGTAATGACAGGCAGGTTAAATTTTTCAGCCATGTGCATCAGGCGCTGTGCCTTGCGGTATCCTTCTGGCCGGGCCATGCCAAAATTATGTTTGATGCGGCTCTCCGTATCATTGCCTTTTTCGTGCCCCATGATAACGCAGGAGCGTCCACGGAAGCGGCCAAGGCCTCCTAGCAGGGCATTATCTTCGGCAAAATGACGATCACCGGCCAGTGGCGTAAAATCCTCAATAAAGCCGCTCATGTAATCTACAAAGTGAGGACGTTCCTGATGTCGGGCGACCAGTACTTTTTGTTGGGGCGTCAGTTTGTTGTATGTCTGCGTCAGAAGACGTTCAATCTTTGACTGCATGCGGTTTATTTCTTCTGCAATGTTGAGCTTGTCTTCGCCACTGACATTACGCAGTTCGGCAATTTTTGCTTCTAACTCCAGAATCGGTTTTTCGAATTCCAGTTTACTCATTTGAATTGCCGTTGTTTTTGAAAATGAAGATGATAGATAGCAAATCAGGCAGACAATTTCAAATAGATTGCCTGCCTGATTTAAAAATCAATATTCAAGAGTTCGGATTATACATCCGTACCGGTTTTGGAAAGCGGATGCTTTTCCTGAACCGTTTTCTTGACCTTGTCACCAACGAGATGCGTATAAATCTGCGTTGTTGCAATATCAGCATGACCCAGCATTTTCTGTACGGAACGAAGATCCGCACCATTGCTAAGCAGATGCGTAGCAAAGGCGTGTCTCA
The DNA here is from genome assembly GCA_021776075.1 of Alphaproteobacteria bacterium. GTDB lineage: Bacteria > Pseudomonadota > Alphaproteobacteria > Micavibrionales > Micavibrionaceae > JAJFGQ01. Next base: position 13,880 of record JAJFGQ010000003.1, on the reverse strand, counting down.
GAATATGAGGGCTAACACGGTCAGCATCAATCTCGGCTCTGTCAGCCAGATCTTTCAGAAGCTGAGCAAAACGTTGACGGGTCAGGTGACCACTCTCGGACGTACGAGAAGGGAATAACCACTGTGCCTGATTGCCTGTATCATCCGGGCCAATAAACTGCTGGCGAACATCCAGATAAGTTTTCACAGCTTTTTGGGCAGGTTCTGACAGAGGGACCATACGTTCACGGCCGCCTTTGCCGGCGACCATGAGGAACTGCGTATCTTCACCTATTGCTGACATGGGCAGACCAACCAGCTCGGAAACCCGGAGCCCTGTGGCGTACAACATTTCGAGCAAACAGACGAGACGAACGCTGTCTCCACCACCGCCTTGACCGGCTGTTTTGATCAGGATACTGACTTCCGACTCACTCAGCGTTTTTGGCAGAGTGCGTGTTTGTTTCGGGCTGTCAATTGTTGTTGTCGGATCATCTTTACGAATATTTTCGGACACAAGATAACGGTAAAACTGACGCAGAGCCGACAGACGGCGTGCCACTGTTCTTGTAGCGATCTGATTCCTTTTTTTACCCTTAACATGTATCTTGTTACCCAGATCAAGAAGATAGGTTTTGATCTGATCCGTTGAAGAATCAACGAGCTCAATTTTGAATTTATCGCGCAGATAAATACTGAAATCCGCTAAATCACGCCAGTAAGCCTGACGTGTGTTCATAGCAGCTCCCCGTTCTGCAGTAAGCATATCAAGAAATGAATCCACCAACGGATGCAAATCTGGTTTCGGCATTGCCGGACGACCTGGACGAGCCATAGTTTTTCTCCTTTTTTTACTCAATTCAAGCCAAGAACGACTTCCTCTGCCAATTCCTGTGCTTCTTCTGTTAACCCCACTGTGATTAGACCATCAAGTATCTCACGAAGCAATCCGGCATATAAGTTGCCGGGAGGCACATCATGAAGAGCGATGGAACTTAATATAACAACCTCGGCTAGACGTTCTTCTAATCGCGCCTTTTTGAGGCTGTCAACTAAGTCAATAGATGGCATTACATAACTGTCATCTAATGTCAAGTCAACATGTTTTTCATAAACTTTACTGGGCACATAATTATGTAATTTATCGCGCTTGTCAAGCTTTTCATAAATTATTTTTGTAATTTGCAATTCAGAATTGTTCAAAACGTCAGTTAAGCCATTGAAATCAAATTCTTTTGATGGAAAACTTGTAGGAAAATTTTCACTAATATCATGCGCCAGCCACGTCAAAATATCCTGTTTGTTGATTCCTTTTTCGCCAGAGGATTCAAGCATTGATTCTAAAGTTTTGTATTTTGCCCAACCCTGTGGGACGGATAAATTGGCCTGTAGCATGAGCCGCAGTGCTATTTTTGCATGTGATTCGGAAAAGTCACCGGCTTTTTCTTTCCTTAACAGGTCTGCAAAAGGGAGCAGGGCAGCGGGCGGGTTTTCTGCGGAAAGGTCGAGAGCTTCTTTGAGGAAAGCTAGACGTTCTGCGTCTTCAGAGGCTTTTTTTGCCTTTTGGTATAGAGCCGGTATCTGTTGCCACCCTGTCTTTGTTGCCGGGGGTATATCCAGAGAATTATAGAATTCCGTCAGGCTTTGAGGGCTTCGGTTTCCCTTGCCTACAGAGGCTGTTATGAGCTTGAAACGATGCTTGTCCGGCAGGTTTTTATCCGTGATCAGAAGCGTTGCAATGGCGGGCGGCAGTTCTTCTGTGTTTATTGATTTAAGCTGGCTGTAGTCTATTCTGCCGTCCGTAAACAAGAGGGCTTTTTCAAGCGGGGACAGTTTGTTTAGCTCGTCCGGTGTGTGGGGCGTGAAACGAAATGTGGGTTTATTAATGATTTTCTCAAGAATCGTACTGTCTGGAAATTTTATTGTTTTTTGTCCTGTTTTTGTAGCCGGGCCATCCTGTTGAGCCACCTTTGACAGAATGTAGGTGCATATTTTTGGTGCTTGTTGCCAAAAAGACACGCCTTTTTGATGGTATTCTTCCAGTGCTTTGACTTCCAGACAAGCCAGCGAATCCTGACCGCTATAGAACATGGCCAGGACGCCGTTACGGGCAAGTCTTTCGTGATAAGGCGGGTCGGGGTTTCTGGTGTAGAGTTTGACGGCATCGTCAAAAGCCCCCATGGAAAGAAGCTTTTCAAGGCGCAGGGTTAGGGAATCCTGACCGGGAGCCTCGGGGCTGTCTTTTCGTATCATGAGTTGTGCATCGGCTTCTGTCAGCAAAAGCCGCTTTTGCAGTTTTTGCAGCGTTTTGTATTTCGTATCGTCAGGCAGAATGGGGAGGAGTTCCAGAAGAAGTGCTCTTTGGCTGTTTTGCCAAAGGTCTATGCCCAGACCGCCTTTGCGGATATTGGTCAGAGTGCCGTATGATTCAAGGACGGCATAATTAATATCCTGCGGGGGGCTGTTTTTCGTTTTGTTCGTTTCGGATTGCCGGGGTGTATTTGCTTTTGGTGCGGATCCTGCCATGCGCTCATTGGCCAGAACGGGCGCCTGAACGGAAGACAGGAAAAGACAACAGGCCAGAACTGTGAGCAGGAAAAGGGAAGTTCTAGTCGGTGCCATAAAAACGCTCATTGGAAATTGTTTTTTTGATTTGTGTTTGTTCGACAGGAATATCTGTAACGGCGAGGAAAATAAATCCGCCGACAAGTGTAAGAATAAATAAGCCTGTGAATAGTTTTGCAAGCTTCATAGCCATTCCGTTTGTGTTTACAGGGTGTTTCGAGTGCGAACCTAATAGAGATGGAAGGCGAGTGCAACGGTCAGTATTGTTTTTCCTTTCTTATTGATGCATAAACATGACCATGAATACAGATAATCAAGCGATAGTCAGAGAAATCGGCCGGTATATCGATAAACCAATTGTTTTGGTAGGCCTGATGGGAACCGGAAAAACCAGGATTGGGCGTGCCTTGGCGGCAATGCTGGGCCTTGAGTTTGTTGATTCGGATGCGGAGATCGAAAAAGCGGCGGGGTTAAGCGTTTGTGATATTTTCGACCGGTTTGGTGAGGCTGATTTCCGTGACGGTGAGCGGCGGGTGATTCGGCGTCTTTTAGATGGCGGCGTTTGTGTTATTGCCACGGGCGGCGGTGCCATGATAACGGAAGAAACGGCCAGTGCTGTTTGGGCAGAATCGGTCTCGGTCTGGGTTAAAGCGGAGATGCCGGTTATGTTGGAGCGGACATCGCGCAATAATAAAAGGCCGCTTTTGAACCAGGGCGATCCCGAATCCATTCTGAAAGATATGATGGAAAAGCGTTACCCTATTTATGAGCAAGCTAATGTAACGGTAGATAGTTGTAATGGTCCTGTTGATATTGTTTTAAACGAGGCGTTGGAAAAATTGTGCGATTACTTATCCCTTCAGACAGCGAAGGCAGGATAGGACGCCATGCCGACCGTATCTGTGAATCACGGGGACGCATCATCCGGAACATACAATATTCATATCGGGCGGGAACTTTTAGGAGATTTCGTATCCTTTATTCCGTTTGATTTGAAGGGGCGCTCTCTCTTTGTTTTGACGGATGAAAACACAACGAACCCCTATGGTATGTCTGTGTATCAGACCCTGAAGTCGTCCGGTGCCCATAGTGTACAGATTCTTACTTTGCCCGCGGGAGAGCAAACAAAATCCATGGCGGCTCTGGAACAGGTGTTGTCGTGGCTTCTGGATCATGGCGTAGGACGTGATTCGGTCCTGTTCACCGTAGGGGGTGGCGTGATCGGTGATTTAGGAGGGTTTGCAGCCGCTGTTATTCTGCGGGGTATTTCTTTTGTCCAGATTCCGACAACTTTGCTGGCGCAGGTGGATAGCGCGGTCGGCGGGAAGACGGGGCTTGATATGGCGCAGGGAAAAAATCTGGTTGGGGCCTTTCATCAACCGGTCAGTGTCGTCTGTGATATGGATGTTCTGGAGACTTTGCCAAGACGGGAATTGCTGTCCGGCTATGCGGAAATTGTTAAATATGCCTTGATTGACGATCCTGCGTTTTTTGTCTGGCTGGAAAAGAACGGGCAGGGCGTTTGCGAGAGAGAGCCGGAGGCCCTTGCCAGAGCTATAGAGCTTTCCTGCCGAAAAAAAGCGGAAATTGTTGAGGCGGATGAAAAAGAACAAAATGTAAGGGCTTTGCTTAATCTGGGGCATACATTTGCTCATGCGCTGGAGGCCGCTGCGGCGTATGATGGGCGCTTATTGCATGGAGAAGCTGTGGCTATCGGCATGGTTTTGGCTTTTCGTTTGTCCGTTTGTGAAGGGCATTGCCCGGAAGAGGACGCCAAACGGGTTGAAGTCCATCTGGCGGCTATGGGTTTGCCGACGGCTATTCATATGATCTTTCCGCCGTTGGATTGCGATGCTGTGACGCTTATGGCGTTGATGAAACGGGATAAAAAAGTAGAAAAAGGCCAGAACCACTTTGTTGTGCTTCGCGGTATTGGTAAAGCTTATATAAGCGCCGATGTCGATTGGGACATTGTGGAGCAGGTTATAACGGACTCAATGGAGGGCGTCTAGCTCATGGAACTTTGGTGGTTATTATCTACTTTGGCAATTATTGTGCTGCTTCTTCTGTCCGCTTTTTTCTCGGGTTCGGAAACGGCGCTGACGGCGGCGTCAAAGGCCCGCATGCATGCACTGGAGAAGAAGGGTAATGCCAGAGCGGCTTTGGTAAACCGCATTCGTGAGAATAAGGACCGGATGATCGGCGCTTTGCTTCTGGGTAATAACCTTGTCAATATTCTGGCTTCGGCTCTGGCGACGAGTGTTTTGATTAAGGCCTTTGGGGAAGCCGGTGTTTTGTATGCGACGGCCGTTATGACCATGCTGGTGCTAATTTTTGCAGAAGTGCTGCCTAAGACCTATGCCTTGCATTTTGCCGACCGGATGTCGATGGCTATCGCGCCCATTATGCGCATTGTGATTGCTTTTCTGGCACCGATAACGGAGATGGTTGCCCACATTGTACGCTTGGTTTTGAAGCTTTTTAAGGTGGATATTTCCGTCGTGGCTGTGGGAAATCACGTAGAAGAATTGCGCGGCGTGATTGAAATGCATGACGGACCGGAGGAAGAGACGCAGGAACAGCGGGCGATGCTCCGTTCCATCCTTGATCTGGCAGATGTTGAGGTGGAGGAGATCATGACCCACCGTAAAAAGATCACCATGATTGATGCTGATCTGGCGATGGATAAAATCGTGGAAGAAGTGCTGGAAAGCCCTTATACGCGCCTGCCCTTGTGGAAGGGTAATACAGATAACATTGTTGGTGTCATTCATGTGAAGGCCCTGTTGCGGGAAATGCAGGCGCAGGGAGGGCAATTCTCTAACCTTGGTATCGAAACAATTTCTACGGAACCATGGTTCGTGCCGGAGAGTACGCCGCTTTACGATCAGCTACAGGCGTTTCGGCAGAGACGGGAACATTTTGCGTTGGTCGTTGATGAATATGGCAGCCTGATGGGATTGGTGACGCTGGAGGATATCCTGGAGGAAATCGTTGGTGAAATAGATGATGAACATGACGAGATGGTTGCCGGTGTACGAAAACAGGCAAACGGGACTTATCTTGTGGACGGGGCGGTGACTATCCGTGATTTAAACCGGGAATTTGAATGGGATTTGCCGGATGAGGATTATTCAACGCTGGCCGGTCTGGTTCTGCATGAATCAGAAATGGTGCCGGATGTCGGGCAGTCTTTTACCTTTTTCGGTTTTCGTTTTGATGTTGTGCGCCGTCAGCGTAACCAGATCATATTGATTCGCGTGACCCCGTCGCAAGGTGGGAAGTAAGATCAGGTCGCGTGGGACCCTGTGTTTATGTCTTATGTTAAAAAAGAAAATTTTATATTGCCAAAGAAACGGCGCATATGTTAAGCAATATTGACATAAGATACTTTGCTTTATAGAGAATGAAAAAGGATGAATAAGATGGCCCAGTTTTTTGATACATCAACACCGGAAAATGAACGTCTGATGGAAGAGTTTGATAGAGCTTTCATAACATATAGGAGCGCAGCTCTGGGTCTTATTGATAATGATTCCGGCCTGACGTCCAAAGAAGTTTCTTATATGCGGAGCTTAAAACAGGCAAAAGAGCTCTATAAAGCCTTGCCCCTGCCTTCGGAAGCCAATAGTTCAGAAGAAGCCTTTGAGAAAACAGTTGAGGCTTTTAAAATCGAAGCTGAGCTTCGTGAAAAAGCCACGAAGAACATGGGCGATTTGAGACAAGGTAAAGCCGGAGATGAAGCCGGTATCATGACATTGTTCAACAACATGTCGGTACATGCACAACAGACAGTCGGACAACCGAAATTTGCAGCTATCAATCAGGCGATGTTCGGCGCTTTTTCCAGACGTTTGCAGAATTCATAAACTGTAGGAAGCTACTAGCTTCTCTATGGCTATAACCACCACCTGTTATCTCGACAGACTGAAAGGAGTGGAGATATCTTTCTTCATTGATAGGGGATCAGATCCCTCATATTCATTCGGGATGACGGAGTGGGAGAACGGGACGAAGCGAAGCGGGGAACAGGACGACAGCCTCTAGGCCGGTGTGTTGTCTTCAAGTCCCGCTTTTTTTCTGACATGTTCTGTGCAGTCAAAACTGTGCAGGGTGTTATCGGACATGATAAATTCCGGTTTCCATGACGACCTGACGCTCTTAAGCTGAGCCATCCGGAACTGGTTCAGGAGGTCCCTTTTGCGTTTGTCTGACAAGCTGTCGTAAGCGGCATTGCAAGCGGCATCCGTCATGCCCTGTTCATCATAGAGAGAGGCTTCAGTGGTGGGCCTTGCTTCTTTTTTTGCGTTTTTTATAAAGCTGCCCATGGCGATCATGAGGGTCATGCTCAGTGCTGTAACGCCTGTTGCCAGTAAAATAGCCTTTTTGTTGAAGTTTTTCATGATTTCTTCCTGTTTTTATCCCTGATGGGGTGAGGTTCGTCTTGTTATTTTATCCAGATATAGGCGTGCTTTGATTTTGTAAGTGCAATTGTAGCGTTGTTGATCGGAAGACACATTCCATTGCAGGTCTTTTGTATCCAGACCTTTTCTGTTCGCTTCTTTGTACAGGGAAAGCAGAGTGTTACCGTGTTTGTTGGCGGCTGTCTGACAGGCGGTTTCCCTGTCTTTCATGTATTGGCGATCGGAATCTTCATGCGCATCGCTGGCGATGTTTGCTATGATTACGGGCCCCGTCGCCATCAGTGCAAAAAAGCCAACAGCCTTAAAGACCCCTTTTATGGAGAGTTTTTTTGCCAATCTTTGTAATCCCTGTTTTTACTTTTTTTTTAATTCATAAAGGCATTTATACCCCTATGGCAAGAGTTTTAATTTCAGGGGCAACCTTTTTCAAGGCGCTGCAAATTTTTGCGCCCGTTTATTCAAACCGCTTGAACATAGCTACGGCTATGTCCGTGCACGGTTTTCACAAGCATTCATCAAAAATTTGACGGGCGCAGAATGGATATAATTAGTGAGCCCTGACCCTAGACGATTTTGCCGTGGCAATGCTTGAATTTATTGCCTGATTCACAGGGGCAAGGGGCATTGCGCGGTGTTTTGCCCCAGCTTTCAGGATCACCTTTATCAAACGGCTTTTTGGGGGCCGGAGGAAAAGGAGTCACAGTTCCCGGTGTGGCGCCTGGAGCCGGATGGTTTCCGGCTGCTACGCCAGAGCCCATTAAGGCCGGGTCCTGACGTGTTTCCTGCACCTGACCCGGTTGCGCAGCTTGCCGCATCAATATCTTACCGGCATCTGCGTCAATGCTGAATTCTACGAGACTGAGCATTTGCGTGACGCTTTCCCGCAGCTGATTCAGCATGAGTTCAAACATGGAAAAGGATTCGGTTTTATATTCATTGAGCGGATCGCGTTGACCGAAGGCGCGCAGGGTGATTCCCTGCCGCAGATGATCAAGATTCAGGAGATGTTCTTTCCAGTGTTGGTCTAGTTGACGCAGAACCAGAGCCTTCTCCATTTGGCGGAAGATTTTCGGACCGGTGCTGGCTACTTTTCCCGCCAGCTTTTTGTCAGAGGCATCCATGATGCGGTCCAGTATCTCGGCATCGGCAATGCCTTCTTCGGCGGCCCACTCATCAACAGGTAAATCAAGAGCCAGAAGGCGGAGTGTTTCATTGCGGAGTGTCTCTGTGTTCCATTGGTCTGCGTAAGTGCGGGGAGGGACGCAGCTATGGACAAGGTCTTCAATAACGGTGTGACGCATATCCGAGACAAGTTCCTCCACATTAGCGGCGCCCATGATTTCCCGGCGTTGTCCATAGATGGCTTTACGCTGGTCGTTCATCACATTGTCAAATTTCAGAAGGTTTTTACGGATTTCGAAGTTTTGGCCCTCGACCTTGCCCTGCGCCCGTTCCAGCGCTTTGCTGATCCAGGGGTGTGTCAGGGCTTCGCCTTCGCGTAGACCGATATGTTTATGCGCCAGAAGGACTTCCATTTTTTCCGAGCCGAAAATACGCATCAGGTCATCGCCCAGAGACAGGAAGAAAATAGAGGCCCCCGGATCACCCTGCCGTCCGGAGCGGCCCCGCAACTGATTGTCAATTCGGCGTGATTCGTGGCGTTCCGTGCCGACGATATAAAGGCCGCCGACTTCACGGACCAGTTCACGGCCTTTTTCGACTTCCGCACGAATTTTCTCAATGGCCTTTTGTTTCTTATTCTCAGGCCAGCCGGGGTCGACTTCTTCAGCAATACGCATATCAACATTACCGCCGAGTTGAATGTCGGTACCGCGTCCGGCCATGTTGGTAGCAATGGTTACAGCACCCGGTTGCCCGGCCTGCATAATAATCTGGGCTTCCTGCTCATGATAACGGGCATTCAGGACCTTATGCTTGATCTTTAGTTTCTTCAGACTGTCTGAGAGCTGTTCCGATTTTTCAATAGATATAGTACCCACCAGAACGGGTTGCCCCCGCTCCTGACAGTCGCGGACAAGTTTGATAACGGCCTCTTCTTTTTCACGCAGGGTTTTAAAAATCTTGTCATTGTGATCTTGCCGGGTGATATCAACATTGGTCGGTATCTCGACAACGCCCAGATTATAAATATCGGAAAACTCGGCGGCTTCTGTCATGGCCGTACCGGTCATGCCGGCCAGTTTGGGATAGAGGCGGAAGTAATTCTGGAACGTAATGGAGGCCAGTGTCTGGTTTTCATTCTGAATTTTGACGTCTTCTTTGGCTTCAAGAGCCTGATGCAAGCCTTCGGAAAAGCGGCGGCCTTCCATCATGCGGCCTGTGAATTCATCAATAATGATAACCTTGTTGTCCTTGATGATGTAATCCGTGTCACATGAGAATAGCTTGTGCGCGCGCAATGACTGATTAACATGATGGACAAGTCCGATGTTCAGGGCGTCATACAAGCTGCCTTCTTGAAGGAGTTTGTGTTCTGTGAGCAGGGTCTCAACACGCTCCGTTCCTTTGTCCGTCAGGGTTACGGTGCGCATTTTTTCATCCAGATCGAAATCATCGTCTTCGAGGTGCGGGATAATTTTATCGACGGCAACATACTGGTCGGAAGAATCTTCCGAAGGGCCGGAAATAATCAGAGGTGTGCGGGCTTCATCGACAAGAATCGAATCGACTTCGTCAACGATGGCAAAATTGAATTCACGCTGCACCATGTCGTCCAGCCCGTATTTCATGTTGTCGCGCAAGTAATCAAAGCCGAATTCATTGTTTGTGCCGTAGGTGACATCGGCGGCATAAGCCTTTTTACGACCATCATCGCGTAGATCGTTCGTGATGCACCCGACTTCAAGTCCTAGAAAAGTGTAAACTTGTCCCATCCATGCGGCATCGCGGCTGGCCAGATAATCATTAACCGTGACAACGTGGACGCCTTTGCCGCTCAGGGTATTTAGATAAACAGGGAGGGTTGCGACAAGAGTCTTTCCTTCCCCTGTTTTCATTTCTGAAATTTTGCCTTCGTGCAGGGCGACACCGCCCACAAGCTGTACGTCAAAATGGCGTTGACCCAGCGTGCGTTTCGCTGTTTCACGCACAACAGCGAACGCTTCATGCATAAGATTGTCCAGCGGTTCTCCGTTTTCCAGTCTTTGCCTGAATTCATTCGTTTGCGCCTGAAGCTCCGAATCATTCATGGGTTCGAACCGCGATTCGAGAGCGTTTATAGGCTCTATGTGCTGATACAGGGATTTCAACACACGTTCGTTGCTGGAGCCGAAAATTTTAGTAGCCAGATTGAGCAGCATGCTTTCCTCAAATTCAAGACGATATGGTACAGACAGACTGTCTGATATAAGCTTGTTGGAGCTTATCGTCAATTAGCATAGCAATAAGCTAGAAAAAAGGCTTTATTATTTATTTTGGGCGCTATACATTGATAGGCGTCCTTGTGGGACATGTTTTTTTGTTTTTGATACTAGCAATATGGGGGTAAGGCTGAAATGTCTTCAGATAAGAAAAAAGGAAAAGAGTTGGCTGCTGAAGATTCGGGTAAGACGAAGATTTTTGCAGCTGTTTTTGTTCTTGTGGCAATAGCGGCGTCGGCTATGTTTTTTCTGTCCGGTAACGGTGTGGCAGAGAGCGGTGACGATTTGAGTAATATTGCGCCGGCCAGTGCTGATGCAGATGCCGGAGCCGATGCACCCATGATTAAGCTGGGTAACCCGGTTGTTGCCGTTATAAACGGAGAAGAAATTAACCGGAGCGATGTGTTTAACTTCATTAGCGGCTTGCCGGATCAGGTTCGTCAGATGCCAATTCAGACATTGTTTCCGCTGGCTCTTGAGCAGGTTCTGAACAACCGCGTGATTAACACCAAAGCGCAAGGGGCTAATCTGGAAGGTGATCCGGAGGTTGAGCAGCTTTTGAATAATGCCAAGGAGCAGATCGTTCGTAATATCTATATTGAGCGTCAAATTGTTGAGCAGATTACGCAGAAAAAACTGCTGAAGTCATATGGAGAGCTGCTTGATAGCATGGAAGAAGTTCAGGAAACGCATGCTCGCCATATCCTGCTGGAAACAGAGGAAAAGGCGCGTGAAATTGTTGCCAAACTCGATGAAGGCGCTGTCTTTGAAGATGTGGCGAAGGAGCATTCAACAGGTCCTTCAGCTGAAAATGGTGGTGATTTGGGTTTCTTTGCCAAAACGGAGATGGTGCCGGAATTTGCCGAAGCCGCTTTTGCTCTTGACGTCGGGAGTTATACAAAAGATCCTGTGAAAACCCAGTTCGGGTGGCATGTTGTCAAGGTAGAGGATCGCCGTAAGCGCCCTGAGCCTGAGTTTGCGGCTGTGAAACCACAATTGGAAGTTCAGCTTCGTCAAAAAATTCTGGCGAATCTTTTGCAAGGATGGCAGAAGGAATCAAAAATCAAGAAATATGATATTAACGGTGAAACCCTTAAGAACTAAGATGGGGTGATATCGTTGATCTTTTTTGCAAAAACCGCAGCTCAAGGGCTGCGGTTTTTCTATGATGATTTGTTCGATTGATCCGGGGTTTACTTTTCCGTGAAAAACGTCAGTCTTTGGAAGGCATTTTTACATGGTTAAAAAAGGGAGAAAGAGAATTTGGTTAAATTCATACAAAAAGTTAGCTCCTGTGCGGAGGCTTTGGATTTGCCGCGTCCTGATGTGCCGGTAGATTTACGGGTGTTGTTCGTTGTTGCGGTTGCTTTGGTGGATACGGATGGCCGTGTTCTTCTGGCGCAACGCCCTGAAGGGAAATCTTTTGCCGGCCTTTGGGAGTTTCCCGGCGGAAAGATTGATCCGGGGGAAACGCCTGAATATGCGCTGATGCGGGAACTGGAGGAAGAGCTCGGTATTGAAACGCGCCCCTGTTGCTTTTCTCCCGTTGCTTTTGCTTCGCATTCTTATGATGATTTTCACATGTTGATGCCGCTTTTTGCTTGCCGGGTCTGGAAAGGCATTCCAACGGCGCGTGAGGGACAGGTTTTAAAATGGGTGTACCCCAGAGACATTTCGGATTATGCCATGCCTGAAGCCGATATTTCTTTGATTCCGCAATTGCAGCAGGCTTTGTGATGTATAGTTCTGTTCATGATTTCAAGACATTTTACAGCACGCGTGCCGGACGGCTTGTACGCCGTTTTTTAACACTTCATATACGCAAGATATGGCCGGACCTTCATGGTCTTCGTCTGGTGGGTTGCGGTTATGCGGTGCCCTATTTAAAACGTTTCATGGACGAAACGGAGAGAAGCGTGGCTTTTATGCCGGATGATCTGGGTGTTCATTTTTGGCCGGAGGGTGAAAAAGGCCTCGTGTGCCTTTCCCGGGATGCTCTTCTTCCCCTCGAAACGGAGTCCGTTGATAGAATTATATTGGTGCATGGTTTGGAGCATGCGGAGTCGCCGCATGAGTTATTACATGAATTATGGCGCGTTTTAAAAAGTAATGGCCGTTTGTTGATGATTGTACCAAACAGGCGGGGCCTATGGGCGCGAACCGATCAGACACCGTTTGGACATGGCACACCTTACACGGCCCGACAAATCGGGCATTATCTGCAAGAGAGTTTATTTGTTCATGAACGGACGGAGATGGCCTTGTTCATGCCGCCGTTCCGGTCTTTTTTGGTGCTGCGGACGGCCTATACTTTTGAAAGTTTCGGGCGTTACCTTTTTCCGGGTTTGGCAGGTGTTTCGATTGTGGAAGCCAGTAAACAGATTTATGCGGGAGCAGCAAAAACGAAAACAGCGCGGGCCATGGGAAAAAAGCGGGTTCTTGTGACTAATTCAGAGGGCTATCACTAAGTGATTTTCTTTGAGTTTGTAGAGGAAGAGGGTTAGAAGTCATCCTATGGTCAAGACAGTAGACGAAATACGACGGCAAATAGACAGCATGGATGATAAAATCCATGATCTGTTGATGAAGCGGGCTGCTTTGGTACAGCGTATAGGGCAGGAAAAACATAAAAATAATGTTCAGATCATTCAGCCGGACCGGGAAACGGTGATGATTCGCCGTCTTTTGGCGCGTCATGAAGGTTTGTTGCCGAAGGAGGCTGTCGTTCGTATATGGCGTGAGCTTGTGGGGGCGGTGTCTTTGCTCCAAACGGGGATCAAGGTTGCTGTAACTGTACCGGAGGACCCTTCCGGGCTTCTTCACTGGGATATGGCTAAAGACTATTTCAGTAGTGTATTGCCGATGCAGAAAGTCACCAATCCTCTGGGGGTTGTGGCGATGGTGCGGGAGGGCGAGGCAACTTTTGGCGTTTTACCCTGGCCGGAAGATACGGATAAGGCCCCCTGGTGGTATTATTTGGCGGATGATCTGGGGGAGAAGCCTATGCGTATCGTTGGGCGCGTGCCTCTGGGCGATCGGAACCATGAGGCCCCTGATTCACGCAATCAGGCTCTGGTTGTTGCGCGGCTTTCTTTTGAGGAATCCGGAGAAGACAGGAGTTTTCTTGCTTTAATATTGGAAAAGCCGGTGAGCCGGTCTCTTATTGTTGAGAAAGCCAAGGCACTGAACCTGACGGCGCGGAGTCTTCACAGTTTTAAGGGCGAGGGCCTTATGGCTCATTTACTGGAAGTGGATGATTTCATGGCAGCGGATGACAAGCGTCTGAAAGAGCTTCTTGACTCCCTTGATTCTTTGGAGGGTCGTTGCGTTTATCTGGGTGGTTATCCTGTGCCGCCTGTTTATGAGGATCATGTCGGTAAAAATGCTGTCGCCGGAGGTTAGGGCCACGTCTCTTCCTCTCCCGTCATCCCGAGCGCAGCCGAGAGATATGATCCTCTATCAACGAAGGAAGATCCCTCATATTTATTCGGGATGACGGGAGGGCGCAGGCTTACTTGGTTTTTGCGTTGTT
>JAJFGQ010000020.1 GCA_021776075.1 Alphaproteobacteria bacterium | reverse complement strand
AGCATGCTTAAACAGCGGGGGTCCATAATGTCAGCAGCTTTGCTGCTGTCTTTTTCTGGATCCCGTTTGTTTAAGCGAAGCAAAAAACGCTTCGCCAACGGGATGACAGGCTTGTGCAATTGTTAATGAAAACGACTATATACCTGCACTCAAAGCCTAGGCGGAAGCCGCCCGAGACGCCGCGGACAAAAACGGATAAGAACGCAACTTATCGAGCTGCAACCGCACCATCTTATGCCCGTCGATCACAGCCGTGAGAAAGGACAACTCACCCTCATGCCGTTTCAAAAAACCTTCCAGATCTTCGTAAAAAAGAATATTTCTGTAGATCACAGACGATTCCGCCTGCACGACATGCGACTGCAACACAGCATCACTCATATCCGGCGCCAGTTTCTTTATCAAAAAAGACAAAACACGCCGCAAAGCACGGGGGGAATGACCGTAGGGAATCTGCAGGAAATCCACAGCCAGATAACCCTCCCGCTCCGCCTTAATATTCGGCATAAACCCCACTAAATCACCCACATGCGGCGGCAGAGGATCACTGTCTTCTGTTTTGTATCGCACACCGGGGAAAGCCAGCACATCAATCTTGCCAACCTGCGGTATATTAATTTCGTAAGGGACTGAACGTAGAAAAGAGGCGCTATCATCTGCATAGCCATAAAAAAGCCAGGAATCGTAGGCATCAAAGGTGTTATAATAAACGAAACACTCATCCGTGCCTTCCTGCGGCCATGATTTTCCAACATGCACGCCCCCGCCCGATAATTTGTCATTCGCAAAAAGCGCGCCGTCCATATGATGATTCATAAAATCAATGAAAGGCATCAAAACCTTTGTCGCCTTGCCATCATCATGCATTTTATAACTCAGGCACCGGCTCTTGATAAAGCTGTCGACTAATAATTGCTCAAAGGAACCGGCCCGGATATGAGCCATAAACTCCTGCGCCGCACTTGAGGCACGCCCTTTTACGATGGCATCAAGAATGCCTCCTTTCGACCGCAAAGCATACCACAGACAGCTTTCCCGGTGCGATTCCAGTTTCGCCGTCATATTGTAAAGATCCAGTATGATATCCAGAATTTCACGACGGAGCGCAGAAAGATCGGTATCGGAGGCGCCCGCTACAATTTTGCCGTCCTCAACACCCCACTCCACCATGTCAATCGGTATCAGGCAAGCTTCGGAAAGCTTAACAAGGCGCTCACCAACATGGTCCTTAACAACCGGTGCCCGTAAACTGAAATAACCGTTTTCACAATGAACCTGCAAATTTTCATCGAACCCGCCACCATTGGCGGTAATCAAAGATTCAAGCTTTTTCAACTTGTCTTCTATCTCTTTATTGTCACAGACATATGTAACCATCAGGCACCGCCAATCGTAAAAAACGCCAAAGCCTTTTGAGAATTACCACATAGGCATTACTCCGCCAAGACCCAATCAGCCGGTATAGCGTCCGATATTTTTACAGAGGGAAACGCCGCCGTCAGCTTATCGGCCTGTTCCTGCGTCAGCCGGGATGATCCGACCATGCATAATCCGTTTATACTTTCTTCCGGGTTGTCCTGTATCGCTTCGCCTGTCGTGGCGAGGTATACTTTGCTGAAAGCGGTATGGTCCGCTTTGGGGTAAACAATAAATAAGGTCATGCGTATGTCCTTTCATGTCTGGCGTTCAGATGGTCGATAATGGCAACCGCGTCCGCGTCGTCTATGAAGGCGTTGCCCCATGCCATGCCGTAAAGTCGTGTGTCTAGGTTCATAGTGCCGGTTCCGTTATTAGAGGCCATGACAGAGAAGCTATTGCTTCCTGCGGTTGTTGTTGCTCCAAACGCCGCAGATGATTCAGTCTTTGTCCTTGAGTTTCTCCACGCCCGGATATTGTTTGTGGTCGCTGTCCCGTCCCATGACACAATAATGATTACGTCTGTAGCGGCTGGCATATTTGAAAACAAACCGCTTTTAACTGCGGTCGCAGAACCATTGGACTGGAGTAGCGAGCCATTCTGTTTTATCTGTAGGGCATGATCAGTAGCGCCTACTCTGTTGCCCCAAATGGAGTCGGCGTTACTGGTAGCGGGCGCAACCTTATATGTAACGGCAATCCATGTTCCCGCTTGATCCGTTTTATGCGCATTACTGAGCGTTAACGCAGCAGAAAGGTTTTTAGTGGTCAAATAATCCAGGCCGTCATGGTTGAAATATGCGGCAGGATCACCCGGCGTTCCCGTGAATGTTGGATCATCTGTCGATGGTGTTCCGGTGAACCCCAACCAGAAATCATTATCCGTCTGCGCGGAACCGTCTGCCGGGGATGCGATAAGGTTTGCCCATGTCTGACCCGATCCGCTGTAACTGTCCGCTATCGTAGCATCCAGATCACCACACACGGATGGTATAACATCATCAAGGTAGGGTGATGAACCTCCACCCGTGGATGTCGTACTACACCCATCAACAGACAAACCATGTCCCAATCGAACTAACATTGCTACACTCCTTTTTTGTTCTTGTTTCGTTCTAAAAGTGAGTGTAATAGGATTTCATTCCTTTTGTAAAGCTTTTTTTACATCTTCTGATTGTGGGGCGGAATTGGGAATTCAATATTGAGCATTCAATACTGACTGAAAAAGCAGGATTGTGTATTTACTCTCTGGCAGAAGCCCTTTATTATTGCCCCGATATTTAAAGTCCATCAGCGCGCAGACAACGTAGGAGACGCCCCAAAATGCCCACTCAACCGGAAAAAGTCGAAATGACTCTGGAAGAAGCGCTAAATCTGGCTCTGGCCCATGAGCAGGCAGGTAATCATCGTGTTGCGGAGCTCGCCCTGCGCGATATTCTGGAATCCGTGCCCGACCATTTTGAAACCCTGCACCATCTGGCCCTCATTCTCTATCGTCTGGGTAATTCTTCAGAATCCATATCCATCCTGCAGAAAGCCGTAGAGTCAGAGGAAGTCACAGCGGCGTGCTATAGCAATCTTGGTATTATCCTGAACGAAAACGGACGTCAGCAAGACGCCTTGGATGCCTTTGATCAAGCCATTAAAAAGGACCCCGACTTTCCCGATGCCTACTGGAACAAAGCCAATGCCCTGTGGCGACTGGATCGTTTCGAGGACGCAGAAATATCTGCCCGCAAAGGTACGGAACTTGCGCCCGACAGCATTGAAGCATGCCTCAATCTGGGCAACGCCCTCGCACGGCAAGGAAAACTTGAGGAGGCCATAAAATGCTGGGAAAAAGCCTTGGAACTCAAACCGGACTATGCCTCGGCATGGAATAATATCGGCAATGCCCGGCGTGAAATGGGACAGCTCAAAAAAGCGGAAGACGCCTGCAAAAAATCTCTGGAACTCGACCCCATGGGCTATCAGGCGCTCAATAATCTGGGCAATATATTACACGATCAAAGCAAAATCTCCGAAGCCGAAGAGTGCTATCGCAAAGCGATTTCCCTTAAACCCGACTATATAGAGCCGCATAACAACCTTGCCATCTGTCTGATGCAACAGCTCTGCTATGAAGAAGCTCTGGTTTCCGTACGGTACGCCATATCTTTTGATCCTAATTATACAGAAGCTTATATCAATATGAGCGATATATTACGCTCGTTAGGCCAACTGGAAGAGGCAGAAAAAGCGGCGCAAAAAGCCGTTGTCCTGCGCCCCGATTCCGCTGAAGTTCACATGGATCTGGCCGATGTGTTACTCATGCTCGACCGTTATGGCGATGCCGAGATTGAACTGAAAAAAGCCATAGAAATGGAACCCGACACACCACGCGCTTACTTAAAACTTTCTAACGTGCAGGAACGCGCCAATAAAATTGAAGATGCCCTTGAAACAGCAGACAAGGCCCTGGAACTAGGCCCGGAAATGCCGGAAGTTTATTTCCGCAAGGGTTCGATCTGTCACATGATTAACAAAATTGAAGACGCTGAAAAAAACTACTTACAGGCCTTTTCTCTTAATCCCAAAGCAGCGGCCGTCCACATCTCTCTCGCCGAGCTTTACCAGTCCATGGGTGACATGGAAAAATCCATGGAATATGTAGACAAAGCCAAAGAAATCAGCAAACACTTCCCCGGTATTTATCAAACTCTGGCAAAACTCAAAACATTTACAAAAGATGATCCTGACTTTCAAACCATGCTGGAGCTGGAGAAAAACATAGAATCCCGAGGACTGGAACAAACATCAGCGCTTAACTTTGCTCTTTTCAAAGCCTATCAAGATGTTGGGGATGATAGAAAAGCTTTTGCCTGCCTTAAAAAAGGGAATGATACAAAACGGAAAATAGTACCATACCAATCCGACGAACAGGCTAAGTCCTATCAAAAAATTATAAACTCATATACGCAGGACTACATCAAAGAATACGACGGCAAAGGAAGCGCATCCACTGTCCCAATTTTTATACTTGGTATGCCACGCTCCGGCACAACATTGACCGAGCAAATCATCTCTTCCCACCCCGATGTATATGGCGCCGGTGAATTAAATGAGCTTGCTCTCCTGTCCCGGCAATTCGGGCCTATGACAGTTGATAATGCTGCCAAAATGGGAGACTGGTATGCGGAAGAAATCAAAAAACGCGACCCAACAGGAAAAACCCCACATGTGACCGATAAAATGCCCGGCAACTACATGAATATCGGACAAATCGCCTGCATCCTGCCATATGCCAAAATTATTCACTGCCGCCGTGACCCCGTTGATACAAGCCTGTCCTGCTACAAACAGAGCTTTGCGCGCGGTCAGTACTGGTCCTACGATTTAGAAGAAATGGCCGAACATTATAAATTCTATCTGGAAATGATGGAATATTGGCGCAAAATCCTGCCGGACCGTTTTCTGGAGATTGATTACGAAGACACCGTTAACGACGTCGAAAAGCAAGCGCGGAAGCTTATTGATTATATCGGTCTACCTTGGAATGACGCCTGCAAGGAACCACACAAACAAAAACGGGCTATTCTAACCGCCAGTAAAACTCAAGTTGTTAAGCCGGTTTATAAAACATCTGTAAAATCATGGAAACGCTACGAAGAAGAACTTCAGCCTCTGATTAAGGGTTTAGGATATAAAGAAGCCTGATCTGTCTACACGATAAGAATGCCGTTAAAAACCAGAGCTGCTTCGTCCGTCAGGCCTGTGAAACCATCGATCACAGCCAGATCAACAAAGCTGTTGCCGCCGCCGTCAATATCAACCGCAATCACACTGTCAGAGCCACTATCCATGACACGCACAAAATCGGTCAGCAAGTCAGCCAGCGGATCATAAGCCGTCAGAACATCCGATAGATCAAGCGTATCTGTCATATCAAACTGCCTGATTAGATCAACACCGGTTCCCACATCGCCGCTTAAAAAAACAAGTGTGTCAGAACCCTGCACACCCACCAAAGTATCACTGCCTGCACCGCCATAAATGATATCATCACCGAGAGCGCCAACCAAAAGATCGTCACCGGCACCGCCATACAGCGTATCATTACCGCTCATTCCGCGAAGATGATCATTACCATCTTCGCCATACAGGATATCATTGCCATCATCTCCCCGCGCAAAATCATCACCGGTACCGCCATGCAGTTCGTCATCACCATCGCCGCCCATTAACAGGTCAAAATCACTGCCGCCATACAGTATGTCGTTCCCGCCATCACCGTATAAGGTGTCCAAACCGCTATCGCCATACAACGTATCATCACCAAAACCGCCGTAAAGCGTGTCGGCATAATCGCCGCCGTGTAACTCATCATTCCCGGCATAAACGGACCCTATGTCATCGCCATAAATAGTATCAAAGCCGGAAGCGCCAAAAATAATATCGTTACCTTCTTTGCCAAAAAAAGTCTCCCAGGCATCCGTTCCGGTAATCGTTTCATGGATGCCGCCGCTTGCAGCATGCGCTTCGAGTGCCACACGGGTAAAAAGCCCATCAGTAAAGCTAAAGTTTTCGATGTTAAGCAGCGTATCAATCCCCAGAGAGATACCGGCGCCGACATAAGTCGCAATCACCTGCACCGCATCGACAAAATTATAGGAAAAATCATCAACAGAGGCATTGAATGAGGCGCTGTCTGTTCCTACACCGCCATCGAGCGTATCATCACCACCGCCGCCCGTCAGGGAATCATCGCCCCGTTCGCCAAACAATAAATTATCAGCCGCATCGCCTGTAAAGGTATCGTTACCGTCACCACCATAAACGCTTTCAATATTGTTTCCCGGCGTTGTGACGATGGTTACGGCATTTCCGGCAACCGTTCCCGTTCCTGCGCTCAAATCAATCACTGAGGCCGTTGTCACCATGGCCAGATTAATTGTATCCGTACCGCCATTGGTTTCACTCACAACGGAGCGTGCGGCCAGTTCTGCACCTGAAAAAGCTCCGAATTCATCGTTAAAAATATATAAATCATCTGTACTCTGGGCACTCCCCAGAAACTCCAGACCCCAGCTGTTAAGCGTTCCTACATTGCCACCCGTTGTATCCTCCACCCGCAACGTCCATGTTCCAGCGCTTCCTTCACCCCAGTGCGCCACAGAGGAAAACGTAAAATTATCAATTCCGCCGGCCAGAGTCCCGTTATTAGCCTGGTTGGCCAGCGTACTTTCAGTACCGTCCGGACTAACCAGCGTTATCACCAGATCACCAGCCTTGGCATGTGCTATATCCACGGTAATCAGGACATGTTCGATATCAATATCCGTCACCACATTGATATCCGTCTGAATTGAACCGGCGCCATCGGGTATAGCTATGGAAGGCACCGCGCTTGCCGTGACGCTCTGCATAGTGGCAAAAGTCTGCTGAGGCGTCCATGTTTCCGCCAGCCTTACAGCCGCCAGCGTATCCACATTTCCAAAACCGTAATCATGACTGAAATGCAGGCCGCCACCATTCCAGTTCCCGGCGCCGTTATCCTGCCACCCGGCACTTCCGGGATCATTCTGTGCTGAAGAGTAAGCTAAAATCTCCTGAACATCCCGATAACCAAGATCGGGGTTGGCCTCTAAAATCAGAGCCACAACGCCGCTTACAATCGGTGCGGAACCGGATGTCCCGCTAAACATCGTAAACTCATTGGCGCTATAACCCCCGGCCCCGGTTTTATCCGTGGTCTGCAAACTCGTCCCCGGTGCCGTTACCAGTAGATTGGCCCCCGGGTTACTGAAAGATGAAAAAGTACCGTCGCTATCCATAGCGCCCACGGTAATCGTATAGGGTGAGTTTTGCGTATTGTGATAATTGGCATCATGCCCGGAACCTCTGTCGTTACCGGCAGAAAACACCGTAATCGTACCCAGACCACCCCGGCCTGTTTGGACAAGATTTTGCAGAGATGCTTCATACGCGCCCCATCCGGGCTGTGAAAAATTATCAGAAAAAGAGTTAGAAAAACTCCAGCTGTTATTCACGACATCAACCGTCGCTGCCGCCTGATTCAGAGCATTCGTGAAAACCGAAATAGGAGAAGACCCGAACCCGACACGATATCCCACCAGATCAGCATCATGCGCGACGCCAACGGTGCCCGTGCCGTTATCATCTGCCCCGATCAGGCCCATAACAGCCGTACCGTGTCGGTCACCGACCAGCGTATCGCGCGCGTCAAAATCACCGTCTGAAAAATCCTGATCCAGATCAAGCCGATAATTAGGCGCCAGATCAGAATGCGTGTAATCGAAGCCGTCATCAATGACACCGACCAATACGCCCGCGCCCGTATAATCTTCCCAGACACCGCGTACATTAATCGAATTTGCGCCTGTACCCGTATACCACTGGTTCCCCAGCAAAGTATCACTCGGCAGGCCTGTATTGTCCGGTACAAATTGCACAGGCTGTTCGGCTGTTTGTTGTGAAATGATTGTACTCAGATAGGCATTATTCGTATCAGCCGCAGTAAAAAAAGTTTCGGCGGCACCGAAAGCACCGCCTCTCTCCCCTTCGGACTCATCATCCAAAAAGCTTTTTGTTATATCGCCGGATAAAACGGCCAAGCCGTCTCCCAATCCATCCATAACCTCAAATACCCTTATAATTCACCATACCCATCTTGTATTAGAACATAGAAGATTTAGAGTTTTATTAAGTATTTCAGTGATTTGTATAGAAACAACATCAAATTTTATTGAAGTTTTATGAGAGCCCGCCAATCTGCGGGATATGCTTTATATTCAGATCGCATCGTTTCGTTTCGATTGTATCAAGACAAGCCTTTCGGCAATAAAGCTGTCTTTGCAAAATAACCGGGCATAGCGTACCCTTTTTCCGAAGAGGCACCACCACTATAGAGGCCAACAAAATAATGTGGGATTCCATCTGGACTAACGCCAATCTTGCCACAATGACAGAAGACGGCTACGGCATCATTGAACAGGCCGCCATCGCCGTACAAAACGGGAAAATCGTATGGCTCGGCAAACAAAGCGATTGCCCTGAAAATCCGGCAAAAAACACTTATGATGTTGCCGGAAAATGGATCACACCGGGCCTAATCGACTGCCACACACACCTTATCTGGGGTGGTAGCCGCGCGCGCGAATTTGAGCAGCGCCTTCAGGGTGCCTCCTATGAAGAGATTGCCAAAGAAGGCGGCGGCATTCTCTCTACCGTCAAAGCCACACGACAGGCAACAGAAGACGAATTATATGAAGCGGCCCGCCCCCGTTTACAAAACTTGATGCGCGAAGGTGTCACGGCGCTTGAAATCAAGTCCGGCTATGGCCTTGATACGGACACAGAAGAAAAAATGCTCCGCGTGGCCACCCGTCTGCGCGATGAAACCGGGATGAGCATACAACGCACCTTCCTTGGCGCGCATGCCTTGCCGCCGGACTATAAAGACAAGCCGGATGATTATATCACACTCATCTGCGAAGACATGCTCCCCGCGCTCCATAAAAAGGGGCTGGTTGATACCGTGGATGCTTTTTGCGAAAATATAGGCTTCACAACGGCACAAACAGAACGCGTTTTTCAAAAAGCGCAGGACTTAAACCTGCCCGTAAAGCTCCATGCCGAACAATTGTCCAATCAGGGCGGCACAGCACTGGCCGCACGCTACAAGGCCCTGTCAGCCGACCATCTGGAATATCTGGACGAAGACGGCGTGAAAGCCATGGCAGAGTCCGGTACAATTGCCGTTCTCCTTCCCGGTGCGTTCTATTTCCTCCGTGAAACGAAAATGCCGCCCATCGACCTACTGCGCCAACATAACGTACCCATCGCCATTGCCACAGATTTAAACCCGGGAAGCTCGCCAGCGCACTCCCTCCTGCTTATGCTCAACATGGCCTGCACTCTTTTCCGCTTAACGCCGGAGGACGCGCTTGCCGGGGTTACCAAAAACGCGGCCAAAGCCTTGGGGTTACCCGATCGCGGCCAACTCAAAGAAGGCATGGCTGCCGATTTTGCCCTCTGGGACATCAAAGAACCCGCAGAACTGGCCTACCGGTTTGGATTTAATCCCTGCTACGGCGTTGTGCGTGACGGCGCATATTCTGTCTTTGCCCAATCCAGCATGGACTCCCATACAGAACCCAGCACAGGCTGTAACGCAGAAGCCAGAGCTTCGTTGTAACCCTCTGTATCCCGGTATGAATCCTGCCCGATTTCCATTTGCAGCGCATGAATATTCTTGGCAGGATCACCGTAATAGCGCGTTATATAACCGCCGATAAACCGGCCATTAAGCACCGCTTTGTAGGCAGCCCGCCCGGCAGCCTCAAATGCCCTTTCAGCCATAGCCGGCGCACAACTGTAATTATTGCACGTCCCGAGATTAAGCGCAGGTAGCTCTCCCTCAAACAAACGCGGCACATACGAGCGGATGGAATGCGCATCATAAAGCAGTACATAGCCATGTTCTTTTTTGATACGGGCCAGTTCGTTTTCCAACGCCTGATGGTAAGGGTGCCAGTAATCATTGAGCCGTTTCCCTATTTCGCCTTCATCCGGTTCCAAGCCATCTTTGTATAGAGACTCTCCATCGAAGGTTTCCAGCGGACATAAATCTATTTTGACTTGCCCCGGATACAGGGCGGCATTATCCGGTGGACGGTTTAAATCAATAACATAACGGGAATAGTGCGCTTTCAGAACAGAGGCGCCTCTGTCTTTCGCAAAACCATAAAGACGATCCACATCCCAATCTGTATCAGACAAGGCAAGCGCTTCCGGTGTCATAGAGGAAAGCATCTCATCCGGCAGCCGCGTCCCGGCATGCGGAATACTAACGACCAGAGGCAACACACCCTCTGTCAGCTCAAAGATTTCCATGGTAATGGCAGTCTATCCTTTACATACAAATTGAACCGGCCTGCTGTCACCAGAGTCTTCACAGCCTCAATATCCGGCGCGAAATAACGATCTTCTCCATAATGGGGGACCTTTTCACGAATGAGCGCCAACGCCTCCTCCAGAACCGGCGCGGTTTTTAAGGGCCTGTGAAACTCAATCCCCTGTGCCGCTGCCAGTAATTCAATAGCAACGACCGCCGCCGTATTATCCACCATCGTTAACAACCGCCGCGCACCATGCGTTGCCATACTGACATGGTCTTCCTGATTGGCAGAGGTTGCAATGCTATCCACACAAGCCGGATGGGAAAGCTGTTTGTTCTCACTCACCAACGCCGCCGCCGTCACATGGGCAATCATAAAACCTGAATTCAAACCGGCCTCTTTAACCAGAAAAGCCGGTAAACCGCTCTGGTTTTCATCAATTAATGTGGCAATCCGGCGCTCTGAAATTGAGCCCGTCTCCGCAATCACCAGAGCCAGCGTATCCGCAGCCATAGCCACAGGCTCGGCATGAAAATTCCCACCGGATAAAACTTCACCGGTTTCTGTGAAAACCAGCGGATTATCAGACACAGCATTGATCTCATGCTCCAAAACACCGGCAACAAAAGCCATATGATCCCGGCAGGCGCCCATCACCTGCGGCATACAGCGCAAACAATAAGGGTCCTGCACCCTGCCGCAATCACGATGGGAGTCACGAATTTCACTACCTTCCAGTAAAGACCTGTATATTTTAGCCACACTAATCTGTCCGGGCTGCCGCCTTACATCCTGCAATTCCGGTCGAAAAGGGGTAGGAGAACCCATCGCAGCATCGACGCTCAAGGCCCCTGCAAGCAAAGCGGCCATAAAGACATCTTCCGCCCGCAATAAAGCCGTTACAGCCAGAGCTGTTGAAACCTGTGTACCGTTCAACAGCGCCAGTCCTTCTTTTGCCGCCAGCTTTAACGGCTTTAGGGCTGCTTTTTTCAGGCCTTCCGCTGCCGGACGGATTTGACCATCAATCCGTACCTCACCATATCCCAGAATCACCATGCTCATATGTGCCAGAGGTGCCAGATCGCCCGAAGCCCCGACGGAACCTTTGGAAGGAATACAGGGGTAAATATTGTGATTCACCAGCGCCACCAAGGCATCGATCACTTCCGGTCGTACGCCGGAATATCCTTGTGCCAGTGCATTAATCTTCAAGATCATAATCAGGCGTACAATATTATCGTCCAGTAAAGCGCCGGTCCCTGCCGCATGGGAAAGCACAAGATTTTCTTGCAAAGTTTCAAGCTGCTCTACCGGAATAGTCTGCTGCGCAAGCTTTCCAAAACCTGTATTGACACCATAAACAACATGGCCTTCTTCAACAATTTTGGCAATCAGGGCCGCGCTTTCTTTTACAGCCTCCTGACAATTCGAATGCAAGGAAACCACGACGGGTGCAAAGAAACACGCCCTGAGATCGCTCAAAGTCATTTGCCCGGGTTTTAGTTCCAGATCATACATGTATGAAGCCGCTCCTTGAGGATATTAAACCCTCAATATATAACCTCTATGTAACTTCTGGGAAAGACTATAGTGCAATCGAATAGCAGAAAGCATATCTCTTTCTATCACCGTGACGAAATTCTCATTTTGCGAATTAAAATCGTAAAAATTGGCCTTTTATTTTTCTCATTTTGCAAAAACTAGAATCGGGTGAAACAATAACATACTGAAATATAACAAAAACACTCCAAAATCTCATCTGGCACAAAGAATGCTATGTTTATACTAGAGCCCTAACCCAAAGAATTAAAAAGGGAACGGCATTTCTAAAAGAAAAAAGAGGGAAGAACTATGCAAAACATTATAAAATATGAACAGGCAGAAGATACTCACAATGAAACAACATCTCTCGTCAACACTTTAAAACCCAGAAGTGCGTTACTCAGTCGGAATGTTTCTATTTTTGGAAGACGCACCTCTGTTCGACTGGAATCACAAATGTGGGCGGCTCTGAATGAAATAGCCGGACGCGAACAATGCAGCATTCATGATCTCTGCTCCCTGATCGACAGCACAAAGGAAGAGAACAGCTCCCTGACAGCCGCCATTCGTGTCTTTCTGATGCTGTACTACAAAGCTGCGGCCACAGAAAACGGTCATGAAAGAGTTGGCCATGGCGATATAGAAAACATGAAAAACAGAGCGCGTGTCATCACAACTCATTATCAGAAGAAAGCTTTACAATAATAAGATACAGAAAGAACACCGTATCTTATTACAGACGGCTCATGGCGTAAGAAAGCGCAGGCAGAAGACCTGCGTCATTGGCTGAAAACTTACGAGCTACCTTATCCCATCTTGCAAAATGAGCCGTCATTTCTTCTTTATGTTTGTCGATCACATCATCAATATCTGCCAGAGCCGGATCAAAACCGGACGCTTTTAAAAGTTCTTTCAGATATATTTTTTGCTCTTCCGGATTATCATTATTCTTAAATCTTTTCTCCGGCGGGTTTAAACCCCACAGAATTTCATTATCACGCAAATTATAATCCGAATTCCCTTTGTTTTTTCCGAAAGAAGAACTTTCAAGCGGCACGACCAAAACAGAACGCTGCGCTTCTTTAAATAAAGCAGAGAGACTATGCTGATATAAATACTTGCTTTTTCCTACGAGATGATTAAACCCACACTGTTGCACATAAATGCGGGCCTGTGTCCGCTTGGCATGGGACAATGCCTTCTGTACAATCATATGGTTACGGATATGCATGCCTTCTTTTTCAATAACACCAATAAGGTGCTCTGCATGTTCCGGGTAAAGGTCCCTGATAAGGCGCTCTGTCTGAATGTCTCTGTCATCCAACATATATTGGGTGTCCGCAGCCCGGCTTGCCGCGTCATTAAAGCGCGTAGAAACACCCTTTTTTATCATAAAATTGAGCAATGTTTTGTTGGTATCCTCAATATAGAGATTATTTTCAAAACCTATGAGGGCTTGTAAGGACAACAAACCGTCTAAATCATGACTCATAACATAATCAGAAAAAATCCCGCTCTCTTCACCTCTGCCTGCTTGTTTACAGAAACGCCGAAAAAGAAGATCATGTGACATTTCCCGTCCAAAAGAAACATTGAGTCTACGATCCTGCAACATCTTGAGCACTAACATTTGAATCACAGGATGAGAAGGCATATTATGAGATTCACCGATCAGAAGGATCAACGGTTCATCCGGTGTTACTTCCAACCGCTTCAGAGCTTTTTCAACGATCTCCTCCGCATAGGGGCGCATATCGTGTTCGTCCCGTTTCAACCACCGCGCCAATTTTTGTGTCGGAAGGTCAAAGTTAGAACTGTCATCGTCATTATATGCAAAACCGTCATTGTACATAGCTTTATTATGTATAGTGTCGGCGGCGCCTCTGTCAAGAAAAACAAATTTCAAACCATCGGCAGATTTAAGCCCTGTTCCTTCGCACACTCAATCGCGCTGTCATATCCTGCATCGGCGTGGCGCATGACGCCGCTGGCCGGATCATTGGTTAAAACACGTTCCAGCCGCTTTGCCGCCGCGTCCGTACCATCGGCAACGATAACCATTCCGGCATGCTGGGAAAAGCCCATCCCAACACCGCCACCATGATGAAGCGACACCCACGTCGCCCCGCTGGCGCAATTAAGCAAGGCATTGAGCATCGGCCAGTCAGATACAGCATCGCTGCCATCCTTCATGGCTTCCGTTTCCCGGTTGGGGCTGGCAACCGAACCACTATCCAGATGATCGCGGCCGATCACAACGGGCGCAGAAAGTTCTCCACTGGCCACCATTTCATTAAAAGCCAGTCCGATTTTTGCCCGTTCACCCAAACCGATCCAGCAAATCCGGCAAGGCAGTCCCTGAAACTGAATCCGTTCCCGCGCCATATCCAGCCAGTTATGAAGATGCGGATTATCGGGGATCAGTTCCTTGACCTTTGCATCGGTTTTATAAATATCCTCCGGATCACCTGACAGTGCCGCCCAGCGAAACGGGCCAATCCCCCGACAGAAAAGCGGCCTGATATAGGCCGGGACAAAACCGGGAAAATCAAAAGCATGATCTTCGCCCATTTCAAAAGCCATTTGCCGAATATTATTGCCGTAATCCAATGTTGGGATACCCATTTTATAGAGTTCCAGCATGGCATGGACCTGTATCTTCATTGACTCCTTGGCAGCTTTTACAACGGCATCCGGATCCTTGCGCCGCATCTCTTCGGCCTTATCCAGCGTCCAGCCCGCAGGAAGATAGCCGTTCAGCGGATCATGCGCGCTTGTCTGATCTGTAACCACGTGCGGCTTATAACGTTCATCTTCCTGTGCCCGACGGGCAATTTCAGGGAATATCTCGGCAGTATTCCCCAACAAACCAACAGACACAGCCTTATTTTCTGCATGAGACTGATGAATAATATCAATGGCCTCATCCAGACTATCGGCTCTCCTATCCAGATATTTTGTATCAAGACGGCGCTGAATATGACCGGGAACACATTCCACCGCCAACATAGAGGCCCCGGCCATTGTCGCCGCCAAAGGCTGAGCAGCACCCATGCCACCAAGTCCGCCGGTTAGAACCCATTTACCTTTCAGATCGCCGCCATAATGCTGCCGACCCACTTCGACGAATGTTTCATAAGTCCCCTGAATAATACCCTGCGAGCCGATATATATCCACGATCCGGCCGTCATTTGGCCATACATCATCAAGCCCTTCGCATCAAGTTCGCGGAAATGCTCCCATGTGGCCCAGTGCGGGACCAAATTGGAATTGGCAATCAACACACGCGGCGCCTCTTCATGTGTTTTAAAAACGCCCACGGGCTTACCCGATTGCACCAGCAAGGTTTCATCGGCGGCCATGTCTTTCAGCGTTTCCACGATTTTATCAAAGCAATCCCAGTTACGTGCAGCACGCCCTATACCACCATAAACAACCAGCTCATCGGGATTTTCGGCAACATCAGGATCAAGATTATTCATGAGCATGCGCATTGGCGCTTCCGTGGACCAGCCTGCTTTTGTCGAAGTTTCCGGCCCTGTCGGGGCACGCACAACACGGCTATTGGCAAAGGCTTTATCTGCTGACATAGCTATTCTCCCTGTAAAGACAGGAAGAGAATATACCGGACAGAAGTAAATAAAAACCCCTCGCAAGGCCCCCGGCTCTGTTATCAGGTAAAATCAGGCTGAACATTCCTGGTCAGGTTCCCTATAATTCTTCCAGAAACCATTAATGGTATGCACCAGCTTCCCCGGCTCGAAAGGCTTGTATATAATACCGATAACCAGCAAACGCCTATAAAGATCAATCATCGTCACCTCTTCAAAACCAGTCAGAAAAATAGCAGGAATGTCGGCAGTCTCCGGTGAATCTCTCAAAGTTTGCAAAAAAGCAGGGCCGTCAAGGTCGGGCATTTTCAAGTCCATCAAAATAACATCCGGAGAAAAGCTCCGGGCTAACTCTATCCCTTTTCGGCTCTCGGTACAGCTTTCCAGCTCCAGACCATCAATTCCTGCCAGAGATTTCTGCACAATTTCACAAATAAATTCGTCATCATCTACGTGTAGAATACGCTGGGGATACTCAACCATTACACCGCTCCCTTACCGAAATGAATTCATTGTTTTCCAACAAGATAAAAGATAAACACCCGCATAAAACACTACCTACCATTGTAGCATATTTATACATCCATTTAAAAACCAACTACTCTCGTATTCACATTCACTTTTTCTATCTCAGGCAAGAAACGGATTGCCATGGACAGAAGAGAGGTTTTTCACTAAAACTTCACTCAGCATTCTAATATTGGAAAGGAAAAAACCATGTCTTGCCCGACACAAAAAGACCCTATCGTCATTGTAAGCGCTGCGCGTACGCCGATGGGCGGCTTTCAAGGCGATTTATCCTCTCTCGCCGCATCGGCACTTGGTGCTGCCGCCATTAAAGCCGCGGTTGAACGGGCCGGCATTGCCAATGACGATATAGATGATGTCATTATGGGCTGCGTTCTGACCGCCGGACAGGGGCAGGCCCCGGCAAGACAAGCTGCGCTTGGCGCGGGACTACCGCAATCGGCAGGCTGTACAACCATTAACAAAATGTGCGGTTCCAGTTTAAAAGCTGTGATGATGGCACATGATGAAATTCTGGCGGAATCCCATAACATCATGATCGCAGGCGGCATGGAAAGCATGTCCAACGCCCCCTATCTCCTGCCCAAAGCCCGCGAAGGCTTGCGCATGGGGCACGCTCAAGTAATGGACCATATGTTTCTCGACGGGCTGGAAGATGCCTATGACAGAGGCACGTTAATGGGTGTCTATGCGGAGAAATGCGCACAGCATTATCAGTTCACCCGCGCGGCACAGGATGACTTTGCGATCACCTCCCTAAAACGGGCGCAAGATGCGGATTTCAGCCGCGAAATCACACCCGTCACCGTTAAGACCCGCAAAGAAATAATCGAAATCACGATTGATGAGCAACCGGGCAAAGGCCGCCCTGATAAAATCCCAACCCTGCGCCCGGCTTTTGATAAAGACGGCACGGTAACAGCCGCCAATGCCAGTTCTATTTCCGATGGCGCGGCAGCCCTTGTCCTGATGCGCCGTTCCGAAGCCGAAAAACGCGGCCTGACACCGATCGCCACCATCATGGGACACGTCACACACGCACAGGAACCAGAATGGTTTACAACGGCCCCCGTTGGCGCACTCAAAACACTCGCTGAAAAAACCGGATGGGACTTAAAAGATGTTGATTTATTCGAAATCAATGAAGCTTTCGCCGTTGTTACCATGGCCGCCATGAAGGACCTGGACTTGCCGCATGATAAAGTAAATATTCATGGTGGGGCTTGTGCTTTAGGCCACCCCATAGGTGCATCCGGCGCCCGCATTCTTGTGACTCTTCTGGCTGCCATGGAAAAAAATGACCTCACAAAAGGCATGGCCACCCTCTGTATTGGCGGCGGCGAAGCTGTCGCTGTGGCCGTAGAGAGAGGGAGCTAACACCCCATGCATTTACCGCTCACAGAAGAACAACGGATGATCCGCGATATGGTACGAAGCGTTGCCCGCGATACGCTGGCGCCCGGTGCAGCAAAACGCGATAAGGAAAGCCTCTTTCCTGCCAATGAACTACGCGCCATCGGCGAACTGGGCTTAATGGGCATCCTGATACCGGAGGAATGGGGCGGCGCCGGCGCTGATTACGTTTCTCTTGTTCTGGCACTGGAGGAAATTGCCGCGGCTGACGGTGCGTGTTCTACGATTATGAGCGTCCATAACTCCCTCACCTGCATGGCCTTGTTTAACTATGGCACGCCAGAACAAAAAGACCGCTGGCTTAAAAAACTGGCGACAGGCGAAATGATCGGCGCTTTTGCCTTAAGCGAGCCGGAAGCCGGGTCCGACCCTTCGGCAATCCTGACCACAGCCCGGCAGGAAGGCGATCACTACATCCTGAACGGCACAAAACAATTTGTAACATCCGGTAAAAACGGTGATCTGGCATTGGTTTTTGCCGTGACGTCTGCAAAGGCAGGAAAACGCGGTATATCGGCTTTTCTGGTTCCAACAGACACAAAAGGCTACGAAGTCGCGCGTATAGAAGACAAGCTCGGACAGCATTCATCCGATACGTGCCAGATTGTATTTGAAGACATGAAAATCCCGGCGGATCACCTTCTTGGCAAAAGAGGAAACGGCTATCTTATCGCACTGGCCAATCTGGAAGGCGGACGACTCGGCATTGCCGCACAAGCCGTCGGCATGGCACGCGCCGCTTATGAAGCGGCCAGAACCTATGCCGGAGAACGTGAAACGTTCGGCAAACCCATTATGAAGCATCAGGCGATTGCCTTCCGGCTTGTCGATATGGCCACACAAATTGAGGCAGCGCGCCTGATGGTCTTAAATGCCGCCCGCCTGCGGGACGAAGATGTTTTATGCCGTAAGGAAGCCTGCATGGCCAAGCTTTTTGCTACGGAAATGGCTGAACGGGTGGCACGGGAAGCTATACAAATTCACGGAGGCTACGGTTACCTGACGGATTTTCCCGTGGAACGTATTTACCGTGATGTCCGCGTTTGCAGCATTTATGAAGGCACCAGCGATATTCAACGTGTGGTCATCAGCCGTGAAATAGCCAAGGAGGAAGCCGCATGAACAATTTAAACGGAATAGCTGCCATCGTCACAGGCGGGGGTAGCGGCATGGGCGCGGTCACGGCAAAAATGCTCGCTGAAAAGAGCTGCAAAGTCGCCCTGTGGGATATGAATAGGGATGCCGCGGCAAAGACAGCCGCAGAAATCGGCGGGCTTGCCGTTGAATGCGATGTTACAAACGAAGACAGCGTGCAAGCAGCTCTCGATCAATCCCGTGAAGCACACGGTGCTGCGCGCATCCTGATTAACTGCGCCGGTATCCTGATCGGCAAACGTATTGTCGGACGCGACGGCCCTGCGGATCTTAATCATTTCAACAAAGTCATTCAGGTCAATTTGATCGGTACATTCAACACCATGCGCCTTGCCGCAAACGACATGAGCAGCCTTGATCCTCTTACAGAGTCCGGTGAACGCGGTGTCATTATCAACGCCGCCTCCATTGCCGCCTTTGAAGGACAAATCGGACAAGCCGCCTATTCTGCTTCCAAAGGCGGAATCGTCGCCATGACCTTGCCCGCCGCGCGCGAACTTGGAAAATTCGGCATTCGTGTCATGGCCATTGCGCCGGGTGCTGTCTCCACCCCCATGATGGAAACAGTCCCCGATGATTATCGTGACGCGATCGAAGCCAACATCCCCTTCCCCTCCCGCTTTGCAAAACCGGAAGAGTTTGCTAAGCTCGCGCTTCATATTATTGATAACGAATATCTAAACGGCGATGTAATCCGCCTTGACGGTGCCGCCCGTTTACCCGCGAAATAGACTTTAAAGGAGCTAAATTAATGAAAAAACTGCATTTTTAATATATGGCGTACTTTCTTACTTTTTATTCTTTGGAACAGTCCTCTACATGATGGGCTTTATGATTGATTTTCTTGTTCCTAAATCCATACTATATCTTGTCACCCCCGCCTTGTGCGGGGGGCCGGGATAATATGTGTCGGGATATTATTATCTGGTGATCTTTGCAATCTTTCTACGGCCAGTTTATATCCAGTCTCTGCAGCAATAGCGGTTGTAAGGATAGCATAAGCTATGGCATACCCGGTACTATGATCGTTAATATTTTGGACAGTAC
>JAJFGQ010000019.1 GCA_021776075.1 Alphaproteobacteria bacterium | reverse complement strand
CATGGCCAGTGCGCGTGTTGGTTTTCGTTTTGTTTGGTTGCTGTTGTTTAGTGTCAGCAACGCGTCGTCGATTGAGGTTGTTAAAGCTGTGCCGAAAAACAAGGGGCTGCGGTGCAGTTGTGAAAGAACCATATCCTGTGTTTTCTGATCTTTATCACGGGCCAATGTTAACAGGTTCTGCATGAAAGTCCGGTCGCTATACAGGCTGTTATCAGCATACCTCAGGGCTTTAATATCTTGTTTCAGGCATTGGGACATGAGGGCGGGGTCCGCGTGTAATTCCGGTGCGGCGTTTTTCAGGTTATAAATATCATGTTTTATGGCAGCTAGTACGATCTCTTGATCTGCCTTTAATGTGGGGGCGAGCAGATTGAGGACCATGCCGTTTTGTTTGACGGCTTTCAGGGCGATTTCTTTATCGGCCTTGAGATTGCCGCTTGCATATTGTATGGCCGCGGCATCACTCTCTATGGCTTTTAACACAACCTCTTTATCCGCTTTTAATGAATCGGCAGCGGTTTTCAGCATATATGGATTTTTTTCTACGAGTTTTAAAACAAGCTGTTTGTCAGCGCGTAACTTTGACGCGGGCGGTGTGAAGCTTAGCGCAATAGGGCTGATTTCTACAGCTTGCCTCATGAATTTTTCATCGGCATACAGAGTGTGATTGGCATAATCCAGAGGGTTATAGTATCCATTTTCGTCGGACTTAAGGGCTTCCAAAGCCAGCTTTTTATTTTTCTTTAGATTGTCCGAGGCATATCTAAAAGCGTGGGCGCTTTTTCTGACAGCTTTGAGCATGAAATCAAGGTCGGAGAACAAAGCGGAGTCAAGGTAACCTGTTCCTACTATTGAAGGATCTCTTTTTATTTGCGCCAGTATAACCTCTTCATCAGCTTGCAACTCCCGTGAAAGAAATTTGGTGAGAGCCGGTGATGAGCCTCTGGCGTTTTCCAGCGCTTTCAGGGCCAGTTTTTTGTCAGTGCGTAGTTCATCCGTAGCAAAGCGCAAAGCGCGTCCCTTTATTGTAATCGCTTTATCAACAAAGTTTCGGTCTGCGCGGAGTGCGTCAGAGGTAAAATAGAGCGCCCGGTGATCATGTTGTATCGCCTTGAGCATAAAGTCCGGATTGGCGCGCAGTTCCGGTGAGGCATAATGAATAGCAAGGCTGTAATGTTTCATGGCCTTCATCATGAAGTCTTTGTCTTCGTATAATGACGGGTCTATGTGTTTCAAAACCAAGCCATATTTTGCCACTGCCTGTATTGTATCCATATCGGGGTCCCAGCCAACAGAGACATAGTCATCCATGGGGTCGTAGTTGCTGCCATCAATTATCTCGGATTCTCTTTTTAGGATTTGAAAGAGGAACTCATGATTTTGTAACAAACCGGGCTCTTTTTCTATGGCCGCGTACATGTCCTTTTCGCTTAGGCCCAAAATATGTTTTTCTTTTTCCGTCTCTGTGTCCGGGGGCGAAGGCGGAATCAAACCGTAGTGCTTATAAGCACCGAAACGTTTCAGGTAACCTGCCTGGCCGGGGGGTAAGCTGCTTTCGGCTTCATCAAGTAAACGTTTTAGAAAAGGCGGGATGTATTCCGGGTTTTTATCCAGTTCATTGAATAATTGGTTCTGCGTTCCCGCAAATTTGAAAGAGGCGAAATCCGGGTATTCCTTTTTGTCCTCTTCGGTGGCGGTGGGCAGGTAGATGAAAAGGGGTGCTGTTTTATTATAGTGGTCGAAATAATTTTGTGATTTGGTGGCGGCAACACACCAGCTCGTTTGCCGGCCCCAATGAATGCTGGCTTCCTTTGTGTGGGGAATGACAATGCGTCCTGCCGGGCCGTGATAGACAGTCGTGCTTTCCGCCATAACATGGTGGGCTGTTTTTAATTTCCGGGCTTTCTTTTCGTCCCGTTTTTGTTGGTGCGGCCTTAACCGGGCCTGTAAGGTGTCCCGGTCTTTATAGGCATCAATGGTTCGTGCCTCTATCGGGAGGAGGTCTTTGAATGCGTGAAAATCATTCAGGTCATCGCGGGTTTTGTATAAGTCTTCAGCTTGGGCTGGGGCTTCTATTTGTGTCTGGCAAATCCAGTGCAGGTATTTCCACTGGTTGCCGTTTCTGATGGCCGTCGGGTCTGTCATATACGCAAAGCCGCTAAAAATCGGGTCGATGTACAATGCCTGATCTGCGGGTGTTATTTTCTTTTTTTTCAGCCGGTCGACGAAGGCCAGATTTTTTTGTTGCTTCTGCAAGGGCCATGTCTGCCGCCTGAAAGCTCTCGCGGGCTTGCTCATGTTCAGGAGGTTGCGCAAAGGCAAGGTGTGCCGTGTTATCCTTTAACAAGGCTTTCGCGATTTGTGGACCATATGTTGCAGCGGCAAAGTCGTAGCGGCTCATAATTAAATACCCTGTTTTAAGTCAAGCTATTTTCATAACGCAAAACAACTGGAGAGGGCAAGGTTTTTGACTCTTGCTCTTGGTGGTGGGCCTGCCTATGCTGTTCCCGATTTATTTGAACGCAGATATAAAGGTATATCAGGATGAATATTGATTCGTGGATTAACGAGCAATTTGCGGGTGTTTCGGCAAAGGTTTTCGGGGCCTTGTTTTACAGTGTCGATATACCGGGTGTTGCAAATGCGGCAGGTGATCCGGTTGCTGTGCCGTTGCTTCTTCTCTGGCTGACGGCGGCGGCGGCGTTTTTTACCGTCTATCTGGGTTTTATTAATATTCGCTATTTCAAACACGCGATTGATGTGTTGCGCGGGCAGTATGACGATCCCGGTTCGGCGGGGCAAATTAACAGGTTTCAGGCTTTGGCAACGTCACTGTCCGGTACGGTGGGACTGGGGAACATAGCGGGCGTGGCGGCGGCTATATCTCTGGGCGGGCCGGGGGCTGTCTTCTGGATGATGATTATGGGTGTGCTGGGCATGTCCACCAAGTTTGTAGAAGTCACGTTGGGTGTAAAATATCGGCATCATCCTGACAAGACGAATATGGACAGAATTTCCGGCGGGCCGATGTATTATCTGCGCGATATTTTTGACAATCGCAATATTCCTTATGTGGGTCGGATTTTGTCTATTTTGTTTGCTGTTTGTTGCATTGGCGGTGCGATTGGTGGCGGGAATATGTTCCAGTCCAATCAGGCATACGGCCAGTTTGTGAATGTCACAGGCGGTGACGCGAGCTGGTGGGCGGATAAAGGTTGGCTGTTCGGTTTAATTCTGGCTTTTATGGTTGGGTTGGTGATTGTTGGCGGCATTAAATCCATTGCCCGTGTGACATCGAAACTGGTTCCCATCATGGGCGGTGTTTATCTTTTGGCAGGACTGATTGTGATTGCCATGAACTATGCGGCCGTGCCGGAGGCTTTGGTGACGATCTTTAAGATGGCTTTGGCACCGGAGGCTGGTGTTGGCGGTTTTGTCGGGATATTGCTGGTTGGTGTGCAACGTGCTTTCTTTTCCAATGAAGCCGGGCTGGGGTCTGCTGCGATTGTTCATTCCACGGCCAAAACGGATCAGCCGGTATCCCAGGGATTTGTCGGTATGCTGGGGCCGTTTATTGATACGGTTATTATATGCATGGTGACGGCGCTGGTTATCGTTGTCACAGGCGCATGGCAGGAGGGAAAAACGCTGCTGGATACCGGGGAAAGTCTTGGCGGTTTGCGCGGTGTGGAGTTGACTTCGGATGCCTTTGAAACGGCCATTCCCGGCTCGCGCTATCTTTTGACCCTGACCGTGTTTCTTTTTGCTTATTCGACATTGCTGACATGGTCCTATTACGGCGCTAAATGTGTTGCCTATTTGTTCGGAGATCGTGCCGGGACAGAGCTGGCCTTTAAGGTTCTGTTTTGTGCTTTTACCGTGGTTGGTACGTCGGCAAGTCTGAGCAATGTCATTGATTTTACTGATGCGATGATCCTGTCTATGGCGATACCGAACATCATCGGGCTTTATTTTGTTGCGCCTGAAGTGAAGCGCGATCTCAAACAATACTTGCAATATGTTAAAGAAAGAGGTAAAAATACTTCTGGAACAAACATATCTGTGGAGCTCTGAGTGAACCCTGTTGCACCTGAATTAAAAGATCTTTTGCCGATCGCTTTTAATGCTGTCTCCTTGTTACCGGGGAAGACGGGGCTTGTGATTGTCGATGAGGTCAACGGTTTTGCGACACCGGGGGCCGGTAATCTTGCGCCTTCTCCGAATGATCCGCTTTATGAGCGTATGATTGCCGAGACGGATCGTTTGTCAAAGATTTTTACGCAGCATGGCTGGCCCATTCTGGCCTTTCGGGATACGCATGCACCCGGTCAGGCAGAGCCGCCTTATCCGGAACATTGTGTCATGGGAACAGGAGAGGAAGAGCTTGTTCCGCAGCTTAAATGGCTGGAAAACGAAAAAAATGTGACGTTGATGAACAAGGACTGCATTAACGGCTTTATCGGCGGATATAGGCCGGATGGTAGTAATCAGGTTCTGGATTGGATCAATAATGAGGGGCTGGAGCAGATAATCGTTGTGGGTGTTTGCACCGATATTTGCGCCATGGATTTTGTCCTGACGATGCTTTCAGTACGTAATCATGGCATGACGGATAAATTAAAAGATATTGTGGCCTATGAAAAAGGAATGGCGACCTATGATTTACCGGCGGATGTCGCCCGGCAGGCCGGTTTACCGGAAACTGCAATTCATCCACAGAAAATTGCACATCATACGGGCCTATATATGATGGCCTCTCGCGGCGCTATACTGGCGGACCGGCTTACAATCTCCTGAAATCAGGCTTGAAATCACCCTCGATTCACGTGTAAATATTCACGCTTCAAAAAATGTGAATCATATAGCTTGTGCCGGGAGTATACCGTAATGAAAGCACCGTCTGCCGTAAGGCAGGATAACGATAATCTTGATCCTGATCCTGTAAAAAACAAAAAGAATCCGGAAAAGGAAAAAAAGACAGAGTCTCTGTCTTCTGGCCCTCTTTCCGGTGTGACGGCAAAAAAGGTGGAGGCTTTACGGGAAAAAGCTTCGGGCATGAAGGGGCTTTCGATTTCTGCAGCGCCGGTAAAGGAGCGTAAATGTAATACCGGACTTCAGGTCCGCGCGGCCCAGCCTGATCCTGATGCGGCGCTTTATGATACGGAGTCTGAGCCTGTTTTGATGCTCACACCTGAGAATGAAGTGCCTGTTGATCGTTCTGTCTGGCAGAACGCGGCCCGTTATACAGGATTGTTCTTAACTGTATTGTGGATCGGTTTTTATCTTGTCCAGTCCTTTAACATGATGGGTATGCAAGGGTTTCTGGAGATGAATCCGCAGCAGCTTGGCGGTTTTCTTGCCGGGCTTTTGGCGCCTGTGGCTTTGTTCTGGATGGTGATGAGCCATATGCAACGCGGAACCGATATTCAGCGTTATGCCGCAGCTTTGCGCGGAGAGTTGCAGTCTATTATCTTTCCATCGGAAGAACGGGCGCAGCGCGTTAACAAGGATATTGAACGTTTGTGTCAGCAGGCTTCTGAACTGG
This sequence comes from Alphaproteobacteria bacterium, assembly GCA_021776075.1. Classification (GTDB taxonomy): domain Bacteria; phylum Pseudomonadota; class Alphaproteobacteria; order Micavibrionales; family Micavibrionaceae; genus JAJFGQ01. The sequence goes on along the minus strand of JAJFGQ010000019.1, from coordinate 10,434 downwards.
CGACATCCTCTAAAGCTGTTATCAAGTCGATCTCCCGCGCCCGGCAGGGGCTGCGGTCTGAAATCCGTGATTTTGTCGGCGTGTCTAAAAAGACGGAATTTCATATTGATCGTCTGGCTGATACCTTGCACGAACGGGCGGGCAAGCTTTTGTCACTGACGGAAGAAATTGAGCAACGCACCTCCGGTATTGATGAAAAAACACAGTCCGGTGCCGAGGCATGGGATCAGGCGACGCTGGTTATATTGGAGCGGGCGGCTGAAATGGAATCTGCTATTGGCCGGGGTGCTGATAAAGTTCTTTCGGCTGCCGATCAGGCCAGTGAAAAGACCAAAGATATTGAATCTTATCTTGATAATAGTTTTGAAAGCCTCAACGGTGCTGTGGATCGTGTTGCCGGGCGTTTGAAGGGGTTGAGCGGTGAGTTTGACAGCCATACAAAAGGTCTTTCGGATGCCGCCGATCATGTGTCGAACGAAACAACTCGCTTGTCCGAGACAATTCAGAGCCAGATTGAAGGGCTTGAATCTGTTGCGGATCGTACGCTTGATGCTATGGCGCAATCGAGCCAGACCATTCAGGATCATCGTGAAGCTCTTGATAGCGGGGCCGAAGGGGTTGCCAAGCAGGCCGACAAAATTGCCGATACGATTAATGCCAGTCTTTCCAATCTGAGTGATGCGACCGAGCATATGGTCGATAAAACAGACGATCTGGAAGGTCGTATTGGAGCGCAGGCCGATAAATTGCGTGAAACGGCGAAGGGGCTGAGTAAAGAAGCTGAGGGCATAGAAGAAGCCGGTGTTTCCGCGGCAAACCAGTTGAGCGAGTCGATGAAGATTGCTCTGTCCGGTTCTGAATCAATCAGTGCGGCGGTACGCCGGGCTGTTGAATCACTTGAAAAATCCACAGAGTCGGCCAAAGGACAGGCTGATTCTCTGATCCGTTCCACGAGCGACCATATAGAGCAACTCAATGCCGCCGGGGAAGGTAATGTCGGTCATATCAAGGCGATCGTGTCCATGCTTGAAGAAAGCCGGGTGCAAATTGAAGCAGCATCAGGATTGGCGGATGAGCAGGTGACTAAGCTGTCTGAGGCCGTTGAAGACCAAACTCAGAAAATCAATGTTTGCACGGCCAGTATGGTTGAGCGGATTGAATCTGTGGAGGATGCTGTGACAGCGCCATTGCGCGAAATGAATGCGGCTGTAGCCGATGCTGATAACAAGCATACGCAAATTGAAGAAACTTTGCGCCGTCGTGTTAGCGATTTGAATGAATCCAGTGATAAGGCAAAGGAAAGCGCGGAATATATTCGTAATATTTTGCGTGGGCAATCACAGGAAATTTCTACGATGGCGGGTCAGATTGCCGGTCATGCGCGTACGATTAATGAGCAATTGGGCCAGCAGACAACAACTCTGGAAGGGGAGGTGCAGTCTTCTCTCAAGAGCATTGAGGAGGTTCAGGCCGCTCTGGAAGCGCAGTCTACTCTTCTTTCTAGTCTTTCAGAAGGTGCTGTTAGTGATGTATCCCGTCTGGAATCGCAAATAGCAGAGCGTTGCAAGGAAGTGAGCGCGACGACTTCTGTGGCGATTGGCAGCCTTGCCGAGCTTGATGCGTCTATGGAAGAAAAAACGGGACGTCTTCAACACCGTGCCGGTATGGCAACGGAGTCTGTGGAGACTGTCATTGAGGCTTTGGAGCGGACCGCCGGCGGGTTTGAACCGATTTTCATCAGTGCCATGGAGCGGGCGGAGGAAACACAGATTCGCTTTGTTGAATTGCATAGTGGTTTTGAAACATCAACAGAAAGCAATTTGGAGCGTCTGCATCAGATCGGTATTCTTTTTGATGAACGTTTGGAGAATTTGCGCGAAGGGTCTGATCAGGCGGCACAAATACTGAACTCTTCCAGTGAGGGATTGCAGGAACGTGTAGAAGATATTGAACGTGCGGCGGTATCTACCAGTGACAAGATGCATGATATTGCTTCGGCGCTGGAAGGACAGTCTTCGGACATACACCTGACAACGGACCATGCCTTGCTAAAAATTGAAAATGTTCAAAAAGCGGTTAATGAACAATTCCATGAACTTTCGGAATCTGTCGGTCAGGCGATGGCGCAAATTGGTGACGTGGGTGCCGAGCTGCAAAAATCGGCGGCCAGAATTGAAACAACAGCAGATATGACGGTTGCACGTTTTGATGAAGCCGGCACAAAAGCGCATGATCAGAGTGTGGCGTTGAATGAAGCGGCCGCTTTATCGGCGAAAACGACGAAGGATATGGTGGCTCAGGTTCAGGCGGAAGCTGATGAATTGTTAGTGTCCTCCAAAGATTCGTTAATGGAGCTGAAGAAAATGGGCGATGTTTTTGTTCTGCGGTCCCGCGAGGTTTCCGAACAGATGAAAACAGCCTTGAAAACATCGCAATCTTACGGCGATGAATTGCGTCAGCAGGCCGGAGATGTCGCGGCGGCTTCAACGGACTCTGCGGACGTGGTGAGTAAGGCTGTTGCCGTATTGTCCGGCAGGCTGGATGAAATTAATACAGCGGCGGGTGATATCGTATCGAATATCGGGCAATCCCGTGAAGGTTTGGCAGAAGAATCCGAACGCCTTCTCAGTGTTTCCCGTTCGGCAATCAAGACAGCGGATGATGCGTCGCATGCCTTTAGTCGTCAGTCCAATGCTTTGTTCAAGGCTGTGCAGGATGCCTCTCACCATGCTGAAAAAATCCGTAAGGAAGAGTGGCGGACGCAGAGAGAAGGCTTTATGACAGCGGCGAAATTTATTGTCGAAAGTCTGCATTCCTTGTCTGTTGATTTTACGCGCAAATTGGAAGGCGAAGTGTCTGCCAGTACATGGAAAGCTTTCCAGAAGGGCGATGTGGCGGCCTTTACACGGCGTCTGGCCCAAATGGGTGATGACATGCCTATGGATAAGATTCGTGATAAATTTGCGAACGATACGGAGTTCCGTACCTATGTTCAGAGGTTCATGCGCCAGTTTGAAGATATGTATGAACAAGCTGTGGCCAATGATCATGGTGCTTTGTTGGGGTCGACCTTTGCCTCGAGCGACCTTGGGAAGCTCTATCATGTCCTGTGTAGTGCTGCCGGGCGCGATGCAAAAACAGGAAAAGAAGAGAAACGTGCCTCTTGATTGTTTTCTGTGATCGGATGATAATCTTTTGTTGATAATTTTCAGCTATGCTTTTTCTAGTATGGTTTTCAAGCAAGAGGTTTTCTTATGGGGCAAACAAAATTCTGCCAGGGCATTTCCGATATTTCAGATAGCTATAGTGGTTTTATCATAGATCAGTGGGGCGTCATCCATAATGGAGAAAAACTCTATGATGGTGTTTTGGAATGTCTAAAAGAACTAAACTCTCGTAAAAAGTTTGTTATTATTCTTTCCAATTCCGGGAAAAGATCCAAAGATAACAAAGAGCGTCTGAAAAAACTGGGCGTTGCACCGACTTTGTATGATGAGATTATAACATCCGGTGAAGTGACGTGGCAGGGCATCAAGGATCAGGATGACGGTTTTTTCAAGGGCATTGGCCAGACATGTTTTCTTATGAGTCGAGGCGGCGATACGTCGATTGTTGAGGGTCTTGATGTTGAGGTTGTTGATGATATGGACGCGGCCGACTTTCTGTTGATCAGTGGTTCTGATGCGCCTGAAAAGACGATGGTTGATTATTATGAGCCTCTTTTACGGACGGCAATAAGACGGCGTTTGAAGGCTGTTTGTGCAAATCCGGATAGCCGGGGTTTGATTGGTAAAAACTATGTGATGGGGCCGGGGCTGATTGCGCGCCGTTATGAGGATTTTGGCGGTGTTGTCCATTATATTGGCAAGCCGCATAAACCGATCTATCAGCATTGTGTCAAGCTGTTGCAGGAGAAAGAAATCTATCCCGGCCAAACGATTATGGTGGGTGATACGATGGCTCATGATATTCTGGGGGCTGCTTCCCTTAACATTGATACCTGCTTAGTGACAAATGGTCTGCATTATGGTTCTTTTAAAGGGTGCCAGAACCCCGGTGATGTAGATCGTGCTTTGAATGTTTTGTCTCTGCAATATAACAATGTACGCCCCACTTTTTTGGTGGACCGCATGAAATGGGGCAAGGCTCTTCCTGATCGTAAGCACAAAAAAAAGCAAACAGCTTAGGCTGCGGCTTAATCGACTATGTCTTGTTGCATGGTCGGCGGCAGAAGGACTTGCATGGCGGCTTTGATTTCAGGAAGGGCTTCTTCGACGGCCCGCTCTCCCTCTTCGATCATTTCCTGAGCACGTTCAAATTCCAGCAGGCCAATATGACCGATTCGGGGTTTGATATGAACATCCGGTGGATCGCCCGCAAGCCGGGACCGTGTCAGGCGGTCCTGTACGATATTTAAGGCTGAAACCATGACACCAAAGAGGCTGGGGTTGTTTTGTTCACGCCTGAAAATACGTTTTGTCAGTGAGCCCTTGAAGAGCTTTTGGTCTTCAGGGGGGACAGCCTTGTCGTCGAAGACGTCAAATCCTGTGATTGTTTGGTAGTTTTCTCCCGGTTTTGCCGATTTTCCGATGAGGTCAGCATTCAGGTCAACGGCGATGGTTAAACGGGAACCCAAAGCCTGACAAGGCGAAACGGGAACGGGATTTACAAGGGCGCCGTCAACCAGTGTGCGATGATTAATTTCTACGGGCGGAAAGACACCGGGCAGGGCAAAGGATGCGCGTACGGCATCAATGAATTTTCCCTGACGAAGCCAGACTTCGTGCCCTGTTATCATGTCCGAGGCAATGGCAATAAAGGGATGCGGCAAATCTTCGATCATCAAATCCTGAAAGTACCGTTCCATTTCCTTTTCAAGGCGTTTGCCGCCGATCAATCCGGCACTGCGGACTTTAAAATCAAGATAGGAAAAAATACGCCGTTTACTGAGTGTGGTGGCCCATTTTTCAAATTCATCCAGTTTTCCGGCCAGATAACATCCACCGACAACAGCACCTATGGATGTTCCCGAAACAATAGTGGGCTCAATCCCATGTCTGGTGAGGGCTTTGATGACGCCGATATGGGCAAAGCCACGGGCCATACCACTACCGAGCGCCAGTCCGATAGGCGGTGTAAAATGTGGCTTGGAAGACGCAGAATTAACGTCCTGTTTTTGTTTCTTTTCTTTCGTCATACTCTTGCTGTTTCCTTCGTTTGATAGTAACACAATGCAATGGTTCAAAACACAGATAATGCTCAGCCAAATTCTGATTATTCGACCTGGGCAATGGTTCGTCGCCTTGCCAGGGCGTATTTGCGTCCCTATGCCGGGCGGTTGGTCGTTGCTTTCATCTTTATGTTCGTAGCATCTGCCATGACGGCTACATTTGCTAAATTAATAGAACCGGTTCTGGATGAGGTTCTGGTGAACCGGAAAGCGCATTTGATTGTTCCTATGGCGGCGGCGGTGTTTATCGTTTTTGTTGTCAATGGCGTGTCTACTTATATTCATACCGTGATCATGAATATTATCGGCCAGTCTATTGTTGCGGATGTGCAGCGTGATCTCTTTGCCCGTTTTATGGGGCTGGATTTAAAGTTTTTCCATGATAACCCCAGCGGACAGCTTGTGGCGCGTATGATTAGTGATGTCAATGTCATGCGTACGGCGGTGTCTGATAGTTTAACAGGGCTGGGTAAAAGTTTTCTGACGCTGATTCTTCTTTTGGCTCTGATGTTCTGGCAGGACTGGGCACTGGCCTTGATTGCGGTTTGCGCGTTCCCGCCGGCGGCGATTTTTGTAGCGTCTTTGGGGCGCCGTCTCAGGAAAGTCTCCGGCGGAATCCAGACCGAAATTGCAGATTTGTCCGACCTTATGTCCCAGACCTTTCAGGGTATTCGGCAGGTTAAAGCCTATGGTATGGAGGATTATGAATGCCAAAGAGCCGGGCAGGCTATTGACCGGGTAAAGATGCTGTTTTTTAAGGGATTTAAGATCGGCAATCTTTCAACTCCGGTGAATGAGAGCCTGATCGGTCTGGCTTTGATGGGCGTGATTATGTATGGCGGCTACAAGGTTTCTGACGGCACGTTAACAGCCGGGTCTTTGATGTCTTTTATTGCGGCTTTTTCACTGGCCTATGAACCTTTGCGGCGTTTGGCGAAGCTGAATAATAATTTGCAAACGGGTCTGGGTGCGGCAGAGCGTGTGTTTGATATGATGGACAGGCAGGCCGAAATTCAGGATAAACCGGATGCTATTGAACTATCTGTACAAAAACCGGAAATAGTCTTTGAAAATGTTTCTTTTCGGTATGGTTTTGATGAGGGGCATGCTTTGCATGATGTTTCCTTTACTCTGCCATCGGGCAAGGTTACGGCTTTGGTCGGCCCGTCCGGTAGTGGCAAGACAACGGCCATGAATTTGGTGCCGCGTTTCTACGATGTTGTGGAGGGACGTGTTCTTGTGGATGGGCAAGATCTTCGTGATGTTGGTTTTGAAAGCCTGCGCCGTAATATTGCGTTGGTGTCTCAGGATATTACGATTTTTGATGATAGCGCTCGGGCCAATATTGCCTACGGAAAGCAAGGTGCTAGCGATGGGGAGATAGAAGCGGCGGCGAAGGCCGCAGCGGCGGATGAGTTTATCCGGGCCCTTCCCGAAGGGTATGACACAAAACTGGGTGAGCATGGCGTGAAGCTTTCCGGCGGGCAGCGGCAGCGTATTGCGATTGCCCGTGCCATGCTTCGTGATGCGCCGGTATTGTTGCTGGATGAAGCGACATCGGCACTTGATAATGAATCGGAGCGCGCTATTCAGGCCTCGCTCGAAAAACTGCAAAAAGGCCGCACGACTCTCGTGATTGCTCACCGTCTTTCCACGGTTCAAAATGCAGATCAGATCATTGTTCTGGATAAGGGTGAAGTTGTGGAACGGGGTACTCATAAAGAGATGATTGTCAAAGACGGCCTTTATGCCCGTATGCATAATGCCGGATTGAACGGGTAAAGTTGTATAGGTAATTTAAACATTACATTCATTTCAGGGGTTGCCAATTTTGAAAAAGCGGAGCATATTGCGCTCCGCATTTGATGGTGTGTATCGCGATAGAGGAGAATTCCATGCCTTGCAGTAACGCAATGATTACCGACGTTGTATCGGTTCGGCCGGACCAAACGGTTTCCGAGGCTTTGGCCCTGTTTGACAAACATAATATTCGCGCTGTTCCTGTTGTGGATGAACAACATAAGCTGGTGGGGTTATTCAGTTTTCACCATTTGCTTCACGAGATATTGCCTGTTTCCGTGACGATGGGGGAAATGAAAGGTCTGGAACGCCTGAAGCATATGAATATTAGTCTGGATCACCTGAGCGGAATGGCACCGTGGGTTGCCAAGCGACTTGCTACCGTTTTGCCTCAAAAGGTGGAAGATGTGATGTTTAAGGATGTTGCTACGGTTCATCCTGAAACCCCCTTACGTGAAGGGTTACGTTTACTTGTGCAATATGGCAGCCCGATACCGGTTGTAAAAGATGACGATTCAAATGTTTTGGCGGGGCTCATTTCTTCGCAAACAACAGTTACAGAACTGCTTCGGATTGCAGCAGAACTGGAGCAGGGTAAAGAGATAGAGGAGTAAGACGGGTGGAACATCACGATTTAATCTGGAATATGCCGATGGGTGTGTCGGCACTTATTCTGGTTCTGACATTTGTTGGTATTTTTACGGAATCTTTGCATGGTATGCACCGGACGAAGGTGGCTATGGCCGGTGCGGCGGCGATGGTTTTTAGCGGTCAGATATTTGGTTTTTATGATCCGGAACGGGCTATTGAAGCGATAGACTGGAATGTTGTGTTCTTGCTCGGTTGTATGATGACCATTGTGGCCATTATGATTCCAACCGGCGGTTTTCAAGCGCTGGCCTATAAGATTGCCGATTTCAGTAAAGGACGACTCTTTCTGTTGTTGGTTCTTATGGGGACGGCGGTGACGGTCATCTCCCTGTTGCTCGATAATGTAACAACCGTGGTTATTTTTGGCCCTCTGATTGTCTTGATTTGTCAGGCCTTGCGGGTCAATCCTATTCCATTCCTTCTGGCGGCGGCCTTGTTGTCCGATACGGGCGGTGTGGCGACGCTTGTCGGTGATCCGCCTAATTTGATGATTGGTTCGGCAGCCGGTATTGATTTTAATACCTTCTTCCTGCGTATGGGCGGTATTGTTTTTGTGGCATGGATAGCGACCATTTTCGGTCTGAAGTTCTTGTTCCGGGAGCAGCTTTCTGCGACGCCGGAAAAACCGGATTTTCCTGATACCGGTATGATTACGGATAAAAAGACATGGTATGCTGCTCTTGGTGTTTTGGGTGTCATGGTCGTATTCTTTATTTTCCACCACGCTTTGCATTGGGAAGCTTGGGTTGTTGCGGCGTTGGGCCTGACGGCCTTGATGCTTATTACGTACAAATCGAGCCTTGATGAATATCTGGCTGAAGTGGAGCTTTCACTTCTTCTGTTTTTTGTCTCCCTGTTTGTGATGATTGGTGGCGTGGAAAATAGTCATTTTCTGGAATATATCGCGCAGTTCATTCAGCCGATTGTGGAGACGGACATGTTGACGGCTTGTTTGCTTCTGATGTGGGGTGCGGCATTTTTATCGGCCGCGATTGATAATATCCCGTTTACGGCGGCGATGATTCCCATCATTCTGGGTATGGAAGCGCAGGGTATTCCTGTGACTCCGTTATGGTGGAGCTTGGCCATTGGTGTTGGTATGGGCGGAAATGGTACACATTTGGGTTCAACGGCTAATGTTTTCATTGTGACATTGACGGAGCGTCTGGCTGAAAAAGAGAACAAGCCGAGTCTGGCGATTACGCCGGGTATGTGGTTCAGGAAAGGGTCGCCGATCATGCTTTTGACCTTGAGTATTTCTACGATCATTATGTGGATATTCTTTGACTTTTTTGCTGTGCCGCTGCCAAACCACTAGCCTCTTGCAAGCGTTCATTGTCTCTTCTATGCTGACTCTGCTTTTCGTTCACATCAGGAAAGGGCAGGAATCATGTCTGCAGGGCTTCAAATGACCGAACAACAATATACACATATCACACCCCATGATGAAAAATTTGCCATGGATCGCAATTTAGCGCTTGAGGCTATTCGCGTGACGGAAGCGGCGGCGCTGGCGGCCTCTCTGGAAGTCGGACGCGGCGATGAAAAGGCGGCGGACAAGGCTGCTGTGGACGCGATGCGGGAGGCTCTGAACACTCTGGCTATTAAAGGCACAGTGGTTATCGGGGAAGGGGAGCGTGATGAAGCGCCCATGCTTTATATTGGTGAGGAAGTCGGCGCCGGCGGGCCTGAAATCGACATAGCGCTCGACCCGCTGGAAGGAACAACAATTACAGCCAAAGGCGGTCAGAATGCGATGGCGGTTATGGCTTTCGCGGACAAAGGCGGCTTTCTGAATGCGCCGGATGTCTATATGGAGAAAATCGCCGTAGGGCCGGGTATTCCTGCCGATATTTTGGATCTTGATGCACCGGCTTCTGAGGTTGTAAAGAAAATTGCAGCCTTTAAGGGTGGGCGCGTGGATGAGGTTTTGGTTTGTATTCTCGACAGGCCGCGTCATGCGGAAATGATTAAAAGCGTACGGGAAGCGGGTGCACGGATTACTCTTATTCAGGATGGTGATGTCAGTGCCGTTATGGCCACGGCTGACCCGGAAACAGGTATTGATATTTACATGGGCACAGGCGGCGCACCGGAAGGTGTTCTGGCGGCGGCGGCTTTGCAATGCACAGGCGGCTCCATGTTGGGGCGGCTGGTGTTCAGGAATGATGATGAGATTGCGCGGGCGGATCGTTGGGGCATTACGGACCGCGCCAGAATTTATTCAACGGATGAACTGGCCAAGCCCGATAATGTGATGTTTGCCGCGACCGGCGTAACAGACTCTACGACATTACGCGGTGTACGCCGTTTTGCAGGTGGTGCGATAACGCAATCCATTATCATGCGCTCCAAATCCGGTACAATCCGTAAAGTGGAAGCGCATCATAACTTCAAACGCAAAGCGGGTTGATATAGTAATTTCGATTAATAATAAGACACTCCCGTTACCCCCGCGATCCTGCGATAGCAGGATAAAAACGGCGGGGGTCTGGTTATGGGCGCCGCTGCGCACTTTGTTTTGCCGGATGCCCGCATAAAGCGGGCATGACAATGTCTTGTTCTTAATGAAAACAACTATATCTATTTATTGGAGAGCGTATGGCTTAAGTCATGGCCAGTGCGCGTGTTGGTTTTCGTTTTGTTTGGTTGCTGTTGTTTAGTGTCAGCAACGCGTCGTCGATTGAGGTTGTTAAAGCTGTGCCGAAAAACAAGGGGCTGCGGTGCAGTTGTGAAAGAACCATATCCTGTGT
>JAJFGQ010000018.1 GCA_021776075.1 Alphaproteobacteria bacterium | reverse complement strand
CAGAAACTGGCGGCCTTATAGGTCGTCAGTTTTTTTACCGTTACAGATATTTTCAAATAAAAGTCAGGCCGCAGAGCGGTCTTCGTGCCGGGGGGCGCCCTTTTCATTGAAGTAATCAGACGGGTCAACGCCCATTTCCTGTAAATATTGCAGTTCCCGCGCCGCCAAAATCGTCATAGCCGCATCCGAGTGGCCATACTGCGTGGCTACATTAAAAGGCGTAAAGCCATCCTCATTGCGGGCATCAAAATCAACGCCGGCAACCGACAAAATACGAATTTTCCGACAATCGCCCCGCGCCGCAGCGTCCCAGAGCTGTTCCTGCAATATTTTTTGTTCCTGATTCTTCATTCTTATTCCTCCTCATCCAAAATAACCTACAGTGCATATTATGAAAAGGGTAAAGGGATGTCAAATTTGAGTAAATTATACTGACTTATCAAAGGCTTTCAATAACGGCGCATAAATCGCAAACAACAGTTTCAATCAGTGCTGCGTTATTACCTTCGGCCATCACCCTGATCACCGGCTCCGTCCCGGATGCACGCACCAACACACGTCCATCATTAGCCAGTGTAGTCTCCGCCTTAGCGATAGCGTCCTTGACCTGCGCCTCATCCAACGGCTTCGCACCATTCTTAAAACGTACATTGCGTAATATTTGAGGCAAAGGCTCAAACATATGCAGAGATTCACTGGCCGGTTTTTCTGCATTCTTAAAGATAGCTAAAACCTGTAGAGCCGCCAAAAGGCCGTCACCCGTTCTGCTGTAATCAGACAGAATAATATGCCCGGATTGTTCGCCGCCCAGATTGTAATCACCCGAACGCATAGCCTCCACAACATAACGATCCCCCACCGGGGTCCGTATCATCTTTATATCTTTTTCTTCCAGAAAGCGCTCCAGCCCCAGATTCGACATCACTGTCGACACAAGAGCATTTCCTTTCAACTCACCACGTTCCTTCATGGAACAAGCCAGCAGCGCCATCAACTGATCCCCGTCAACGCGCTTCCCTTTTTCATCGACCATAATCAGACGGTCGGCATCACCATCCAACGCCAGTCCAATATCGGCCTTTTCTTCCAGCACTCTGGCCTGTAACGCCTCTGTCGCCGTGGCGCCGCACGCCTCGTTGATATTCCGGCCATTTGGTTTTACACCCATTGGCACAACATCGGCTTCCAGTTCCCACAGCACCTGCGGTGCCACTTTGTAAGCCGCGCCATGCGCGCAATCCACCACGATTTTCAGCCCGGCAAGGCTCTGGCGGCGGGGGAAACTGCCTTTAATAAATTCAACATAGCGCCCGGCAGCATCGTCAAGACGGTTGGCTTTCCCCAGACGATCCGGCGGCGCAAGATCAGGCTCCATATCCTGATCCAGACGCGCCTCAATGGCCAGTTCCATTTTATCCGAGAGCTTATAGCCGTTAGAACCGAATAATTTGATACCGTTATCTTCATATGGGTTGTGAGAGGCAGAAATCATAACACCAACGTCAGCCCGCAAAGAGCGCGTTAACATCGCCACAGCCGGTGTCGGCAAAGGGCCAAGGAAAATAACATCCATGCCCATGGCTTCAAACCCTGCGGCCATAGCCTGTTCCAACATATAGCCGGACAGGCGCGTATCCTTCCCGATAACAGCACGATGCTGATGCAAGCCGCCATTATCATGTTTGATAGTAAGCGCCGTCGCCATAGCGACTTTCAGCGCCATATCTGCCGTCATGGGAAATTGATTGGCCCGGCCTCTGATTCCATCTGTACCGAAATATTGACGAGTCATACTTAACTGCATAGCCCAGTTTGCAGATGATTGCTACCGGAAATGAACGTTAAGGTGCCGGTGTTTTCGGCGTATCACATTCAAGTGTTACCCAGGAAAAGGGTGTTAGATCGGATTTCACAAAAGGAACGATAGCAGGCACATCATTGGCCATCATCTTATGAAACTTTACAAGAACAGCCAGCCTTTCGTCGGGACTCAAACCACCCCGAAAACGGCCATCCAGTTCACAGTTATCAACGTCAATACCAATACCACCGAACCCACTGAAATCACCGCTAAAAGATGTCTCTATATCCAGCAATGTCTCCGTTGTGTAATCGCTTTCAAAAACACCACTTGCGTACAACCCAAACAGGCTCGCCAGTGACAAGGTTGTGATCCATTGTGCCTTTTTATTCTTCAAAAAACTCATGGCATACGTCTCCTATTCAAAACTATTGGGGCGCTGTTCCTGCGGGTTTAGGTGTGTCTTTAACCCTGCATTCGAGTGCTAATAATTGGAAGTTATCCGCTTTATCTCCGATCAACCCCGGCATTTCAAGCGGTTTTTTTGTCGCTATAATGCCGCGCAACCCCTTAAGAACCGCGGCTCGGGCATTATAATCGTCTACACCTTCCCTGAAATAGCCCCACATATAGCAATTATTAGTCTTAAGATTGGTGTAGCTCTTACGGCCCTGCTCGTAAGGGTTTCTTATATTAAGAACCTCTACGGTACTGTAACCGTCATCTTCAAAAGCGCCGCCGGCAACTAATCCAAAGACACCCAACAACGATAATGTTGAAATCCATTGCGCTTTTTTGTTCTTTAAAAAACTCATCCTGTTATTCCTTCATTTAAGGTTATTGAGGTGCGGGTTTGGAATCCTTGCCCGGCACCCAACATGTCAGTTTTAACTTTCCAATATGCTGAGCTACGTTCTTATTCAGACCGGGAATATGCCGCCGCGGTTCCGCAGCCATAGCATCCTGCAAGGCATTTACGAGGGGGAAAGTCTCACCAGTATTCTTAATCCAATGGCCGAATTGCCCCGTTAAAGTACAACCATCCGTCACGTTGCCTTTGATTTCAAATATCTTTTTATCCAAATCATAAGGGCTTGTGAACTCATAAACCGTTTCCATGTAGCCTTTATCTGGTACGGGCTGAACGGTGTAGCCTTCAGGAATGAAATCATAGCCCTTGGGTATAAATTCTTTAGGAACTTCTCTGACAACTTCCACTTCCCTATCGACAAATTCCTTCACTATTTTAACGTTTGTAATGCCCTCATACCCGTATCCGGCGGCAAAAGCAAAAGCCAAACCCACAGGAATGGCCACACCCCACTGAACAGCTTTTTTGTTCCAAAACGCATCGCTCATAATCTTTTTCCTCTTCTGATACCAAAAGGCACCCATATTTCATTCATATGGACGCTTGGTAGCATAAAAGCAAAAGTTATGTCAAGAGAAAGTCAGGCGCCCTGCGGTTCGGGATCAATGCCAAAATCATCGTCCTCTATACCACTGCCACTGGTGGGCACAGAGGTTTTTGGCTTGGCGTTTTCATCCTCTTCAGGCGATTCTTCACGAATAATCGGCTCGCCACGCAACACGGCCTTGATTTCATCACCGGACAGAAGCTCATATTCAAGTAAAGCCTTTGCCAGAATATGAAGCTCATCAATATTATCCTGCAATATTTTTTCAGCGCGGCTATAGGCCGTTTCGACAATCAACCGGATCTCAGAATCAACAAGAGCCGCCGTAGCATCAGAGAGATTCTTGGTCTGCGCCACAGAATGCCCCAGAAAAACCTCCTCCTGATCCGCACCGTAATGCAGCGGACCGAGCTTTTCAGACATCCCCCACTCCGTCACCATATGCCGCGCCATACTCGTCGCCATTTTTATATCGCTTGAAGCGCCGGTTGTAACCTTGTCATAACCGAAAATCAGTTCCTCCGCAATCCGACCACCCATAGCCACAGCCAGATCAGCTTTCAATTTTGCCCGTGACATGGAAATCCTGTCACCTTCCGGCAAGCGCATCACAAGCCCCAAAGCCCGCCCGCGGGGAATAATCGTCGCTTTATGGATCGGATCAGATTCAACCTCATGCAAAGCGACAATGGCATGCCCCCCCTCATGATAGGCCGTCAGTTTTTTCTCATCCTCCGTCATCACCATGGATCGACGCTCCGTCCCCATCATGACCTTGTCCTTGGATTCCTCGAACTCCTCCATACTCACAACGCGCTTCCCACGCCGGGCCGCCAGAAGAGCCGCTTCATTCACCAGATTAGCCAGATCAGCACCGGAAAAACCGGGCGTACCGCGCGCCAGAACACTGGCATCTACATTCTTCGACAAAGGCACTTTCTTCATATGGACAGTAATAATTTTCTCCCGACCCTTTACATCCGGCAAAGGCACAACGACCTGACGGTCAAAACGACCGGGACGCAGCAATGCCGGGTCCAAAACATCCGGGCGGTTCGTTGCTGCCAGAAGAATGACACCTTCATTGGCCTCAAAGCCATCCATCTCAACAAGAAGCTGGTTCAGTGTCTGTTCCCGTTCATCATTGCCGCCACCAAGGCCGGCACCGCGATGGCGCCCCACGGCATCAATCTCGTCAATAAAGATGATACAGGGTGCATTTTTTTTGCCCTGCTCAAACATATCCCGCACACGGGATGCCCCAACACCCACAAACATTTCCACAAAATCCGAACCGGAAATCGTGAAGAAAGGCACATCCGCTTCACCAGCGACGGCCCGTGCCACAAGGGTCTTACCCGTACCGGGAGGCCCTACCAGAAGCGCCCCTTTTGGAATTTTACCACCCAAACGCTGGAATTTCTGCGGGTCTTTCAGGAATTCAACAACCTCTTCCAGTTCCTGCTTCGCTTCATCGATCCCCGCTACATCGTCAAAAGTCACCTTACCGTGATGCTCACTCAGCAAGCGGGCGCGGGATTTACCAAAGCCCATCGCACCGTTTCCACCCTTGCCCTGCATCTGGCGCATAAAGAAAATCCACACCCCGATCAAAAGCAGCATCGGAAACCATGAGAGAAGAATATTCAGGGCGCTGATCTTCTCACCTTCTTCAGCCTCCGCCAGAATACGAACACCCGTACCGGAAAGTCGATCAACGATATTTTCATTATTCGGAACGAGAACATAGAAATCCTGACCCGTACCACTGTAATGGCCTTCAATATTCTGCCCCTTAATAATCACATCGGAAATACGACCCGTAGCCGCTTCGGCCATAAAATCACTATAAGCCATAACATCCGCCGGGCTGGCCTGATTCTGCTGCCCCTGCGTTCCCTGAAAAACATTAAAGAGAAAAGCCAGCGTTAAACCAATCGCCAACCAGAACACCAGATTACGTCCAAAATTATTCACGGAACACCGTACCTTCTGTTAAAAAACAACAACCAATAACCTACTAGATAGTTAGGCCTTTTGTCCAAGCAAACAAGCGGATTTCCCACTTTTTTCCTTTTCGATACAAATCAGGCCTCTTTTCCGATCATAGTGGAATATAAAACCGCCTAATGTCGCTTTTGTGAAACTTTGATCTTCAAACAAACGCGCGGCCAAACCCTCCATCTTCTCCATACGCGGGCCGTAGCCTTTAATATCCATCGCTTTTAGCAAAACACGGAGTCTAATTTCAGCCGGTTCCGCTTGCAGGCGGGCAAAATCGAGTACAAGCTTATCCCCCTGCTCCGCAGCAACATTCTTAAAAATATTGTCAGCATAAAAGTCCAGCGCTTCGCGTGCCCGTGCCATACGGGATGCCGTCACAGCCAAACGCTTGGCGGTCAGGCCTTCTTTTTCCAGCACGGATTGTGCCTGCCGCAGCCGCGCCCGGGCAAAACGCGCATTCTCATTGGTCGGATCTGTTACAAAAGAAACAGCTGCCTCCTCGCAAGTCGCCACAAGACGGTCCTTGGAAAATCCGAGCAACGGGCGCACAAGCTGTAAATCATCAGCATAATCCTGCAAAGGCCGCATCGCCGACAAGCCGTCCAGACCGCTTCCCTTGGCCAACCGAAACAGGAAGGTTTCGGCCTGATCATCCCTGTGATGGGCAAGAAAAAGCCTATCAATACCCTGTTCCCGGCAATAAGCGGCCATCAGGGCATACCGCCCGTCTCTAGCCGCCTCCATAATGCGGGAAGACATATTCTCTACAGGCGGAATTGTCAGCACGTCATGTTTTACAAACGGCCAGTCTTTGAGCCACACCCCCACCTGAAGCGCTTCGTCCCGTGCCGCGGGACGCAAGCCATGATCGACCGTCACAGCATAAATCTCCGGCCCGCCGTGCTCTGCGGCATAATCAGCCAATAAACGGCACAATGCCATGCTGTCCGGTCCACCGGATACGGCCACAGCCACAGCGCACTCCTGCGACAGATCACTGATACCCGGACAAACAGCAAACTCCTCCTGACGGATGAGCAGGTCATTACTCTGTTTTTTGTTTGAAAAAGCGCTCATGACGGCCTTTATACAGCCGCCACCGCCAAAAATGAAGGTTTTAATTCCAGAAGGGTCTTCTAACCACCACCCGGTGTCGGAGCCGTTTCTGGTGCCGGTTCAACGTCGTTTTCCAGCGTCTCTCCAA
This sequence comes from Alphaproteobacteria bacterium, assembly GCA_021776075.1. Classification (GTDB taxonomy): domain Bacteria; phylum Pseudomonadota; class Alphaproteobacteria; order Micavibrionales; family Micavibrionaceae; genus JAJFGQ01. The sequence goes on along the minus strand of JAJFGQ010000018.1, from coordinate 104,281 downwards.
CGGGAAGGCCGTCCTGACCCCATGTTGTGTACGGATCAGCCGCTTGATTCATATCCTTTGTTGGACTAACGCCGTTCCCGCTACCGGGCTCCGCCCGTTTCATAAAGTTGATCGCGTTCGCGGTTTCCTGAAGATGCGGCTTACCGGCAAGATCGACTTTCGGACCAATGGCATGGGCCTTAATTTCCGCTTCAGAGTTGTAATTCTGGCTTTTCAGATATTTCACTACAGAACCGTGCTGGCCTTTGGCCGCTTCAAGCATCGTATCCCGGGCTTCCAGAGAACGCATCGTGACGCCGCCCTTTTCTTGATTAACCAACCATGTCAACTTTGAGGAATTCCCGCTTCTGGCTGCGCCGTAAGCATCCTCGACTTTTTGGGACTTGTCTGTCACCAGATCGATGGCTCTTTGATAATCACGCTTATCATTATTCAAATTCGGGTTGTTTTTATGAGACTCAAGCTCCACCAAAGTTCGACTGTAATCAACACCCCGGTCGATGAGGTGTTCCACCATGGACGGCTGGTAATTCCGCGCTGCGTTAAACAGCATATCCTGTCCAAAACTGGGACTCATGCTTATATTCCGTGATTCCATCATATCTTGCAGAGCCACGACATTCCCGGTTGCCACAAGATCGGCAATATCCGGATCAAAAGACACCACGTCAGATATCCCCCTAGACACAACCGGCTTTTCTTCTACCGATGATGCCGCGGATGAATTGGGCGTAATAAGCTTTGCCTGTTCTTTTACAAGCTGAATTCCTCTTTCAAATGATCTGTAGCCGTCCGGGTCATTAGCCCAAACGACCTTGTCTTTCAGAGAGTCGAGTTTTTCTACCACAGCACCTGAATCAGCACCTTGACCTATCAAATAAGCCACAGACTCCCTCTGGCCTCCCAATGCAGCACTATAAAGCGCGTCCGTAGGATTCACGCCGTGTTTTTCCACCAAAGGCTTTAATTCACCGAGTTTTCCTTCATAAGCAATGCGTTGCGCATGATCGTTCCGTTCTTTAAGATTTTCCCGTGCTTCCTTCGCTACTCTTAAATCCGGATTATCGTCATAAAACTTCTTCTCCGTTGCCAAATTCGCCAGTTTAGCCGAAGCCAGATTCGCCCCCCCAAAAGCGGCTATCATCATCAATGCCTTACCTACATAAGGAATTTGAAACATTTTTCCTATCAGGGGAATATGTTTCAGAGCAGGACTCATCATGGAAAACAGAGACAGGCCAGCAGCAAAACTAATCCATTTGGTAGCTGTTGGATATTCAGACGCTAAATCCTTACCCGCCCCCCAAGCCTGCTTGGTAAGCCCCCAGGCAGCAGGCAAAGCCGTATCCGTAATATCATCAAAGGGACTTGTCATCTGAGAGGGACGGGCAACGCCGTTAAAAGTTGTAGAATTACTAGCCATATTAACACACCCTGATTTATTTATCTTTTTTAACCGTTGCCATAAGCATATCAAATATGCACATTTTCCGCAAATTTACAGGCAACATGCCACAAGGATGACATAAAATTGTTTAACAATTTCTTAATGTTAGAGAAATTACGGGAAAAAGGCTCTATTTTGATGTCGCAACATAAACGCCATCCCAATCGTCAGCCGGCGGGGTTTTATGCATATCCTTAAGCCGTTGCTGATACAGGCTGTAAAACGCAGCCAAACGCTCATCGGATAAACGCAAACATTCGGCCAATTGCCTTTCTGCCGCCTTAAAATCCGCAGAACGGTAGCTGGCGATCATCTTGTTATGCATATCCCGCAAGGCCTTAAATGATGAGTCCGCGGCATAGGCTTCATCACCCAGCAAGGTAAAGACCCGTACCGGCTCCGCCTTGCCTTTCACACGCAGCAGATCAAGCTCCAGCGTGGCAAAATCCGACACCTGCTTTTGTGTTTCCAGCCCGATCAAAATGTCCACGCCGTATGTTTTCGTCTGCCCTTCCAGCCGGGATGCCAGATTGACCGTATCGCCCAATGCGGAATAGGCAAAACGCTGTTTCGACCCCATATTACCCACACTGGCCGGGCCTGTATTAAGCCCGATACCAGCCTGTAGCAAAACAGGCTTGCGCCCTTCTTCCTGCGCCCGCAGGAGCAGTTCTGCGTTAATCGGTTGCAGCTCTTCATTCATTTTCAAAGCCGCCACACAGGCATGGCGCGCGTGATCTTCATCATCCAGCGGCGCATTCCAGAAGGCCATCATGGCATCGCCCATATATTTATCAATCGTCCCCCGGTTTCCCATGACAAGATCAGACATCGGGGTCAGGAAGTCATTCATAAGCTGGATCAGCGCTTCCGGTGACATGGTTTCTGAAATGCTCGTAAAACTGCGAATATCTGAAAACATCACGGTCAGTTCCCGTGTTTCTCCACCCAGTCTCAATTTATCCGGGTCCTTTGCCAGTTCCTCCATAAAATCCGGGGAGATATAAAGACCGAAAGCCTCCCGCACTTGCTTACGCTCCGATTCCGTACGGATATAGGTCAGGATACTTGATAACATGAAAATCGAAAGCGCTGCGATTGAAGGGTAAATGGGATCTATTAAAAGCCCCCAATCAAGAAAGGCAGCACGCGAAATATAAAAGACAAGACAGGTCAAACCGCCATAAAGAACAGCAAGCCACGAAACACCGATAAAGGGCGCCAGAAAGATCGTTAAAAGCCCCACGACCAGAATAAAGTTATTCTCCGAATCTTTTACAATCCGGGGGCGCAGCAAAAAATCATTATCCAGTATCTGTTCAATGGCATTCGCATGGATTTCCACACCGGGATAAAGGCCCAGCGGTGTCGGTCTTAAATCCAAAAGCCCTTCCGCACTGGAGGCGATAAGAACGATTTTTCCTTCCAGCCTGGTTTTAAATTTTTCAAACGCCATCCTATCCAGCAATTCATGAACCGGTATATAATCACGTTCCCTGTCCCATTGACGAAAATGGAGCCATATCATACCCCTGCTATCGACAGGCACTTCATAGTTGCCAATAATAAACCTGTATTGCGTATCGGCCTTGTCCTCGCTGAACGCTTTATTCAGACCGAGTTTCATGACCGGTGTTCGATCGCCATGTGAAACACGGACAACTTCGGCAGTCAGCGAGGGATAAAGGCGTTCCCTATCGCTTAAGACCATGCTGGTACGGCGAATAATACTATCGACTTCATCCTGCGCCATAAAGCTGCCGTTCCCCGCAAGGACATCCTCAAGAACCGGCAAAAATTTAGCAATCCCGTCAAAATTACGGGAATGGTTCAGAAAATATTTTTTGACGGCGGGAGGCTGGCTCAAAATATCGCTTACGATACGAGGCGCTTCTTTATTGTGACCATGAGAAAAAGCACCGACAAAATTCCCAGCCTCCTTTATAGCCTGCGCCAAGACAACATCGTTATCCCCCAGATTTAGATCCCCTTGCTTCTTTAGCTCTTCAACGATATTGCCGGGCAAATATTCCAGTATTTTGGATGGTGACGTACGATCCGGTTCTGCCAAAACACCATCAAAAGCAATCACGCGCGCGCCCATGTCATCAAGCGTACGGACAATATCCGCCATCACCGTTCTGGACCATGGCCATTGCCCGAACAGAGCCAGAGATTTATCGTCAATATCAACAACCACAACATCCCCGGTTGTCTCACGGGGATGGGATTTCAGATAATCGTCAAAAATAAGAAACTGAATGCGCTGTCTTATGGGTTGATCAGAGGCGACAAAAAACACGAAGCCGAACAACACGCATAACAAAATCAGAAAATGAGACCAGCGATTGGTAAGAAATTTAGTCATAACAAGAGCCTGTTGAACAACCTTTCGTCATTCACTTTACACGCTCACGCTCACGCTTGCTAGCGCTCCGTCAAAGCAACGCTCCGGGCGCGCAGAATGGGCTTCATCAGATACTCCATAATCGTGCGCTTACCGGTTATCACTTCCGTTTGCGCGACCATGCCGGGCGTAATCGGCAAGGGCTTGTCTTCCGTGCCGAGATAGTTCCTGTCCGTCCGCACTTCAATCTCAAAAAAGACATTGCCATCCCGGTCCGTCACGCTATTCGCAGCAATCCGCACCAAACGGCCTTCCAGACTGCCGTAACGCTGGGGATCATAGGCGCTGACCTTCACGCTAACTTTCTGCCCGATTTCAAGAAAAGCAATGTCATCAGGGCGCACACGGGCAATCACTTTCAATTCATCATCCACCGGCACAATTTCCGCCAGCTTGTGCGCCGGTTCAATCACACCGCCAATTGTTTTAATCGCAATCTTATTCACAATACCATCGACCGGCGCCCGTACATCCCTGCGGTCAACACGGTCGCCGATGGATTTCAGGCTTTCTTCCAATTGCGCCATTTCGCCTTCCACTTCACCCATTTCTCCCAAAGCCTGTGTCTGGAATTTATTTTTTTGATCCGCCAACTGGTTTTTGACAGAGCTCAAAGACGCCGCCAGCCCAACCTGCTTTTCTTTCTGTACGTTCAACTGACCGGATATATCCGATAATTCACGACGCAGGCGAATTTCGTCCAGCTTCGGCACGGCTTTTTGCGCCACCATTTTCTGCGTAATCGCCAATTCCTGCCTTAACAAAGCCCGGCTATCCTGCAATCGTTTGATCTGAGCCTTCGCTTCCCCCTGATCCGCCACGGCCTTATCAGTACTGTCTTTCAATATAGCTATGGCATTATCCAATTCCATCTGCCGCGACTTATAAAGAGCAGCTTCATTGGCGGCAATCTTGGGTGCTTTTTCTATAACATCAACCGGCATAACAAACTCTTCTCCTCTCGACTCTGCCGTCAGACGGCTTTTTTTTGCCCGTAAACTTAAAAACCGGGCCTCTACGCCCCGTTCCTCGGAAGCAAAAGCCACATCACTGATACGCAGTAATATCTGCCCTTTTCTTACATTGTCACCTTCTGTGACTAAAATCTCTTCCAGAATGCCGCCTTCCAGGCTTTGCACAACCTGTATTTCCTGCGACGGTACAATCTGCCCGGCACCCCGGGTTAGTTCCTCTATTTCCGATACGTTTGCCCAAACCACAAAGAACAAAACCAGAGCCGTAATACTGACCAGAAGTAGATTGGAAGCCTTGGCAGACCGCATACGCGTTGCCGCTTCCAGTTCACTCATGAACTCCGTTTCTGTTGTCATATCGAACTTACCGCCTTTATATAGATCATACGTAAACAAACAGTTAACATAAGAAAAATTATCTACTTTCTGTAGCTACTCTTTAGGAACAGCCACCTTACCCTGCGCCAATGCTTCAATCACCTTATCACGTGGTCCATCGGCAATAACATGCCCCTGATCCAGCAAAATCAACCTATCGACCAGAGACAGAAGATGCTGCCTGTGCGTAATCAAAATGAACGTCCGGTCCACTATCTGTTCACGAATATGGCGCACAAAGCCTTCCTCGGCCTGCACATCCATGGCATTGGTCGGCTCATCACAAACCATGATATGAGGGTTTAATAACATCGCCCGGGCCAAAGCAACGGCCTGACGCTGCCCGCCAGACAAGCCTTCACCGCGTTCCCCTACGGGCGCATCATAGCCCATGGGGTGGCGTGACACGAATTCATGCACTCCTGCCGATTTCGCAGCGTGCAAAATTTCCTCTTCGGAAGCCTGCGGTCGGCTCATAGCAATATTTTCCCGTATCGTGCCGCGAAACAGAACAATATCCTGTGCAATATAAGCAATATTACGGCGTAGATCCGCCGGATCAATCTGACGATAATCCGTATCATCCGCGTACATAGACCCTTCATCCGGGTCATACAGCCCCATAATCAGACGGGCTAACGTGCTTTTTCCTGACCCTATACGGCCTATCAAACCGACATTTTCTCCGGGCTCCAGCGTAAAAGAAACGCCCTCCAAAACTTTGCGGTCTGTTTGAGGATAAGAAAAGCCGACTTTGTCAAAAGCAATCTTCCCCTGCAAAGACGGCCTGTGAAGAAATTGGCGGTGTGGCGGACGCTCCACCGGAAGCTTCATAATCCTGTTAAGGGTCTTCATAGACGTACTGGCCTGATGATAACGCGTCAGCAAATTGGCAATCTGCCCGATCGGGGTAATCGCCCGCCCACCAAGAATAACACAGGCAATCAGACCACCAACGGTCATATCCCCGTCACGCACCATATACATGCCCATCAGCACAATAATGATGGTGGCACTTTGTTGTAAAAAAGTGGCAATATTCACAGTCAATCCGGATATGAATCGGGATTTTTGGCCTGTGGCCGCACTGTCACCAACATAACTCTCATAACGGGAACGCATACGCCCATCGGCACTAATGGCCTTGATTGTTTCCAGCCCGTTAATCGTTTCCACAAGCAAACCATGCTTGGCTTCGGAGGCATGAACGGACTTCCGCACAACCTGCTTCAACGGCCACTGCAAAAGCAAACCAGCACCGATCACAATCAGGATCAGACACGCCAGCATAAAAGCAATGGGACCTCCTATAATAAAAATGACGAACAAAAAGAAAAAGGTAAACGGCAAATCAACAGCAGCCGTCATCGTCGCCGATGTCAAAAAGTCCCTGACAGAATCAAAATCCCGCAACATGCTGGCAAACATACCGCTGGAAGGCGGGCGTCCGGCCAGTTTGATATTTAAAAGCTGATCATAGATACGGCGCGACACAACAACATCAATACGCCGCCCCGACAAATCTATAAAATACCCCCGCAAAGTCCGCATCACAAAATCGAACAGGAAAACGGTCAAAGCTCCTATTCCCAAAACCCATCCTGTTTCAATCGCATTATTAGGTATCACCCGGTCATAGACATTCATGATAAAAATCGGGCTGGTCAAAGCAAACAAATTAATCAGGATAGCCGCCACCACAACGCGCCGGTACAGGTCTCTGTTGTCCCACAAAGCGCTCCAGAACCAGTGACGGTCAGCTTCATCTTCCTTATGTTGATACTCAGGATCGGAAAATTGCGGCTGCGGATGAACGTAAATGACGTACCCCGCATAAGATTTCAGCAAATCAGAAAGCTTAACATCTTTTTCAGCACCCGTTTCCGGCGTAAAAATCTTTACTTTTTTACCATCGGCATGAAAAGACAGCAAAACACAGGCTTGTCCCTCGTTTAAAATCAAAACTGCCGGCAGGACCGGGGCGGAAATTTTCTTCAGATCCCGGCGGCGTAAAATTTTTGTTTTCAAACTCAGACGATCCGCTGCTTCACAAAAGAGAGCCGGTCCCATTCCCTTTTCATCGTAGGCCAAGCCAGCCTTCAAAGCATCTGCCGACTTCGCCCGTCCATAATGACCTGTTACAAAAACAAGACATTCAAGAAGAGAATCAACAGACACAGCATCCGCTGTGGAGGTTAAAATATCTTTCTTGTTTTCATTTTCAGTTGCCATGGCCTGCTGCGGGAACAACGCTCAGCGCCTCCTGCAACCTCCCCGTACTGGCTAAAATGGCAAACTGTGCCGCCATGACCCTGAATTCTCCATTCACAACGGACAATTCGGCGTTGAACAACGCGTTTTCGCTCTGCATAAGTTGCAAAAGATTAGCGCGCGCGCCTTCAAACTGAACCTCATAGGTTTTGAATAAATCCCGGTTAATATCCCGACGTTCACTCAAAATCTCGAGCTGGCGCTGCGCTGTATTGCGTTCGTTATAGGCTACACGAATTTCGCGCTCCACCCGTTTTTGCTTCTCCAGACCCTGCGCCCGGCTTTCAGAAGCCCGGTGCAGGGTTTTATTGACCCGCGATTTCTGTGCTCCGGCAAGAGAATAATGCCAGTTCATACGCACCAGAGCCTTGGCGTCAACGACTTCCCCGCCAATCACGTCTTTCTGATCTCTTTTCAGATAAGACACTTCCCCGTTAAAATCCGGGTAAAAATTAGATTTCTCCGCCTGAACATCAAACGTTGAAGCCTCTTCCGTCAAAGCGATAGAGCGTAACATGGGGTGATGATCCAGCGCATATTGAACTGAATCAGAAACATCATCGACAATAATATCCAGCCGCGGCACGGGACGCGGCATCGGGTCATCAGGAAAATGCCCTGTAATCTCTGCATAATCGGCGTGGGATGCACGAAGCTGCCCCTCGACACTGGCCAGAGTGTTATCAAGCTGCGCCTTCACGTCACGGGCCTGAACAAACATTGATTCATCGGCGCCGCCCTGCTCCACCATTGCTCCAATACGCTCTACATAATCTTCAATAACTTTACTATGCTCTACAATATCGGCGATAATCTCACGACTGCGCACAACATCCAGATAAGTCACAACCGTTCGCAAAGACAGGCTTTCCCTGACATCCGCAATATTGTAATTCGCCGATTCACGCCGCGCATCGGCGGCCTCGACACGATTCATCGTTTCCTTACCGTCATACAACATCTGCGTCAGGGTGACACCGCCTTCCCACAAATAGGAATAGCCTGATCCCCGCGTGACACTCAAGCCCCGGCTGGTGCTGTTATCACCAAAGAGACGGCCCGTCGCCGTACGCACATCAAGGTCGGGATAAAAAGCAGCCAGTTCTTCGTTCCGTTCTTCCCTGAGAGCATCCCTGTTTGCCAGCGCAGCCTCGACACTGGGATGGTAATTCAGTGCCGCTTCCACAGCAACGCCTAGCGGCTCCGCCGATACAGAAAGCGGAGCTGCGCACAGAACCAGAAAAAGTAACCTAAGAAAAAACATGGGATAAAACACGATAAGATTTGAGTAGAGAACAAAACCCTACGCTTTTGAATCTAAACAAGAACAGCAATAAGTGCAAGCCCGTTAAGAGGAAAATAATGAAATTACGCCGCACAACACACAAGAAGACTTCACAAAGTGGAAAAGATAAGGCATGCTGCCACAAGATTATATCGGCAGCGATGCCTTGCTTTTCTTTGGCATAATAGTAATTAACGAGGACAGATTTCGTGAGCCTAAAAATTGCAATCCCCAAAGCCACCACCCCCCATGAACGCCGCGTTGCGGCCTCACCGGATACTGTTAAAAAACTATCCGGGCTGGGTTGTGAACTCAAAATAGAAACCGGCGCAGGACATGACGCCTCTTTTACCGACGACATGTTCAAAGAAGCCGGGGCCAAAATCGTTAAATCGGCAGAAGAAGCCTGCAAAGGCGCTGACATTGTCTTGTGTGTGCAGGCGCCGACGGAATCAGAGTTAAAAGTCGTTCCCAAGGGTGCCATGCTGGTCGGCATGCTGGCCCCTTATAAACACACAAGTTTCACAGCACACTACGCCAAAGCGGGCGTTAATGCTTTTTCCATGGAGCTTATGCCCCGGATCACACGGGCGCAGTCCATGGATGTTCTTTCTTCGCAGTCTAATCTGGCCGGTTACAAATCCGTTCTGGATGCCGCGGAGCATTTCAGCCGGGCCTTTCCCATGATGATGACAGCCGCCGGCACGATCCCGCCGGCCCGTATTTTCGTTATGGGAGCCGGCGTTGCGGGTTTACAGGCTATTGCAACGGCTAAACGTCTGGGTGGCATTGTATCGGCTACCGATGTCCGCCCCGCCGCGAAAGAACAAGTTGAATCACTAGGCGGCACCTTCGTTGCTGTCGAAAATGATGAGTTCAAGGAAGCTGAAACCGCCGGTGGCTATGCAAAGGAAATGTCGAAAGACTATCAGAAACAGCAAGCTGCGCTGGTTGAAGAAACAATTGCCAAACAGGATATTGTCATCACCACAGCCCTTATTCCCGGCAGGCCCGCTCCGGTTCTTGTCACGGAAAAAATGGCTAAAAGCATGAAGCCCGGTTCTGTGATTATTGATCTGGCTGTAGAACAGGGCGGCAACTGTGCCCTTTCCAAAGCCGGGAAAATTGTTGAAGAACAAGGTGTCAAAATCATAGGACACCATAATGTACCCAGCCGTTTGGCAACGGATGCCTCGGCCCTGTACGCCAAAAATCTGTTCAATTTCCTGACCCTCGTTATTAATGGAGAGAACGGAAAGCTGGAGATAGACTGGGACGATGACATTGTAAAGGGCATTGCCCTGACCAAAGACGGTAAAATTATACATCCGCAATTTACGGCAACAACAAAATCCGCAACAACAAAACCTACGACAAAAAAGCCTGCCGCAAAGACAGAAACACCGGCTTCACCAAAAAAGAAAACAACTGCGAAAAAAACCACGGCAAAACCTGCGACCCCAAAGAAAAAAGCAGCAAACGCAAAGTAGGGAACCATCGTCATGACGAACACAGACACAACACTCACAGAAAATGCAGCTAACCTTGCTAATATGGCGCAGGAGCTTTCCAATCAGGCCGCTTCCATTGCCGTACAGGCCGGGGCTATGCTTGCCTCTGCCGGAGAACATAGCGACGGCTTCCTGATCACAGGCATTACCGTCTTTATTCTGGCCTGCTTCGTCGGCTATTACGTTGTCTGGCATGTGACACCCGCTCTGCACTCGCCTCTGATGGCTGTCACAAACGCCATTTCATCCGTTATTATTGTCGGGGCTTTAATTGCCGTCGGTCCGGTTGATATGAGCTTTTCCAAATTTATGGGTTTTCTGGCTGTTATTCTGGCCAGCGTTAACATCTTCGGCGGTTTTCTCGTTTCCCGCCGCATGCTGCATATGTTCAAGAAGAAGGGCTAAAAATAATGGCAACACTCGCTCCTCTGGCTTACCTGATTGCTTCGGTCTGTTTTATCATGGCTCTGCGGGGCTTATCGCATCCTGAAACAGCACGGCAAGGCCTGTCATTCGGCATGTCGGGCATGGCCCTTGCCATGGTCACAACCCTGTTACTGCCGGTTGTTTCGTCTTACGGCCTGATTATTCTGGGCATCTCCATTGGTGGTGCTATTGGTTACGTGATTGCCAAACGCATTGACATGACCGACCTGCCGCAACTTATTGCCGCCTTTCACTCGCTTGTCGGTCTGGCGGCCGTCTGTGTCGCGGCTGCGGCCTTCTATAACCCGGAAGCTTACGGCATCGGCATTAAGGGTGACATCAAAACCGCCAGCCTGATCGAAATGGCATTGGGTACGGCAATCGGTGCTATTACATTTACCGGCTCTATCATTGCCTGGGGCAAGTTACAGGGCGTGATTTCAGGAAAACCTCTTGTTTTCGACGGCCAACATAAACTGAATGCCGCTCTGGGCCTCCTCCTGCTCTTTCTCTTTGTTATGCTCTGCTCTACAGAAGGCACATTCTATTTCTGGGCCGTTGTGCTTCTCGCCTTCCTGCTGGGTATCATGATCATTATCCCGATTGGCGGCGCAGATATGCCCGTTATTGTGTCCATGCTCAATAGTTACTCCGGATGGGCGGCAGCCGGTATCGGCTTTACCCTGCATAACAATCTGCTAATTATTACCGGGGCACTGGTCGGGGCGTCCGGTGCGATTCTATCCTATATCATGTGCAAAGGCATGAACCGCTCTTTCCTCAATGTCGTTCTGGGCGGCTTCGGCGGTGAACAGGATAACAGTGCGGCAACTGATATGGGTGACCGCAGCGCCAAAATGGGTTCGGCGGAAGATGCCGCCTATATCATGAAAAACGCCTCCAGCGTTATTATCGTACCCGGTTACGGCATGGCTGTAGCACAGGCACAGCATGCTTTGCGTGAGATGGCTGACCTCCTGAAAAAAGAAGGTGTCAGCGTTAAATATGCCATTCACCCCGTCGCAGGTCGTATGCCCGGCCACATGAATGTTTTACTGGCCGAAGCCAATGTTCCGTATGATGAAGTCCTAGAACTGGAAGACATTAACCGTGACTTCGCCCAAACCGATGTTGTCTATATTATCGGTGCCAACGATATTACCAACCCATCGGCAAAGACGGACACCTCATCGCCGATCTACGGCATGCCGGTTCTGGATGTTGAAAAAGCCAAAACGGTTCTGTTTATCAAGCGTTCTCTGGGATCGGGCTATGCCGGGGTTGATAACCCGCTCTTCTTCGCCGACAACACGATGATGCTCCTCGGCGATGCCAAGAAAATGACCGAAGGAATCGTTAAGGCGCTGGAATAGACAGAGACCAAGGCCACAAACGCCCCTCCTCTAAAAAACACATTGCATAAACCCACCTTTTTTCCTAAGGTGGCTACATCATGTTTAAAAAGAATATTCTTCCCGAACGGTTCAGAGAACCGGCCACATGGCAATGGAATCACTTCCGTAATGCCCGTGGCGGACAGTTGCGCTATGGCCTCATGAATAATGTAAAAGAACCTGCCGCAACCATTATCTATGCTCAGGGCCTGTCAGAATACGCAGAAAAGACTTTTGAACTGGCCCGCGACTTTAATGCCAATGCCTGTAACTTTGCCGTTTTGGACCGCTATGGGCAGGGTTTGTCCGACCGTCCCCTGAAAGACCGTTTCAAACAACATTCTACCGGCTTCCAACATGATGTTGACGACCTCATTCAACTGACCAATGACCTTAAAACCAAAAATATAATTCGTGAAGACACACCGGTAATCCTTCTGGGACATTCTACAGGCGGCCTCCTATCCCTTATGGCTCTACATCAAGAGCCCGACTTGTTTCAGGGTGCTGTTCTGACCGCGCCGCTATTGGGGTTCGGAAACCCTATATTAAAAGACAGGGAATGCTTCTTCGGACATTTGCCCCTGCCCCGTGCCGTTAAAGAACGCTATGTCCCCGGTGAAAAACCGTGGCGCGGCCGCTTTGATCCGGAGAACACAATGTCCCCCGAAGACTTTACAACCGATGCCGATCGGAACACCCTCATGGAATACTGGGAAAAGACAGCACCTGATTTACGCACAGGACTCCCAACTTATGGCTGGGTCATAAACGCCTGCAAAGCTATCCTTAAAGTAAGGTGCCCGGCCTATTTAAATGATATAAAACAGCCGCTTCTTCTTTTTACAGCCGGCGATGATAAAATCGTCAATAATGCCCCCACGGATAAAGCGGCGCCCCATCTTCCCCACGCTCATCTGGTCCTTTTCAAAGATTCAAAACACGAAATGCTGATGGAAAAAGATGATATTCGAACCGAAATTATCAAAAGAACAATGGATTTCATAAAAAACAGTCTCTAAACCTTCACTAAAAACTAGCCTGAGAAATCAACACATACTAGTATGCAGTCATGAATCAAGAATCCTCAGAGACACCGCCGGACCTTGACCCTCGTTTTCAGAAACCTGAAGGATGGCGCTGGCACACATTTACCAATCCCAAAGGCCGCAAATTACGATTCGGTAGCGTTGCCCCCGCAAATCGCGTACCGGAGGCCGTCGTTATTTGTTTGCAGGGTTTGAGCGAATTCACCGAAAAATATTTTGAACTCGCCCATGATCTTCTGGACCGTAATATGAGCTTCTGGATGATGGACTGGCAGGGTCAGGGGCGTTCTGACCGTCACCTGAAAAATCCGCATAAACGTCACTCCACCAGCTTTGACGAAGATGTTTCTGACCTGCATTATTTCCTCATGGAATACGTGAAACATTCGGCTGTTCACCCGGATGTCGGTCGTATACCGCTTGTCATGCTCGGTCACTCCATGGGTGCCAATATCGGTTTACGCTATCTTTTGCATCATCCTGATACTTTTGCCTGTGCCGCCTTCTCTTCCCCCTTAATTAACATTGGCGCCCTGAAAAACCTGCCATCCTGGCTCCGTATAGGTCTGACAGCCTCTCTTCAAGAAGCCATGGATCGCTCCTATATCGAGTTTGGCGGCAAGGACTGGCACCCCGATATTCGTAGCAAACGGGCAAAAGGGCAGCTTTCCACGGACCCTATACGAAACACAATTCATGACGCGTGGTGCCATCAGGACCCGGATTTACGTGTCGGCAATATCACCTATGGATGGCTTCATGAAGCCAATCTGTCCTGCGCCAAACTGCAACGGAAAAACGCGCTGAAAGACATACAAACACCTTGCCTTTTTGCCATTGCCGGCAAGGACAAGCTGGTCGACAATAAAGCCACCAAAAAAGCTGTCAATTTCATGCCGCATGCAAAACTCATTGAACTGGACGAGTCACGTCACGAAATCTTGATGGAATGCGATAGCGTTCGAGATCAGTTTTTCCATGCCTTTGAAGAGCTTCTCAGGGTAAATAACATAAAAGAACAGTTGAAGCCTTTTTAAAGACAAGGCACACTGTATCACCTAGAGAATGTAAGGAGAAATAAGCCATGGAATCTTCGGGACAGGAATTTGACTATAAAAGAATCCGTTTAAGCGATCGTATCCTGTATGCTTTGGAACTCGCTCTGGAACAGGAAGATACCCCCATTGCAGAACATCTGGCACGGGCCCTTGATGTTGCTATGACACGCAACACAGGCGGCGGCGAATTCATCGAACGCCGGGACTATCCGCGTGAAATAGAAGAGGCCATGAACCGTCTGAACGTCATTAAGGCCACGCAAGAGGAACAAGAGCAAACGGGCTGATCAGGGCGTAGCGACCAACGTCAGCCATTCCTGCTCGGACAAAATTGTAACGCCAAGGTCCTGCGCTTTCTTCAGTTTAGACCCGGCATCCCCCCCGGCAACAACGTAATCCGTCTTTTTTGATACAGATCCCGCGACTTTAGCCCCCAAGGATTCCGCGCGGGCTTTCGCCTCTGAACGGGTTATAGACGTCAGAGACCCGGTAAACACAACCGTCTTTCCTGCCACCGGGCTATCCCCCACCTGCGGCGCTTCATAAAACGCAATCGTCAGCTCTGCTTCAAGAGCAGCCAGCACCGCCAGATTATGGTCTTCCGCGAAGAAGCCCAGCAATTCATCGGCCACGCCCGGACCTATATCCTCAATCGCCAGCAATTCGGCAAAGGATTCGCTCTCCCGGTCCTGTGCCTTTGTCAGAGCCGCCTTTAGGTCTTCCAACGTGCCGTAAGTCGCGGCCAGACGTTTCGCCGTTGCCTGTCCCACCTGACGAATACCCAGCGCATAAATAAAACGGTCAAACGAAATTGCGCGGCGGTCTTCTATCGACTGGAATAACTTATCAGCCGACTTTTGTCCCCAGCCTTCCCAGTCCTGCAAAGGCGGTTCCCGTTTTTTATTCTTTTCTGCCAGACGAAAAATATCGGCCGGCATATCGACAAGCTTCTTCTCCCAAAACAGCGCGATAACTTTCTCTCCCAGTCCTTCAATATCAAACGCACCGCGGCTGACAAAATGTTTCAGGCGTTCAACGCGTTGCGCAGGACAAACCAACCCGCCCGTACAACGCCGGACAACCTCTCCTTCTTCACGGATTGCCAGCGAACCGCATTCAGGGCATTTATCAGGAAATATAAAAATGCTTTCCCGCCCCGTCCTTTTTCCCTCCAGCACACGTACGATTTGCGGAATCACATCACCGGCCCGTTGCACTACAACATGATCGCCGATTTTCACGCCCTTACGCTCGATCTCATCCTGATTGTGAAGCGTGGCGTTGGACACCACGACACCGCCCACCGTAATCGGCTCCAGACGCGCCACCGGTGTCAACGCCCCGGTTCGGCCAACCTGAATCTCGATATCATTTAAAACCGTCACAGCCTGCTCTGCCGGAAATTTATGCGCAGTCGCCCAGCGTGGTGCCCGCGAAACAAAACCAAGCCTTTCCTGCCAGTCCAGCCGGTTCACTTTATAAACAACACCGTCAATTTCGTAATCAAGGCCGGGCCGTTGTGTTGAAATAGAATCATAGAAATCCATAATCTCTTCAACAGTCCCGCATAAGCGAGCAGGCTCTGCCTCCGCAAAACCCCACGCTTTTAATTTTTCCCTGATATCCCACTGGGTTTCGGCAAAATCCTGACTGATCTCTCCCAATGCATAGCCAAAGAAATGCAAAGAGCGCTTCTTTGTAATCTCCGCATTAAGCTGACGCACACTACCTGCCGCCGCATTACGGGGATTGGCAAAAGGCGGCTTTCCGGCAGCTTCCTGTCGTTCATTCAGTTGGGCAAAATCATCCCGGCGCATATAAATCTCACCGCGGACCTCCAGAACATCCGGCGCTTCTGCGGGTAATGTTTTGGGAACATCCTCCATCGTCCGCACATTATTTGTGATGTCCTCGCCTTCCGTTCCGTCACCACGCGTTGCGGCCAGACGAAGTTCCCGGTTCTCGTAGCGCAGGGAACAGGATAAGCCGTCAATCTTCGGCTCCGCCGCCATCTCCACAAGTTCATCATCAGGCAAGCCCAAAAACCGCCGCACCCGGTCAATAAAATCACCGACCTCTTCCGCCGCAAAAACATTGGAGAGCGACAACATCGGCACGGCGTGTTTTACTTTTTTAAAGCCGGAAGACGGTGCCACACCTACGGTCTGGGTCGGACTATCAGACTTTGCCAATTCAGGGTAATCCGCCTCCAGCGCCTCCAGATCCCGGCGCATTTTGTCATACGCCGCATCGGAAAGTTCGGGGGTGTCCTTCTGGTAATACAACGCATCATGACGGCGTATTTCATCCGCCAGATTTTTATGACGCGCCCGTGCATCTTCCAAAGACATGTCAAACAGAGATATCGTCACATCCCTGTCCCCGTCTCCAGCAACTTATCAGCCGCGGCGCGTGCTTCTGTTGTCACCTCTGCCCCCGATAACATTCGTGCAATTTCTTCGCGCCGCGCATCCACTTCATGCAAGGGAATGATATTGGTTTTTACATCGGTCTTGCCGTCTTTCAGAACAATCCAGTGATGTCCGGCCCGTGCGGCCACCTGCGGCGCATGTGTAACAACAAGGATCTGCCGGGACAGCGCCAGCCGGGCAAGCCGTTCCCCGACCGCAGCAGCCGTCGAGCCGCCAATACCACTATCCACCTCATCAAACACGAGGCTTCCCGCTGCGCCGACTTCTGCCATCACGACTTTGAGCGCCAGCATAAAGCGCGCCATTTCTCCGCCGGAAGCAATCTTGTTCAGCGGCCCCGGTTCACGCCCCGGATTGGTTGACACCAGAAAGCGCACCCGGTCGATGCCCTGCGGTCTCCATTCACGTTCTTCCAGCCGCTCAATTTGCGTTACAAACTGCGCTTTCTCCAGCTTCAACGGCGGTAATTCTTTGGCCACCAATTTATCCAGCTTTTCTGCTGCTGTCCGGCGCGTTTCAGACTCTTTTTCTGCCCGGTCAATATACTGCACGCGCGCTTGCTCAACTTTTTTAACTAAATCAGCCAGCACATGATCCTGTTGCTCAATCATAGTCAGCTGCCGCGCCAGCTCATCCCGTACACTTAGCAATTCATCAACACTACAATCATGTTTGCGTGCCTGCCCCCGCAAAGCATGTAAACGGTCGTCAATCTCTTCCAGACTGTATTCACTCTCCGTCAAATTAACTGACAAGATCTGAATACCGGCGGTTACCTCCTGCATCTCGGCTGAAACCCGATCCAACCCTGCGCGCATTGCAGCGCCATCGTCGCCGACTTTTTCCAGCGCCCGAAAGGCCGCATTCATCGCCGTTTCTGCCGCGCCTAAACTATCGTCAGCTACAGTCAGATTCTCCATGATTTGCCCACGCCGCATCAATCTCTCACGCAGGGCCACAAGCTTGTCTTCTTCACCTTCTTGCGGTTCCAGCGCGTCAATATCCTCAACGGCTGTGCGCAAATAATCCTGATCAGTCCGCGCCTTCTCCATTTTTTCTCTGGAGTCAGTCAGGTCCCGATCTGCCGCGCGCCATTTATCCCATGTATCCCGTAATCCGGCATCCAGCCCGGCATAATCATCCAGAATAGCCCGGTGCGTTCCGGCATCCAGAAGCCCCTGCGTTTCAAACTGTCCATGAATTTCCACCAGTGTTTCGCCCAGCTTTTTTAACAAGCCGACACTCACCGCCTGATCATTAATGAAAGCCCGGCTCCGCCCGTCTTTGGTTACAACTCTCCTGAGAAGCAAGGTTGTGTCAGCGTCCAAATCAGCCTCATGCAAAACACGAAAAGAGGGATGTTCTTTTTTTATATGAAACTCTGCCGTGACCTGCGCTTGATCCGCGCCTTTACGCACCAAACCCGTTTCAGACCGTGCGCCCAATGCCAGCCCCAGCGCATCAAGAAGAATCGATTTTCCCGCCCCCGTCTCCCCGGTCAGCGCACAAAATCCCGTCTGAAACTCTATAAAGATATGATCGATTAAAACGACGTTATCAATACGCAGACTTACCAGCATAAGGGCCTCTTAATCCGGCTTAAAGAGAGACTCAACCGTACGATCAAGCCAGTTCCGATCATCCAGAATTTTTTGCCGCTGCGAGGGATCCAGCAAAGCATAGGTCTTCTCATACCATTTGCTACCGGGATAGTTATATCCCAGAACTGCAGCCACATGCGTCGCTTCATTCGCCACGCCCAGAGTCATGTAGGACTCAACCAGCCTGTGCAAAGCCTCCGGTACATGCGTTGTTGTCTGATAATCTTTTACGACCGCACGAAAACGATTGATCGCCGCATTCACATGAGTCCGGTTCAGATAGTAACGGCCAATTTCCATCTCTTTGCCAGCCAGATGATCCTGTGTCAGATCAAGCTTCAAAGCGGCATCTCTGGCATAATGGCTTTCAGGAAAACGGCGCACCAACACATCCAGAGCATTCAATGCTTCTTCTGTCATCGCCTGATCACGCGCTACATCCGTAATCTGTTCATAGAAACACAGGGCCCGCAGATAAAGCGCATAATCAATATCCTCATTCCCCGGATGCAATTCTATATAACGGTCAAGCGCCAGAATAGCTTCGTCATACCGCAAATCCTTATAGGAAGAATACGCGGCCATAAGTTCAGCCTGCGTTGCCCATTGCGAGTAAGGATGCTGCCGCTCAACTTCTTCAAAAAGCCGGGTTGCCTCCTCATAGTTTTTTGAATCCATGGCATCAGCCGCCTGATTATAGAGCTGCTCCACAGGTTCTTCTTCCCGCACATCTTCCTCAACATCCGTACTGGAACACCCCGTCAGAATGAAGCTGCACAGAACCAAAAACGGAAAAACATATATCAGCCTTTTCATAGGCACTAACCTCTGTTCGTAGAATGACATCTACTACCAATAAACCTCTATGAAGGGGAATAAAAGGGGGTTATTCGGAAAGATTCACAAAACAGGCTCTAATAAAACCCAGAAAGGGTTCTATGCGCTGCTGATTCTGAATAACAGGGGTTTTCCACACTCCGGTGCCAGAGAATATGATCAACATCCATCGCGATCATATCTTTTTTCCGGGCTATCAGCTCTACAACCTGACCGGCACAGGCCCGCATTTCAATTTCTTCCTCCGAACCCGAGGGAATTTCATCGCCGCTTCTGATCCGTTCAGCCAGTTCATCCTTATATTCAAGAAGCCCGTCCGTCCGCAGCACATGCGGAACGGCATTATCCGGAAACATCGTCAAATGACCGATATCGTAAAATAATATCTGCCCCTTCTGCCCGCAAGCCAGATGCATGTCCGCCGCCGTAATCTGCGCCCGTTTATAAAAAGGAATCGTCATATCTTTGTAAGAATGTATGTCGTTAAAATAATGCATCTGAATAAGCTGCCGTACAAAGGCTTCAGCAGACCCTTCCGCCGCTTCAACAAACTTAAGAAAAGAGCCTTCATAGCTTTCGATGATCGCCGCACCAAGTTCCTGCAACGACCCGGCACATATGTCTAAGAACTCTTTACTGTAAGGTTTTTGGGGATCCAGTTTTAAAAACCGGGCGCAATCCTCCGGTGTTGCATGCGACAACCATTTCGCATCCGGCACAGCGTCTTCAAATAATGTTTTTAAATGCGTTGAGATCGTGAAGTAAACGGACCGGTCAAGCAACTGCCAGCCCTCTGTTTTTAAATGAGGCACGTAGCCGGATCCAAAATTAATGCTATCCAGCATCAGGACATAAGCCGCTGTTCCTTCTTCATCACCCGCATAATGATGAGAAGAATCAAAAACATTGTCAGGAGATTGTGACGGCAGGCTCTTGGCATAGGCGTCCAGACGATCATGCCGGATAGTGACATGCTGCGCCAAACGCGCCACGGTTTCAAACCCCTGGCGCACCTCATCAAAGATATTATTTTGTGGCTGTAAAGCGTACATCACGCTTGTTAAACATTTTTATGTGAAAATTGCAAGTTTCAGACGACAGAGAGCACAGACGAAGAGTCCTCTGTCTTATCCAAAGTCACGGCCACAGACTCAAGCTCTGGCTCTGGCTCTGGCTCGGAAAACAGGTCAACCCATACCCACGCATCATCCATCGCAAATAATTTATGCAGGAGCGCATTATTCAGGGCATGTCCCGGTTGGTCGCTTTCATAAGCGCCCATAACAGGTGCACCGGCCAGATATAAATCACCCACAGCATCCAGAAGCTTGTGCCGGATAAATTCATCACCATAACGCAAGCCGTCTTCATTCATCACGCCGTCCTTATTAAGAACAATGGCGTTATCCAGAGAACCGCCCAATGCCAAGCCATTGCGACGCAGATATTCAACTTCATCCAAAAAACCAAACGTGCGGGCATCGGCCAGATCATGACGGAAATTCCCGTTCACCAGCTTCACTTCCTGCTTCTGATTACCAATCACCGGATGATCAAAATCAATAGCACCGGCAAAAACACTGCCCTCATCGGGCTTCAGGGAAGCCGTTTTACCGTTCACTTCCACCGTAATCTCTTTCAGGATTTTAATAACACGGCGCGGCACGTCCTGTGATTTTATACCGGCCTCATCAATTTTTTTGACAAAAGGTTCCGCACTGCCATCCATAACCGGCACTTCCGGCCCGTCAAGTTCAAGCACGGCATTATCAATACCGCATCCCCGCAAAGCCGCCATCAAATGCTCTATTGTTCCTACGGTAACGCCGGCCTTGTTACCGACAACCGTACACATGCGCGTATCAACAACATGATCCCAAAGCGCCGGAACACGATTATCACGATCCGTGACATCCGTGCGCACAAATACAATGCCCGTTCCCGGTTCCGCAGGGCATAGGGAAAGCAGGACTTCCGCGCCCGAATGAAGGCCTATACCGCTCAGTGCAATCGCTGAATTTAGAGTATGCTGCATCAAAAAATCGCCATCATCGTATAAAGGGTTAAAATTATCTTAACTCTCACTATACGGATTACTATTTTCCAAAACAAATCACGCTTTATTGCGAATTGTTACATGCCACAAAAAAGCAGGGTCCGAAGACCCCGCTCAAGGAACAGCCTAACCGTAAATTTTACGGTCAATTGGCTTGGCGACGAAGAAAAGCCGGTATATCCAGTTCATTATCTCCCTGCCCATCCGTCTGAGCAGCAGAGTTATCAATATTCAAAGCACCCTGATCCAGGGGCTGTTGAGAAGGCCTAAACCCGGCAGAACCGCCCGACCCCTGAGCCTCACCGGAAGTCTCACCGGTGTCCGATTCAGAGTGGGTCCGCAAAGGATTCGTAAAGCGTTCAAACAAAGACGGCGTC
The DNA here is from genome assembly GCA_021776075.1 of Alphaproteobacteria bacterium. Classification (GTDB taxonomy): domain Bacteria; phylum Pseudomonadota; class Alphaproteobacteria; order Micavibrionales; family Micavibrionaceae; genus JAJFGQ01. The sequence goes on along the minus strand of JAJFGQ010000018.1, from coordinate 82,778 downwards.
CGTCTTTTTTGTTGCGTCGCGGCGCCCGGCACAGGCGGTTTCAATGTCAAACCGGAATTTGTAGTAGCCTGCGGCCGTCTGGCTGACAACAAGTCAGGCTGCACAGGAACACCAATACCTGCGCTCGATGTCCGGTCTGATTGCATAGGCGGCGGCGGAATAAAGGAATCTTTATAAAGCTCAGCACGCGGTGCAGGGATGAACGGATCAGCTTGCGTTTCCACGACTAAATCCTGTTGTTCAAACATATCGCTATCGGGCTCGTCTTCCTGTTTATAAGCAACAGAGGCCGATGTCGTTGCACGAACCGGCACGACAGGAGCCTGTGGCGGCGCTATGGTCGTCATAATGCGCTGCGGTACTTCAACGCCACTCCCGACAGGTGCCGACACGCGTTGCGATCCGGCGACTTCCTCTGTATTCGGACGGGCGCGTTCAGGCTTACGATCCTGCTGCTGCTGTGTTGTAATCGTATTCAGCACCATGCTGCCGGAAGTTGGCCTTTTTGCCCTTTCCTCAACAACGTCTATACCCGTTGCCACAACGGAAACACGCATAATACCTTCCAACTGTTCATCGAAAGTGGAACCAAAAATTATATTGGCGTCCGGATCAACTTCCTCACGAATGCGGTTACAGGCTTCATCAACTTCAAACAGGGTCATATCCAGCCCCCCTGTAACATTGATGATAACGCCGCGTGCGCCTTTCATGGACACATCATCCAAAAGCGGGTTATTCACAGCCGACTCAGCGGCCTCAATCGCCCTGCGATCTCCTGATGCCTCACCGGTTCCCATCATGGCTTTACCCATTTCCAGCATCGCGGAACGAATATCGGCAAAATCAAGATTAATAAGCCCCGGCATAACCATAAGGTCCGTTACACCGCGCACACCGGACTGCAAAACACTATCAGCCATCTTGAAAGCTTCGGCAAAGGTCGTTTTCTCATTCGCAATACGGAACAAATTCTGGTTAGGAATGACGATCAAAGTATCAACATAACCCTGCATAGCGGCCAGACCGTCTTCCGCCATTTTCATGCGGAGTGTCCCTTCGAAATGGAACGGCTTGGTCACAACGCCGACCGTCAGTATTCCTTTTTCACGGCAAGCTCTTGCAATCACAGGCGCTGCGCCCGTTCCTGTTCCTCCGCCCATACCTGCTGTAATAAAGGCCATATTAGCCCCTTCCAGATACTGCATCACATCATCCAGAGATTCTTCGGCAGCCGCCTGTCCAATCTCTGGCTTTGCGCCGGCACCAAGGCCGCCCGTCACCGTAACGCCAAGCTGTAGCTTCTTTTCACACAAAGAGCTATCAAGAGCCTGCGCATCCGTATTACAGACAACAAACTCGCACCCCTCAAGACCCGAGCTGATCATGTTGTTAACAGCATTTCCACCAGCGCCACCGACGCCAATTACCGTTATTTTAGGGGACAATTTCTGAACATCCTGATGTTGCATTCTAATATTAAGCATGATGGTAACCTCCGTAGACGCGTGACTATTCTGATTCTATTTGTGTTTTTCTTGAAAAGAAAGAGGGGAAGAAAGGAAAGCAATGGACTTTACTGTTCGAAGAGGCAAATTGTAGTCTCCTTTTCTAAGGACTTTACTTCAAGATGCTCCACTAAGTGATTCATCCGATTCAGACTTTGGAGTCTCGCAAAGAGAAAACGATTCGTGAAGCCCCTGAAAACAAATAACTGTGGATAACCACGTGTTTTCAACAGGAAACACCAGAAATATCTGCAAAACAGTCTTTTTCTATCTGTTAACAGCTTTGTTGATAAAAAAGGGAAAGCCTGATAAACACCCCCATTATGTAACCATACCCTGCGCGGGAGCGAATTTTGCAGAAGGATTAAAACTTAAGGAGCGTTACTTATGAGCACACAGGCCGCCGTCAGAGATCTAAAAGAACCTGTTTTCCCAACATTCGCCGACAGTGAGTTACTGATCACAAAAACAATCAGGCTGGATGGCGACGACCCGGAACAAAAACGGCAGGAAATCCTCACCTATTTTCACAAGACTTTTACGCTCTATGAACGGCTTTTTGAAACATTGAAAGACGATGATGTCTTTTTCGTGCGCGCGAATACGCTGCGTCACCCTTTGATTTTCTATTACGGTCACACGGCGACTTTCTTCATAAACAAGCTCAACGTCATGAAGCTGATAGATCAACGCATTGATCCCAAAATAGAATCAATGATGGCTATCGGCGTTGATGAAATGTCGTGGGATGATTTAAATGAACGCCATTATGACTGGCCTTCCCCGGCAGAAATTCTTACCTACCGCGACCGCACCCGTGAGATTGTCGATCACTTTATACGCACTTGTCCTATAACGCTTCCCATCACACAGGATAACCCGCTCTGGATTATTCTGATGGCCATTGAACATGAACGTATCCATCTGGAAACCTCCGCCGTTCTCATCCGCGAATTACCCGTTGCGCTTGTCAAAAAAGACCCGCTCTGGACAGTTTGCCCGGATAACGGCACAGCTCCTCAAAATGAATTACGCCCCGTTGCCGGACAACAAATCACATTAGGAAAAGAGCATAACAGTACTCTTTATGGATGGGACTGCGAATACGGCCACTATGAGACGACTGTCAAAGACTTCAAGGCTTCTCAATATATTGTATCCAACGGAGAGTTTCTAGAGTTTGTAAAAGATAACGGCTACGAACAGGAAAAACACTGGACAGAAGAAGGCTGGGAATGGCGCAACTTTCAAAAGGCAGAGCACCCTGTTTACTGGAGTCCTGATGGCAATAGCTACCGTTACCGCGCCATGCTTGAAATCATAGATATGCCCTGGGACTGGCCTGTTGATGTCAATCAACTGGAAGCCAAAGCCTTCTGCAACTGGAAAGCTGAAAAAACCGAAAAAACCATCCGCCTGCCGACGGAAGCCGAATGGTCAGTCTTGCGGGAACAAATTGATACAGATCAGCCTGACTGGGATAAAGCGCCGGGTAATATCAATTTGGAGCATTATGCCTCCGCCTGTCCCGTCAACCGTTTTGCTACAAAAGACGGCTTTTACGATGTCATCGGCAATGTCTGGCAATGGACAGAAACACCGGTCGATGCCTTTCCCGGATTCAAGCCTCACCCGACCTATGATGATTTTTCAACACCGACCTTTGATGGCAAGCATAATTTGTTCAAGGGCGGAAGTTGGATTTCAACCGGTAATGAAGCCACACGCGATGCCCGTTATGCCTTCCGCCGTCATTTTTTCCAAAATGCCGGATTCAGATATGTGGAAGCCGTCGCACTTGAAACCCCGAAAACGAATGTCTATGAAAGCGATGCGCTTGTCTCTCAATATATAGAGTTCCATTACGGAGACTGTTATTTTGATGTCCCTAACTTCCCCAAAAAATGTGCTGACATTTGTCTGGGGCATATGAAGGACCGCAAGACAGAACGGGCGCTGGATATTGGTTGCGCCACAGGACGCAGCGCCTTTGAACTGGCCAAAACATACGCCCATGTTGATGCTCTTGATTTCTCGGTGCGCTTCATTCAAATACCCGTCGGACTGCAACAAACCGGCCTCCAACGTTATACCATTCAGGATGAGGGGGAACTTGTTTCCTACAAAGAAGCCAACCTCTCTGAGATGGGGTTACGGGATACGGCTGACCGGGTCAATTTCATGCAAGGCGATGCCTGTAACCTGCCACCTAAATTCACAGATTACGATCTTGTCTTTGCCGGCAATTTAATTGACCGTCTTTACGATCCTGAAAAATTTCTTTCAACAATTCAGGAAAGAATTCGGTCCGGCGGCGTTCTGGTCATCACATCTCCCTACACATGGCTGGAAGAATTCACCCCGTGCGATAAATGGGTTGGCGGGTTTAAAGCCGATACAGGAGAAACCTATACAACACTGGACGGACTAAAAGAGAGCTTATCTCCCCATTTCAATTTTGTTGAGAATCAAGACGTGCCCTTTGTCATCCGTGAAACACGCCGTAAATTCCATCATTGCGTGTCTGAAATGTCTGTATGGGTAAAAAAATGACTTCATCAGAGGCCCTTGATCAAACTTTCGAGCCGGGCTCAGCGTGGAATAAACAGGGCTGGCTTGCGACGGATTCCTATTATTCGTTTTGGGGAAATGTGTTTGCCAATGAACTCACAACATTTCTGAAAGACAAAATAATAACGGATATAGGAACAGGAAACGGGATTATATGGGAAAAGTCCCTTGAGCAGAGGCTCTCTGTCAAAAGGCTGGATTTAATTGACCCGGACCTTTGTACTCGTCCCCAACTACATAATCTGGATTTTGTTACAGCTTATAGAAACAACATTGAAGACATTTCACCTATAACAACGGATGTGGCGCTCTTTAAGCAATCATTCCACCTTGCTTATGGTGCTATGGGCGATACTCTTTTCAATAAAATAAACGCCGCCCGGTTTATCACTTTCGCCATGGCGCCTGACCCGATATGGCCCATGTCACCCGCTTTCAAAAAACGTTTCATATTAGACTGCCCGGATTTTCAAACCATCATGACAAAGAATGGCAAAAAGCTGATTCATACGGAATATTTTCCCTTTCCTGTCGGGCTACCCCTCAAGGAATGGATTTCAATGATTGAAAACCGTTTTATCAGCTCTCTTCATGATGTCGACGATGCCTTTATCACGCAGGAAATAGAATGGGCAACGCAGTATCTGGCGGAGCAGTTATATTTTTACGATACCCTCGAATGTCTGGTGTTTGAATAAAGGCGGTCTTTACCAGTTCTCACGCAACCAATGTCTGGTACGCGCCCACATTGTGCCGGGTTCAACCTGCGCCATAATTTCGGAAGGTATTTCATCGGTCCGCGTTGATATATAGCTCAACAAACCCGCCGTTGTCGCAAAGGCAGGGCCGCTGACAGCCTCGGCCAGACCGCTCATACTGATAATCGGACGCCCCAGCCGCACCTGTTTATCCAGCACCAGTTGCCCCAGATCACGCAGACCCGGTATCTGACTCGCGCCGCCTGTCAAAACCACACGCCGTCCGACGGCGGAGCCCAATCCGCTATCATCCAGTCTGGCTCGAATAAGCTCCAGTATTTCCTCCAGCCGCGGCTGGATAATACCGACCAGCAAAGAACGCGGCACATGATGAGGGTGCGGGTGATCATTTTCTCCGATCTGCGGTACGTCAATCACCTCGTTTTCATCCGTTCCGGCAGCCATAGCGCTACCATAAAGCGTTTTCAAGCGCTCGGCATCGGCGATGGATGTCGTTAAACCCCGTGCAATATCGCTTGTGACATGCTGACCGCCCACGGGAACAGCATCACAAAAAATCATAGAACCGCCCTGAAAAACGGCCACAGAGCTAACGCCGCCACCCATATCAATGACGGTGCAGCCTAAATCCATTTCATCTTCAACCAAAGACGCCAGACCGGCAGCATAAGAATCCACGCACAAGGCCGCAATATCCAGATGACTACGCTCGATACAGGTCGCCACATTCCTGAGAGCACCCCGGTCTCCGGTAACCAGATGAATATCAACTTCCATAGCCTGACCATACATGCCGCGCGGTTCGCGGATGGAGTTATGCCCGTCAATCGTGTAACCGGCCGGAATCGTATGGATAAGCTCCCGGTCCTCTTTCAACGTCTGGTCCTGCGCTTTTGCAAGCGCCCGGCGCACGTCGTTATCCGTGACCTCATGACCCATAACCTGCACATCGACATCAAATCTGTGTGAACGGGCATGAACGCCCGATACATTGATAACAACCTCCCGTAACGGAAAACCCTTCATCGACGCTGCCGCCATATTTTCCGCCGCATGAACGGTCCGCCGAATAGATGATTCAGCAGCGGCAAGATCAACAACCGCGCCATTTTTTATACCCACCGCGGCCTGATGACCAATACCCAAAATCTCGAAATGACCCTCATCATCCACAACACGGGCAATAAAACAGGCAATCTTACTGGACCCTATGTCCAGTGCCGCCAGAACTGATCCTTTTGGTTTCGGTTTATGTTTCATCGGCTTTATATATCATTCCCTTTCAGACCTTCTTTATATTCCTGCACCGCGCCGGGGCGCGTACGCACGGTCAAGCGATCCGGCTCCCGCACATCAATAACCTTTAAATCCTTATCCAGCAGGGCATCACTCTCCTGTACCAGAGCCAAACGCCGCAAAGCAAGGCCCGGATCATTCTCTGGCAATTTCACAACAGCCCCGTTTTTTAGTTTCAAATCCCAGCGGCGGTCACCGACCCACGTAGCCGCCTCTATCCGTTTCTCAAGCGCAGGCTCGGCAGAAATCATGGCCAGAAAGTCCGGTGCGTGTTGCGGCGCGCGCTCACCAACAACAATAACCAAATCGGCAAACTTCTTTAATTTCCGGTCCGTCAGCGTCACCCCTTCCGTATCAATAAGCCTTATTTTGCCCTTGTTCTGCCAGAGCGCCATAGGTTCCCGTTCCAGCAACCCAATATAGACCGTACCCGGCAAACGACGTTCAATATGGGCTTCCTTCACCCATGAAATCCGTTCGATCAGTTCTCTGGCCTCTTTGGGATCAAAAGAAAATAAAGGATCGCCCCGCTCAACATTCACCAAAGCTCTCAAAATATCCGGATCACTATTGATGCGTCCTTCAACCAGAACATCCTGCACGGAAAATCCGGCCTGCCCTGCCATCTCGTAAAGCTGATTCTGCGTCCACCCCACACCGGAAGAGAGCGCACCACTCAACAAAAGCCAGGCCCCAGCCCAAAGCACAAGAACAACAACACCCGCCATTAAACCCAGACGACGAATCCGGCTTATCAGGCGCGCTGCTTTTCCGTCTCTCTTGCGACGGTTGCGAACTGCTGATTTTGTTGTTCCTCTCCGTGACATTGTGCCGTTTCAACCAGATGTGAACATAACGCGACAAAAGACATGCCGTTATAAATGACTTGCGAAGGCGCAATCGAATCCGCCGTCAGGCCGGGCTGAGTATTGATCTCCAGAAAATAAAGACCATCAGACCCCGCCAGATTATCATCATAACGAAAGTCGCAGCGTGCCAGACCGGCACACCCTATAATATTATACACACGTTCGGCATAATCCAGAGCAGTTTTGTAAATATTTTCCGACAATACCGCCGGAAGAACATATTCCGTACGCTCATCATGATATTTGGCTTCATAATCAAAAAAGCCCGTTTGGGATACAATCTCCGTCACAGCCTGTGCTTTACCATCCAGAACAGCGACGGTCAGCTCCCGCCCCGGAATAAAACGCTCCACCAGAACTTCGTCGCCAAAAGCCCATGACTCCGCATCAAAGGGCTGATGATTATCACCATCCATTACAATCCGCACCCCCACGCTTGAACCTTCACAAGGCGGCTTTACCACGTAAGGCGGCGGCATCAGTTTTCCGGCAAGGACATCTTCCTTGCTCGCCACAAAACCCTCCGGGCTTTGCACGCCCACCGTCTCTGCCAGTTTTTTGGAGAGCGGCTTATCCATACCCATCGCCGAAGCCAGAACACCGGAATGAGTATAAGGAATACCCAGAATTTCAAGAACGGCCTGAATCTCCCCGTCTTCACCGCCCCGGCCGTAAAGATTATTAAACACAACATCCGGTTTCGGCGTTAAGGCCGCGATCAGGCTCGGCAAATCTTTTTTGACATCAATCACATCAACGTCATAACCGCCTTCACGCAACGTCGCTTCCACAGCCTTTCCTTTTTCCAGCGACACCTGCCGCTCCGCCGACCAGCCACCAACCAGTAATGCTACTTTTTTAGTCATATTAGCTCCCCTATCCGCTTGATTTCCCAACGTAGCCTGATTCCACTGTCTTCGTAAACACGGCGGCGGATTTCTTCGCCCAGATTTTCAAGATCAGTCGCCGTAGCCGTTCCTGTATTAATCATGAAATTGCAATGCAGTTCCGACATTTGCGCGCCGCCGATCATCAAGCCCCGGCCTCCGGCGCGGTCAATCAACTGCCAGACCTTTGTACCCTCCGGCAAGTCGGCTTCCCCCAGTTGCTCCGGTGACGGGTTGGCAAAGGTCGAACCACCCGTTTTCTCCCGGATGGGCTGGGTTTCATTACGCCGGGCCTTGATCTCCTGAATACGCGCCTTGATCTCCTCCGGGGTGCCGGGGCAACCCTGAAACACGGCGCTCGTAAAAATATAATCCTCCGGTGTATCCGTGTGACGGTAAGACATACCCATCTGATTCGGTGTTAATGTGTGAATCCGGCCCTGCCGGTCTATTGCCGTTGCTTCGACCAGCACATCTTTGGTTTCCGTCCCGTAAGCACCCGCATTCATCCGCAAAGCGCCACCGATTGTCCCCGGAATACCGCTGAAAAATTCCAGCCCCGCAATCCCGGCCCGCGCCGCAACCATTGCCACATTGGCATCAAGCGCCGCCGCCCCGACTTTGACCCGCATACCGTCGTCAGTTTCAATCCCGGCAAAATCCTTACCCAGCCGGATCACAACGCCCCGCACCCCGCCATCCCGTATAATGCTGTTGGACATCACGCCGAAGACATGGAGAGGCAGACAGCCCCCCCCTTCCGAAGGTTTCGCCTTCTCCTCCCCCCCCGCTTGCGGGGGGGGTAAAAAAAGGGGGGGATTCTGCAAAAACGCCTGCAAATCCGCTTCATCCGCAGGCTTGAACAGCATATCCGCCGTCCCGCCACAACGAAACCAGCCCACTGCGCCGAGCGGTGCATTTTCCGTTACCCGTCCCCGTACCTCAAAATCCATTTTTTCAGCTACATTTGTCATTTTTCTCCCTTCTCTGCCTTAAATATTTCCTTCTGAAAAGAGAGGAAAGTATTCCATGAAGAAGAAAGAAACTCTTTATCATCTCCTGTATATAGATATTTTAATTTTACATAATTCATATCAAAATAATCGGCTGTTCTTTTAAAAGGGACATCAAAACCTTCCGGTAAATCCTTGTCAGTTCCATTCGCCAAGACATAAACATGCTTTCCCGCCAATAACCGACCATCTGATTTTCTAACCGTTATTAAATCAGACAACCTATCAAAAAACATTTTGAGCAGTGCGCTCATTGCGTACCAGTAAACAGGCGTTGCCAACACAATTTTATCTGCCGCAAACATTTTCTTTGAAATATCAAAAAAAGCATCATTGGTGTTTTTATGATCGTAATCAAAAAACCCGATGTCATATTTTAATAAATCAATAACCTCCGCATCTTGTCCCTTAATTAAAACATCAACAGACTTTGCCGTTTCTCCGTCAGAACGCGATGAACCCATAATAACAAGCACTTTTGGCATTAAAAACCTCCGCGTCCTCTGCGTCTCTGCAGTTCAAAACAAAACCATCATTCCCTGAGTTTTCATTATATAGCTATTCCCAATAATATCTTCATTTTTTAAACCGTCATTCCGGCGAAGGCCGGAATCCATTCATAGACCTGTGCGCTATGGATAAATGGACCCCGGTCTTCACCGGGGTGACGACAAACGAAGAGAATGCCCGCACAAGGCGGGCATGACGGTGGTGAGTTTAATGCCATCCCGAGCGCAGTCGAGGGATCATCCCCAGTGGATACATCAAAGATCCCTCGACTGCGCTCGGGATGACACGTTAAAAAAAATCTCTACGTCCTCTGCGATGACAGAATAATACTAAACCCCCTAAGCTCTTTGCTTCTCAGCCGTCTTAAAAATTGTCTCCAGCGCACCCGGCAAAGCATTGGCCCATTTCGTTATATCCCCCGCACCGAGGCAAATCACCATGTCACCCTCTTCAGCTATTTCAGCAATCATTTGCGGTAATTTTTCGGCCGTCTCAAGGCATTGCACATCACGGTGGCCATGATCCCTGATACCGGCGGCAAGGCCTTCCTTATCCGCCCCGTCAATCGGCGCTTCCCCGGCTTCATACACATCGCTGATTATCACGATATCGGCATTGTTGAAACAGGTGCAAAACTCGTCAAACAAATCACGTAAACGCGTATAACGATGCGGCTGCATCACGGCAATCACACGGCCGCCGCCTTCATCCACCACGCTGCGCGCGGCCTTTAACACCGCCGTAATCTCCACCGGGTGATGCCCGTAATCGTCAATCACAGTCACACCGCCCGCTTCGCCTGTTTTGGTAAAGCGCCGTTTGACCCCGGAGAACCCGGCCAGCGCCTTTTTCATCACCGGCGGGGCTACGCCCATTTCATGCGCAATCGTCAAAGCCGCCAACGCATTTTTGACGTTATGCGCGCCCGGCATCGGCAGGAACACATCCCGCAGCACCTGTTCCGCACCGTCATTCAACCAGTCGGCAAAACTGACATCAAACGTGCTGCCCTCCACCCCGGTGCGCATATTCGAAGCCCGCACATCAGCCTGCGGATTAAAGCCGTAAGACACCAGCCGGCGATCCATGATCTGCGCCATCAAAGTCTGTACTTCCGGGTGATCGGAGCACAACACCGCAAAACCGTAAAAGGGAATATTTTCGACAAACTGACGAAAAGCCGCCCGCACATCGTCAAACGCGCCGTAATGATCCATATGCTCCGGGTCTATATTCGTCACAACCGCCACCGTTGCCGGAAGACGCGTAAACGTCCCATCGCTCTCATCGGCTTCTACCACCATCCAGTCGCTTTTACCGAGGCGTGTATTGCTGCCGTATTTATTAACAATGCCGCCATTAATCACGGTCGGGTCATAGCCGCCTTCTTCAAGCATCACGCCGACGAGCGACGTCGTTGTTGTCTTTCCATGCGTGCCGCCAATGGCAATGGACCATTTCAAACGCATAAGTTCGGCCAGCATCTCCGCCCGCCGCACAACGGGCAACTTCCTCTCCCGCGCCGCCAATAATTCAGGATTATCCGGCTTGATCGCAGAAGAAATAACAACAACCGCCGCACCTTCGAGATTTGCCCCGTCATGACCGATCACGACGCGCATCCCCTTCTTTTTAAGCCTTTTGACATTCGGGCTTTCAGACAGGTCCGAGCCCTGCACCTTATAACCCAGATCATGCAAAACCTCGGCAATACCGCTCATGCCGATCCCGCCGATTCCGACAAAATGCAATGTGCCTATATCAAGGGGCATCGCCTTCATTTAACCAATCTCCTTAAAGCGTTTCAACCTTCACGCCCTTGCGTTAAATCAAAGGGCTTCTGGGCTTGTTTATCCCAGCCTGCGGCAATCGCCGTTACCAGATTTCCCAAACGCCGGGCCGCATCCGGCTTTCCACAGCCCCGGGCTGCTTCTGCCGCCCGGAATAATGTTTCCGGGTTTTGCAAAAACGTCTCAATACGGGCCAGCAAGGCTTCCTCTGTAAAGCCGTTCTGGGTCATCACCCAAGCCCCTCCCGCATCAGCCACAGTGTCCGCATTCACTTTTTGTTGCTGATCTTTGTGATGCGGATAAGGCACAAATATCGCAGGCCGTCCGGCAGCCGTCAGCTCTGCCACAGTGCTGGCACCGGAACGGGAAATCACCAGATGAGAAGACGCCAATATGGCGGGAACATCACCAAAAAATCCCTCCAGTCGGGCCTTGATACCGGCTTTCTCATAAACACCGCGCACGAGCGGGATATCTTCCTCCCGGCATTGCTGAACAATATCAAGACGGGCTTTATAAGCCGCCGGCAATCGCGCCAACGTTGCCGGAACAATATTCGAAAGAACATGAGCGCCAAGAGAACCGCCCACAATAAATATTTTCAGAGGGCCATCCGTATCAAGAACCGGATAAGGCTTCGTATAAAGATCGGCAATATCATCACGCACCGGATTACCCGTCACCACAGCACGCACCGCATCAGCTTCATCAAGCCCCTCCACATAAGTCATGGACAACGCAATACGATCGGCCTTTGGTGACAGAAAAACATTAGCACGGCCCAATACGGCATTCTGCTCATGAATAACCGTAGGAATATTCTTACGCTGCGCCATATAAACAGTTGGAACAGAAGGATAACCGCCAAAACCAACCACAACAGCCGGCTTTAATTTTTCAATAAGCCCGCGCGCCTGCACCATACCCACACCGAGTCTGGCAATGCCTTTAACCTTTCCAAAAACGCCGCGCCCCAACGTTCCGGCCTGAATAAAATGAGTGGGTATTTCCTCAAACAAGCTCTCATATTTTTTCGTCCGCGGGTCGGTAATCAAGACCACCCGAAAACCGCGTGACTGTAAATCACGAGCCAACGACACAGCCGGCGTCATATGCCCACCGGTTCCCCCCGCACTTAAAACAACAAGTTTTGAATCAGTCACTTCTTACCCCGTACCCTTTCTTATGCCCTTCACGACCCGCCGACGACCGCCCGCAACACCCGATCGAACCCGCCGCCTTGTCAGGGCAAGTACCATACCCATAGCCAAGGACACAGACAACAAAGAAGAACCGCCATAACTGATAAAAGGCAGGGTCATGCCCTTAGCCGGTAACAAATGTACACTGGACCCCATATGTACCAAAGCCTGCATCCCGAACATCACCAGTAATCCGCCTGTTGCCAGAACAACAAACATATCATCACACTCCATGAGACGATTAAAACCGCGTAATAAAACAAACGCGAACAACATAATCAGCAAAAGAACAAACACCAAGCCTAATTCTTCTCCCGCCACAGCAAAAATAAAATCAGCATGAGCGTCCGGCAATTGAAGCTTTACAGTCCCCTGCCCCGGTCCGGCTCCCCATAAACCACCTTCCTGAAACGCCTCCAATGCTTTTTTAACCTGATAGCTGTCCCCGGCAGAGGGATCAAGAAAACGATCAATACGGCTTTGCACATGGTCAAAAACAAAATAGGCCGTCACTAACCCGGTCAGTCCCAAAACAGCCAAGACCACGACGATCCATAAGGGAAAACCAGCCATGAATATCTGCGCGCCGTATATGCAACTCACAACAACGGTCATACCCAGATCCGGCTGCAACAACAACAGGCTGATAACGCATAAAAAGACGCCCGCAGCCATACGGTTTCCGCGAAATTCAGGCCTTTCCGTCTGAAAGGTCATAAACCATGCCGCAACCACGGCAAAAGCAGGCTTCACGAACTCACTCGGCTGGAGAGAAAAACCGGGCAAATGGATCCAGCGTTGCGCTCCCTTAATTTCCATCCCTGTAAACAGGACAACAATCATAGCCAGTATACCCCCCGCCAAAACAAGACTGGCCAGGCGCCAGACCATGCGGGGAGTCAAAAAAGAAACAGAAAACATCAGAAGCAAGGCAGGCCCCAGCATAATGAGATGACGTTTGATAAAATGATACTGATCCAACCCTATACGCTCGGCCACCGGCGGACTGGCCGCCATAACAAGCACGATCCCAAATATAATCAGGGCAAAGAACGCCGCCAACATCGTGCGGTCTACAGTCCACCACCAACGGCCAAGGATAGACTGATCTGCGCGGGAAAATAATGCTGTCATATAGCCTCTTCCTCTAAATCATTAACCAACTGCGTAAAAACATCGCCGCGCTCTTCAAAATTTTTAAATTGGTCAAAAGAAGCACAGGCCGGTGATAGTAATACTGTCCCTGCACCACCCGGCTGACCACGGTCATTTTGCGCCATATGATGCGCATCTTTCACAGCCCTCTCCATCGTCGCACTAAAATTATGAGCAACACCTTGGTTATTCAGCCATGTCGCCAACTCTTCCATATTCTCCCCGATTAAAAAGGCCTGACTGACACGATCCATATAAGGGGCCAATCCCTCCAAACCGCCTTCTTTCGGACGGCCACCGACAATCCAGTATATGTTTCTGTAACATGCTAGCCCACGCGCTGCAGCGGCTACATTCGTCGCCTTGCTGTCATTCACATACGAAACACCATTGATAACCCGTACCAGATACTGCCTGTGCGGCAACCCGGGAAAGGTCTTCATGGCATCCATAATAGCCTGCGGTTCCATCCCCATCAAACGTGCCACAGCATAAGCCGCCGCTGCGTTTTGCTGATTATGAACCCCCGGCAACGTCGAAACGGAAACCCCGCCTATCCTGACAGGATCACCATACATCGCCTCGAATAAAGCCCCATCAGCAACATAAACACCGTCTTTTTCTGCCTGTGTCGTCGACACAGGGAAGCATTCCCGTTCACCGGCCTGCTCGATTTCATTAAACATTTTACGCGACCACTCGTCGTCAATAGCAATCACAGCCTTCCCTGACCCTTTAAACAAACGCTTTTTGGCTTCCACATAGTTTTCCATGGAGCCATGGCGATCAAGATGGTCCGGGCTAAAATTAAGATGAACAGCAATATCCGGCGTAAATGTCGGGCATAAATCGGCCTGAAAAGATGAAATTTCCAACACAAGCGGCTTATTGTCCGAAGGCAAATCCATATCCAGAACGGGATTTCCAATATTACCGCCAACAGGCACTTCCAGAATATGCCCCAGCAATGAAGCCGTCGTCGATTTGCCATTCGTGCCTGTTACACCGATCGTTTGGCACTTTGGTTCAGACAAAGCAAACAACTCAATATCACCCAGCACAGCACAGCCCTGCTGTTTCGCGGCTTCTATGTACGGATGCGTAAGCGGAACACCCGGCGCAGGAACAAGCATACCGGCCTGCGAAAAAAGTTTTTCAAAATTGTCGTCAGGATTCAGAAACATAAAACGCATATCTTCCGCCTCTGCTTTCTCCTGAGCGGACTTACGTGTTTTTTCATTATCGTCCCACACATAAACGGTCCAGCCATTTTTAATCAAAGCGCGTGCCGTCGCATAGCCGCTTTTAGCCATACCAAGGACATAGACGGCTTCGCTATAAGGATATTTTTGCTTTAATTTTGATAAATCAATCATCTCAACTTCAGCGTGGACAGGCCTACCAGCGCCAGTATAACAGCAATAATCCAGAAACGGATAACGATTGTCGGCTCAGACCAGCCTTTTTTCTCGAAATGATGATGCAAGGGCGCCATGGCAAAAACACGTTTTCCCGTCAATTTGAAGGAAGCCACCTGCACAATGACGGAAACCGTCTCCAGCACAAACAGCCCGCCAATAATGGCCAACACAAGCTCATGCTTCGTGGTCACGGCAATAACACCCAGAACACCGCCCATCGCCAGCGATCCGGTATCGCCCATAAAAACCATAGCAGGCGGTGCATTAAACCATAAAAAGCCCATCGCCGCCCCCACAAGCGCCCCGCATAAAATCGCGAGCTCGCCTGTTCCAGGCACATAGGAAATCTGTAAATAATCTGAAAAGATAGCATTCCCGGCGAGATAGCTAATCAACCCGAAACAGCCCGCAGCAATAGCAACAGGCACAATCGCCAAACCATCCAGACCGTCTGTCAGGTTCACGGCATTCGCCGCCCCCACCATCACCAACAGCGCCCAGGGAATAAAAAACCAAGATAAATTGACCAGTAAATCCTTAAAAAACGGAATACTGACATGCGTACTGATACTGTCCGGCAAACTGCCCATAATACCGATTGTAGCCAACGTGCCAATTAACATCTGAGCCAAAAGACGAATTTTCCCGGACAGACCCTTGTGATCCCTTTTTGTCAATTTCATGTAATCGTCAACAAAGCCAACCGCGCCATAACCCACCATCACTAACAGCGCATACCACACAAACCGGTTAGACAGATCGGTCCAAAGCAACGTACTGACCGCTACCGAGACAAGGATCATCAGGCCACCCATCGTCGGCGTGCCTGCCTTTTTAAGATGATCCGGTCCGATGTCGCGAATAGGCTGCCCTTCCGCCTGCTTTGATTTTAACCAGCGGATCATACCCGGCCCCATTAAAAAGCAAATGATGAGCGCCGTCATAATCGCCCCGCCCGTCCGAAATGTCAGATAGCGAAACAGGTTAAAAATCGTAAATTCATCCGCAAGGGGAAATAAAAACTCATACAGCATGCTCTGTCTCTTTCGTTTTCTTCTTCAGCCTGTTCGGTAAGGTGCGCAACGCTTCCACGACCACTTGCATACGCGGTTTTTCACCGCCTCCGCGGGAGCCTTTTACCATCACAACATCACCCGGCACAAGGACACCCGGCACGATTTCTGCCAGCTTCGTATGATCATCTTCATGACCGCCCCGTTTTTCCGCCGGCAATGCGTCATAGAGGTTTTTCATCAGGGGACCGGAGGTATAAACAAGTTGGACATCCGCAGCCTGCAACGGTAAGGCCAGCTCCTTATGCAGGCGCGCGCCATCTTTACCCAACTCATACATATCACCCAGAACAGCAATCCGCCGACCTCCGCGGCCGGGATCAATCAAGGCCAAAACCTTGAAGGCCGCCTTCATCGCAACAGGAGAAGCGTTGTAGCTTTCATCAATCAGGGTCACCGGATTTTTTGCATCACCAACATCTATATATTCACGCCGACCACGGCCTGCCGGTGCTTCTATTGTCTCCAGCGCGCGGGATACGGTCTGCACATCACCGCCTGATAACTTGACAGCCATAAGGACAGACAGCGCATTCATCACAATATGACGTCCCGGAATCGGGAGCGAGAACTTCACCGTCATGCCCTCCACACAAGCCTCGACCCGTGACCCGTTCGCCGCTTCCAGACAATTCGCAAGCCTTACATCCGCGTCCTCATGCTCTCCAAAGCTGTAAACATCCAGTTCCCTTGCGACAGCTTTTTCTTTCAGGAAAGAAAACCATTCATTATCACGGTTTAAAATCACGCAGCCGCCCGGTGCCATACCGTCAAAAATTTCGGCCTTGGCTTCTGCGATTTGTTCTTCTGATTCAAAATGTTCACCATGAACAGAAGCAATCGTCGTAATAATGACTATATCCGGCCTCACCTGTTTGGTCAGTTGCGTAATTTCACCGGCATGATTCATGCCAATTTCAAAAATTCCGTAATCCATCCCTTCATGCATCTCCGCAAGGGATAACGGTACGCCCCAATGATTGTTATAAGACGCCTTCGCTGCATGCATATGTCCCATAGCACCAAACACAGCCGCCAACATATCCTTGGTTCCTGTTTTTCCAACAGACCCCGTCACAGCGATAATTTTAGCAGCACTCCGACCACGCGCAGCCTGCCCCAAATCCTGTAAAGCCTTGAAAGTATCCTCTACAACAAGGAGAGCGGCATGATCTTGCAAGCCTTCCGGCACACGGGACACCACAGCAGCAGCCGCACCCGCCGCCAAAGCTTTGGCCACATAGTCATGACCATCCCCCTGATCGCCGGCCAAGGCTATAAACAGCTCACCTCTTCGTACGGAGCGGCTATCAATGGACACACCGATAGCCGTCCATGGCCTGCCCCTCAACATGCCACCGGTTGCTAAAGCAGCTTCTTTCGCCGTCCATATTACATTTGACGTCACACTCATATCCCCTCGCATATCCCCTCGCATATCCCCCCAAGACTCCCCATTACGTTCCGTACCTCTTGCCTGTCATCGAACGGCTCCACGCGCACGCCAATAATCTGCCCCTGCTCATGCCCCTTACCGGCCACCAGCAAAAGATCCCCTGCCGTCAGTTCATTTACAGCCCACGCAATAGCCTCACCGCGGCTGCCGATTTCCTTTGCATCCGGCGCCCCTGCCATCATATCGGCACGAATTTGAGCAGGGTCTTCCGTCCGCGGATTATCGTCGGTAATCACAGCCACATCAGACAAATCCGCCGCGATACGCGCCATCATCGGGCGCTTGCCGGCATCACGATCACCGCCGCACCCCACGATACAAAACAAGCGTCCTGCCGTGTGCGGACGCAAAGCTTTCAAGACAGTCTCCAGCGCATCCGGCGTATGGGCATAATCAACACATACCGTAGCGCCCGCAGGATGCCCGGATACAACCTCCAGCCGCCCCGGCACAGGCTGCAAATCAGCCAGCGCTTCGACAAGCTGCGCTGTACGGGCTTCATTATCCGGGGCTTCCGCTATAACCAAACCGAGCGCACAAAAGGCATTCATAACCTGAAACTCACCCACCAGCGGCAAAACCAGTTCATAAGACCGCCCCAGCACCTCAAGCTTAAGACGCTGCCCTTCCGGTATGGGGCTCCGTTCAAGCAGATGAATATCCTGACCTTTCCACCCGTAGGAAAAGCACACCAGATCTCTTTTTTCTATTTCGTTGCAAAACGTATCGTATTGATCTGCGTCAGCGTTTAAAACCGCTGTCCCGCCGGGTAAAGTAATATCTGTAAAGAGGCGCATTTTGGCCGCCAGATAGCTCTCCATCGTCTCATGATAATCAAGATGATCACGGGAGATATTTGTAAAACCGGCTGCGCTCACCCGCACGCCGTCAAGACGATATTGATGCAGCCCGTGACTCGACGCTTCCATGGACATGTGATTTATGCCGGACTCCGCCAAACCGCTCAACGCCGCGTGCAAAGACACCGGATCGGGAGTCGTCAGAGACCCTGCGCGCTCTATTCCGGCCCCATGAACGCCCAGCGTTCCAAGACTTACTGCCGGGACATCCAACGCCTGCCATAATTGCTGCGCAAAATGAACCGTCGAGGTCTTCCCGTTTGTTCCGGTCACAGCCACAACAATATCCGGCTGTGGCGCATGCAGCATAGAGGCCATAAGACTCAAACGAAGCCGCGGGTTTTCATCGGCGATCACAGGCACATTGCCGACAGACTCCGGTAAATCAGCATCTTGCGACACCAGAACGGCAACGGCCCCTTGTTGAATAGCATCATCCACAAAACGCCGGCCATCCACCTTGACGCCCGGCAGAGCCGCAAAAAGCCAGCCCTCATGGACCTGACGGCTATCCTGCGTCAGGCCTTTAATCTCCGGGTTTCTTTCACCCCGGTATGTTTTAACCAGTTCAGTAAGACGCAAGACTCTTCTTCCCTTTTTTCTCTTCTTTATGCAGATAATGCTTCAACGACACTGCCAAATCATCCGTTGTTCCATCAGGCAACGGCCTGACACCCAATAACGGCCCCATAGAAGCAATAATCCGACCGACAGCGGGAGCTGCAACCCAGCCGCCCGTCGCATAATTAAAACTGTCCTTTGTCCCTTTGGGCTCATCCAGCATCACAAACACGGCATAACGCGGCGCTTCCATGGGAAAAAACCCGATAAAAGACGATAGCAGGCGTTTTCTGTCATACCCTTTCGGACCCGGCTTTTCCGCCGTTCCCGTCTTGCCGCCCACACGGTAACCCGGCACATCGGCTTTTGCGCCCGTCCCATTCGTTACCGTCAAACGCATCAACTGCCGCAATCTATGGGCGGTTTGCGGCGAAACAACGCGCAAATCAAGATTTTCTCGTGGCTTTTCTGCCTTATTTTTGTCCAGAATGAGAGTCGGTTGAAGCAACGTGCCCCCACCCATAATCGTGGACGCCGCTACGACCATCTGCAAAGGACTGACCGCTATGCCATGGCCGTAAGAAGCCGTTAAGGTATTAATATCCCGCCAGGTTTCAGGAAGAATAGGATGCCCGATTTCACCAATTTCCAGAGACAGTGAAGAAAAAAGGCCAAGATCTTTGTAAAAATCCTTCAACGCTTCCGTTCCGACCATTTCCCCCATCAATGCCGCCCCGATATTAGAGGAGTAAACAAACACCTCCGGCACCGTCAGACGACGTTTCTCAGGATGAAAATCTGAAATGTGAAAGCGCCCGTGCTTAAGCGGCTTACGCGCATCGAAGGTTTTCCCCATCGGCACATCAAGCGTTTCAAGAAGCGCCGCTGTTGAAAAAATCTTAAAGGGGGAGCCAAGCTCATACACCCCTAACGTCAAACGATTAAACAGGGCTTTCTGATCGGCACCGCCCGGATCATGGGGGTCAAACGATGGCAAAGATGTCGCCGCCAGTATTTCACCATTGGTAATATCAAGGACAACGCCGACAGCACCTTGCGCACTAAATTTTTCAAAAGCCGTCCGTATTTCACGGGACAATATATACTGAAGCCTGATATCCAACGTTAATGCCAAAGGCCCCGCCGCCTCATTCAAAAAAGAATCAAAACTACGCTCAACGCCCGCCAGACCTTTACCGTCTATATTGGTATAGCCTATAAAATGGGCAGCCAGCATCCCTTGCGGGTAAATCCGGCGCTGCCCTTTCTCAAATTTCAGTCCGGGCTGCCCTAATTCTAAAACGCCATATTGTTCTTGCGGGGTAATATTTCTTCTCAACCACACGAACCGGCTTTTGCGTTGCAATTTTTGCAACATATCACCGTAAATCATATCCGGGAAAACTCTGACAAGCCCCTCCGCTACAGCCACAGGATCAGCAACCATCACCGGATCGGCATAAAGGGAGGCCATTTCCAAAGACGTCGCCAACAACACCCCGTTCCGGTCAAGGATGTCCGCCCGCCTCACCTGTTCTTCAACAATAGCTCCTGTTTCTTCATCAGATTCCACAGCTTCGCTCTCCGCATAATGCTGCAATTCACCCTGTATGAGAGAAAGATCAACAACACGCGCTGCGATTAAAATATAAGCCAGGGAAAAGACAGCACTGATCAGCACCAACCGGCCACGCGCCAGATCAAGCGCCGAACGCCTTGAGCCTTTAATCTTAACGGCTTTTCTGGAAAAAGGATGAGTCGACACTATGGAGCCCCTCCTTTATCTTGATCCAGTTGGTTCAAAAGAGCTTGAAACGTCTTCTTATCACGGTACTTAGACTTAACCGCCAAAGACGCAACCGGTGCCTGAAGCATGACAGGCTGTACCGCGAACAAGGGTTTACGACGCGGCAAAACAGGGGCAATGTGCTCCGGTAAAATATCAGCATTGACACCAACCCGCGCGACATCAGAAGCACCAAGAATCATATATTCAGCAGCCAAACTCTCAAGCCTTTGCGGGCTGTTCAAATAATCCCATTCTGCCCGCAAAACACGGATGGTCTTTTGCTCCTGAGAGGTCGCCTGCCTTAAATCACGCAAACGGCTTTCCATCTGCTGTACATTCTGAGACGTCCAGAACAAAGAACCGCCTGCCGCCACCGCCAGCAACACCGCACATAATACTGAAAGACGAAACAGCTTCATACAGCCTCCCATGACGGCGCGTCCGTACGAACAGCCACACGCAACCGTGCCGAACGGGAACGGGGATTGAGAGAAATTTCTTCGTCTGTGGGGAAAGCAGCCTTGCGGGAGGAGAGCGTAAAAGTCGGCTGATTTGGCGCCTGAGGGATTTCAGGCAAATGGCGGGACGCGGCACTAACGTAACCGGCACGTTCAAAAAGGAATTTTTTAACAATACCATCCTCAAGAGAGTGAAAAGAAACAACGACCAGACGCCCTCCGGGTTTTAAAGCTTTTTCTGCGCCAAGAAGCGCTCTGCGCAGCTCTCCCATCTCATCATTCACAGCAATGCGCAAAGCCTGAAAAGTCTTCGTGGCCGGATCTTTTTTATCTTTGGATGACTTCGGCAAAGCACGACGCACAATATCAGCAAGCTCCAAAGTACGCTCAATCGGCTTCTCGCTACGGGCTTTCACAATCGCACGGGCGACGCGCCGCGAATAACGCTCATCACCATACTCATAAATTACATTGGCCAATTGCTCTTCAGGATAAGTATTCACAATATCAGCCGCCGTCTCAAAGCCCCCGCCGGCATCCATACGCATATCAAGAGGGCCGTCATGACGAAAAGAAAAACCACGCTCCGCTTCATCAAGCTGCATGGATGACACGCCAATATCGATCACAAAGCCATCCAGCAGCCCCTGCTCCGTCTCATGCACAAGCACCGCCACATCTCCAAAGCAGCCATGGACAGGCAAAAGCCGGTCCGCATATGTTTCCTGCAAAAGCGTCGCGCGCTCTAAGGCCGTTTTATCACGATCAATGGCAATCACCATACAATCGGCAGACTCCAGAATAGCTTTCGTATACCCTCCCGCACCGAAAGTACCGTCCGCATACACCGCACCATCACAAAGCGACAAAGCCGCAATGACCTCATCAAGCATCACAGGGATATGCGGCGCTGTAGGTGCTGTAGGTGTCATGCCGCTTCCTCCCTTTGTGTTTCCCCTCGTCTCTCCCCTGGCAAAGTCAGACCGCCCTCCCGCACACTTGTCCGGGCATGCGCCCGACGCTTCTCAAATTTTTCTGGATTCCAGATCTGGAATTTACGTCCCATACCAACGAAAACAGCCTGATCCGCCACATCGCAAAATCCCACAAGGTCAGAAGGCAGAACCACGCGACCATCCCCATCAAAAGGAAGCTGAACTGATTCCGCGAAAATAGCCGTCGCCAAATCATCCTGCGCTGCGGAAAATAAATCAAAATGCTCCAGACGCGCGCCGATTTCCTCCATCCGTGAATAAGCAAACCCCTCAAGACAGATATGGATGTGGGAACGGAACAGGACAACACCATGAAACACTTGCCCGACCAAAGCCGCCCGAAAAGTTGCAGGCACAGATACGCGCCCCTTCCGGTCGACCTTATTCGTATATGAAGACAGGAACAGTGTCATAATAACTGCCCGCTACTCCTCTCTCGGTTTAATATTCTCTCTCCCCTGGCGGATGATTATTCATCATGCGGACAAGGGAAAATCAGGAAAACCATGACAATCCCAACAAGCGCAGGAAAAGACATGGATATATATGGGATACCATGGGATTTCATGGGAGGTCAATTCACCTCACCCCAAAAACCCTGAATAAACCACAGAAAACTTCATATAGCGCTTTTCTTGCTTGCCATTAAAAATCCAGCGGCGATAAACATTTTTTGAACCACCAAGACACAAAGTCACCAAGAGGATTGAAAAGGGAACAAAGCCGCCACCCCGAGTGAAATCAAGGTATCTGAAGCCTTTGTCACCGAAGCCCCCCCCTTTTTCCGTCATCCCGAATGAATATGAGGGATATGAGCCTCTATCAACGAAGGACGATCCCTCGACTTCGCTCGGGATGACGGAGAATGGGAAGTCGGTCGGGATGACGGAAGAACATGTTCGAAATGACGAGTCATTTTCAAGCTTTGGCATCATAAAATTACCCTCCTAAATTTATTATTATCGAACACCCCTAAACTCCACGGAAACAAAGGGCTGCGAATGATAAACCTTGCCTTATCTTATTACAAAATAACACAAATTATGAAAATTTACTTGCTTTCTTGCCATTGTTATGGTAATAATTGCGCGTTCATGCAAATGAACATGTACATCAACTCCAAAATGTGTGTGGGGAGAACTACTATGCTGGCTATCATACTGATGCTGGTTCTGGCCGTTAATGGCGGGCTGTTTACAGGCACGATCCTGTATTCAGCGTATAAAAGCGCTAAACTGGACCAGTTACTAAGCATCGCTCAAAAAATGTGGGATATACCCCTGTCTTTTTAGGAAGGCGTAAAGACCACAAATAAAGAAAAGCCGTCCGGGCAACTGGACGGCTTTTCATATGTTATATGTCAGAAGACCTGTAAGCCGGGTTCTGTCGAGGACAGCCATTCATCTGGAGCGCCCGTTACCGAACGCTTCATGCAACCTACCCGGACCACGATGCGGAAACACCATCATATGCGGTCCCTATTTGGTCTTGCTTCCGGCGGGGTTTACCATGCCGTTACCGTTACCGGCAACGCGGTGCGCTCTTACCGCACCTTTTCACCCTTACCCTGTCTTGCCAAGGCATAACAAGGCGGTTTATTTTCTGTGGCACTTTCCATGGGATCGCTCCCTCCGGGCGTTACCCGGCGCCGCATTTCCGTGAAGCCCGGACTTTCCTCCCCACTTTACCGAAGCATAGCAGGGCGGCCATCCAGTCTTCTGACAGAAAGGACCATGATAACTTCGGCGCGGTTTTTCAAGCTTTTATTTTTAAGAAGCTACAAAGGCTTCAGATTTTTAATAGCTTCCTGCGCGCGTTCAAATTCTCTGGCGATATCTTCGACGAGGGTGCCGCAGGATGGTTTTTGCTCCGCGGCATCATCCTGGAGCTGTCCGGCGATGTCCCCCAATATATTGCAGCAAGCTGACCGTGCGCCGCCTTTCAGGCTGTGTGCGGCTTCCTTCAGGTCGTTGAAATCCTCATGCTGATGGGCGTTTTTAATCCGTTCAATCAGGCTTTCTGTCATCTCTATAAAGAGATGGAGCATTTCAATTGTGCCCTCGTCCAGCGCTCCCATTTGCGCTTTAACAGCCTCGATATCAACGGCATTTTTTTCAGGCATCTCATCACCCTGTTCTATTTTTTCCGGTTCTTCTGTGTCGTAGATGTCTTCTTCTGTTTCCTCCAGAAGCCCCCAGCGAATGAGAAGCCGCCTGAATTGCCCCAGAGATACAGGCTTTAACAGACATTCATCAAAGCCGCGCCCCAAATAGGTCTGACGCTGTGTCATCTGGACATCGGCTGTCAGGACAACGACGGGAAAGTGATGAACTGTTTCCCCCTCTGCGCGCATGGAAGCCTGCTCGGCTTCTTTTTTCCTGATACTGGCAATGAGTTCATAACCGTCTATTTCGGGCATATGGAGATCTGTGAAGAGGATACCGTATTTCCCTGTTTTCAGGGCGGTCAGGGCTTCCTTGCCATTGACGACAAAATCGGCCTCAACATTCAGCTTTTCAAGCTGGCGGCTCAGGACATCGCGGACGCTTTCCGTATCTTCGGCGATTAAAAGGCGTGTCGGACCGTCAATATTGACTTTGACGGATTTTCTGGCGGCATCCTTAACCACTTCTCCCAGTCCCAAGCGGCTGGCCGGTTTGGCAAGATAGGTCGCGCCCAATGCATTCAGGGTATGTTGCATGCCTATATCATCGCGCACGGTATACATGATCAAGCCCATGAAAGACCGGATGTTCATAATTTCTCGTATCAGTTCCAGCCCCAGCCCGTCAGGCAGCCCCTGATCAATGATTCCAACATCAAAGGGACGGCGTTTAACCAGTTCCAGTCCCTCTTTATAAGTCGGGCAGCTTTCGACCGTAGCACCCATGGATTCAAGGGAGCGGACGATTTCCTTGGCGCCTTGCGGGTGGTCTTCGACGGAGAGAATGGAAATACCGTCAAGCTTCGGCATATCGACAGTTTTATTATCCGTGCCCACTTCTTCTGTCGGGATTTCAAACCAGAAAACAGAGCCTTGCCCCTCAACACTCGTGACGCCGATTTCCCCATCCATCAGGGTAACAAGTTTTTTGCTGATGGACAGCCCCAGCCCCGTACCGCCATATTTACGAGAGGTCGAGTTATCAGCTTGTGTAAAGGACTGGAAGAGCTTGCCGCAGGTTTCTTCGCTCATCCCAATGCCGGTATCTATGATTTCAAAACGCAGGACAAATCCTGTTTCAGGTTGAGCCAGAATTTGCGGTTTGTTGCTGACATAGACGGTCACCGTCCCTGCTGAGGTGAATTTCAGGGCGTTGCCCGCCAAATTCATAATGATTTGGCGCAGGCGTTTGGGATCACCAATCACAACGAAAGGAACATCTTCGTCAATATCATCCAAAAGCTCAACATCGTTCCCGTGTATTTTAACGGCCAGAGCCTCATTAATACCACGGACAAGTGTACGAACAGGCACTTCAAACAGGTCCAGTTCCATACTGTTGGCATCCATTTTGGCCATATCCAGAATATCATCGAGAATTTCCAGCAAGCCACTGGCCGAGGTTTTGGCAATGTCGATCATGGACTTTATTTTAATGTCCGGTTTCTCTTCACCGACCAGTTCAAGCAAGCCATAGATGGTTTGCATCGGGGTACGAATTTCATGGCTCATCGTGGCGAGGAAATTGGATTTCACTTCAGCAGCGGCGTCCGCTTCTTCTACGGCCTGTTCCAGCCGGGCTTCTATCTCTTTATTGTCGGAAATATCTGTGGCCCAGAGAATATAAGCCTCTTCGCCGTCGAATTCGTTTTCCTGAATAGTGAGTTGTACCCAGCGTTTGTTCGCCGTATCACCGTCTTCAATTGGTAAAGTCTCGCTTTTTGGCGGTGTCGTGCGTTTTAACTTGCGGGTAAGTAGCCTTACCTCTTCGCTGGGCCATGCTTCTTCCAGCGGCGTACCGATAATATCCTGTGCTTTTGCCTGTGATTTTCCCATCATATGGATCAGGGCATCATTGGCATAAAGTACATTCATATCGCGTCCGTCACGCCGGACAACGCAAATACCAATAGGGGTTTGATCGTAAAGTTTCTGAAGTTTCATGGCCATTAGAATCGTGTTCTTCTTGACTTGGGGGATTATCTTATCACAGATAGAGCGCTAACTCTGAATCATAACAGGATATAGGAAGAATTTAATGGGTTATAAAATTGCCGTTGTAGGCGCGACCGGATCAGTCGGTTATGAAATATTGAATATTTTACATGAGCGGGCTTTTCCTGCTTCTGATGTTATGGCGCTAGCCTCCGGCCGTTCACCGGGCCGGGAAGTGTCTTTTGGTGATAAAGATTTGAAAGTGCAGGAGCTTGCGAACTTTGATTTTACAGGTATAGATCTTGTTTTGTCTTCCACCAGTGCAAAAATAGCCGCTGAATTTGTGCCGAAAGCGGCAAAGGCCGGGGCTGTGGTGATCGACAACAGCAGTCATTTTCGTATGGACCCGGATGTGCCTTTGATTGTGCCGGAAGTGAACGCAGACGCCATAGCAGGTTACAATAAGAGAAATATCATAGCGAACCCCAATTGCTCAACGATCCAGATGGTTGTTGCGTTGCGGCCTTTGCATGAGATTGCCAAAATCAAACGGGTAGTCGTATCGACCTATCAATCCGTGTCCGGAGCGGGTAAAGACGCCATGGACGAGTTATTTAACCAAACGCGCAGCATTTACATGAATGATGATCCCCGCCCTCAGGAATTCACCAAACAAATTGCGTTTAACATCATTCCCCATATTGATGAGTTTATGGATGACCGCATGACAAAAGAAGAATGGAAGATGGTCGCGGAAACGAAGAAAATTCTCGACCCGGCAATTAAAGTTTGTGCCAATTGTGTGCGAGTACCCGTCTTTGTCGGCCATGCGGAAATGATAAATGTCGAATTTGAAAATGAAATATCGGCCAAAGACGCCCGCAAAGCGTTCCGTGATGAACCGGGCATTACCCTGATTGACCTTGAGAGCGAGATGGAATACGTGACTCCGGCTGAAATTGTCGGGGATGATGACGTGTTTGTATCCCGTGTACGCGAAGACCCGACGGTGGAAAACGGCCTGAATTTCTGGTGTATTGCCGATAATTTACGCAAAGGCTCGGCTCTGAATAGCGTGCAGATCGCAGAATATCTGGTCAAGGATTACATGAAGGCCGCGGCCTGATTATTCGTCCATTAAATCAATGCCAAAATGTACGAGCAGAAAATAGACAAGCCCTATCAGTCCGGTTGTGGGCCGGGTAGCATCAGATTCGATCTCTTGTAAAACAAGCTCCTTCTGCACGTTTTCATGGACCGTCTTACGGATAGCCTCCATATCCAGCCCTTCGGTAACGACAGCATGAAGCTTGGCGAGAAGTTGCTCTTCGCTGGGGTGCATCTCCCCATCTTTAAAGGCCAAAAGCCGTGCAAAATAGACAACCTGTCCGCGATAAACCGGGTCATTGATATGAGGCAAAAAATCTTCTACGTTCTGAGGCGTGGAAAGATCGCTGCATAGTGTTTCGTAGTACTCTTCAGGCATGCCAACCCGTTCGCGCATATTTAAAAAGATACGGTTCAGGTAAGTTTCCTCCGCTTCATGCACCATGCCGTCAGCGTGAGCCATCGCCGTAACGCAGCGCCACATGTAAAATTTACTGGTGCTGAATATATGGTCTTCTGATGTGTTTGTTTGTGTCATTGCGTGGTACTTTCCTGAAGCTGTTAAGGCGATTTTTTCTGTATTGTAACGCATATTTAAAAAGATGCGAATATTATGATAGAAAGAGGTGTTTTTATGAATCGACGGTTATTTTTAGGATGGTTAGGCGCGGTTTCAATTATTGTTCCTTATGCGGGAAAGGCGGCGGCAATGGGCTTATTTGATAGTGAAAAGACAGCGGCAAAGAAAAGCGTTTTTCCTTTTCAGCTAAGTAAAGAAGAGTGGCATAAGCAATTGACTTCGCAGCAATATAACGTGATGCGGGAGGCGGGAACAGAGCGTTCCGGCACATCACCTCTCAATAAAGAAAAACGAGACGGATCGTATCATTGCGTAGGCTGTGATAACCATTTGTTTTCATCAGATCATAAATTTGATTCCGGCACGGGATGGCCCTCATTCTGGCAACCGGCGCGGCCCGAAGCAATCGGCATGTCTGTTGATCAAAAATTATTCTACGCACGAACGGAGGAGCATTGTTCCAATTGCGGCAGCCATCTCGGCCATATTTTCGATGACGGCCCGCAACCCACAGGAAAGCGTCACTGCATTAACGGTGTTGCATTACTGTTTAAGCTCCAGAGTGCCTAACCGGTTTAGCTCTTTTGGTGTGAAGTTTTCACGGATAGACTTTAAACCCTTGGCGTCAGCAAAGTAAAAACTCAACCACCTTAGTGCGCCGCTCTCTATTTTCGGGGCGCGGTGAACGGCTCCGTTTTTTCCTGTTTTGAAAATCAGTACATCATGAATATCGGACTTCAAGAGATTTTCGAGGCTTTGTACGCCGGGAAAGAACTGCCGCGCGGCAACAGGATCGGCTCTGTTTTCAGAGTCACCCGCATCACAGGCGGGGATGGCTTCACTGCCGGCATGGGTATGAGATACGGTGATAAACAGCTCTTCGGCTATATTGTCTCCGGTCGCCCAATCCCTGTGAAATCCGCGCTCTGCGGCATTGTCTGTTTGCGGAATGACCATCAAACCCATGGTGCGAATTTGATCTGTTTTGAGAGCGCTGTTCAGTGTTTGTGACAGAGTCATGCGTTCTTTCCAGAGAGGCCCCAGCTCTGTAAATTGCCGTTCCTCCTCCGCGGTAATCAGGATTCTGCCGGGATCAGTCCCATGTTTTTCCGGATCATTCCTTAACCGTTCGTCTGTCAGCAGAGCTTTGAACGACGCATCGTTAAAATGCCGGAGCACCTCACGCAGTTTTCCACCCGGCGTATTTTTCCACAAAACACCCTCAACCTCATCCAGCAGGATCAAGGGGATAAATCGCGGATCAGTTATTTTGATAAAAGTCTTCATCCGGCTTCCCTAGCAGCCTGTCCTGTCTGTGTCAAAAAAACATACTGGTATGAAATACATTTAGGATTTGAAATCGAAGCCACAATCCTTATGATAAGGACTCGTTTTTCAGAGACACATAAGAGAGTTGTAGCATGGCAGGAAAAGTGGAACGTCCCTTATCCCCGCATCTTCAGGTTTATCGGCCGCAAATGACATCTGTGATGTCTATTTTACACCGTGCAACGGGGTTTGCGCTGGCAGTGGGGACTGTGATGGTGGTGTGGCTGTTATTGGCCGCGGCATCCGGGCCGACGGCTTTTGCAACATTCACTTGGTTTTGCAATACGCTCATCGGGAAGCTGATGCTTTTGGGGTGGTCTGTCGCATTATTTTACCATTTATCGAATGGTGTTCGTCACCTGATATGGGATACGGGCCGGATGCTTGAGATCAATCAGGCCTACCGAGCCGGCTATTTTGTGTTGGCCTCTACGGTTATACTCACACTCCTGACATGGTGGTTTTCCTGTCCGTATAAAGGAGGTATCGAATAATGTCCGAGAAAGGAACAGAGAGCATTCAGTCGCCGCTAGGAAAGGTAAAAGGTCTGGGCGCGGCACATAACGGCGTGACACATTGGTGGCATCAACGTATCACGGCGATTACCAACATCCCCTTGATGTTATGGCTGGTCTGGTCTGTGGTGCATATTCCGGCCTGGACCCATCAGGAATTTGTCATCTGGCTGGAGCAGCCTGTAAACAGCATTCTTATGATCTTATCTATTCTATCCGTATTCTACCATGCGGCTTTGGGCTGTCAGGTTATTGTCGAGGATTATTTCCACGTCGAATGGATGAAAATAACCAAGCTGATCGGGATCAAGCTCTTCTTCTTTGCGCTGACTGTGACTTGTATTTTTTCGGTTTTGAAAATTTCATTTGGAGTGTAGCCCATGTCAAAACTCGGAAATTTAAAGATTATTGAGTATGAAAACGACAAGGGATCAGAAAATCTGAACCCTGCGGCAGAAAATGAGGGCCGCACGATTGCCAAGGCGGCTTTTTATGTTTACCGGACGCTGGGGGCCGGTCTTGATCTGGATATTTACAAACAATGTTTTCATGAAGAACTCAAGAACAGAGGCGTAACCGTGTCGAGTAATGTTCCTGTCTCTATCCAGTTTCGTAACAAAATTATCGACCCGGCCATCTACATAGATTTTCTGGTTGAAGGCGAGATTGCCGTTTTTGTAGAGGCGGAGCCTAAAACTCCCTCTCATAAGATGAAACTGGGGTCTGCCCTGCGTTTATCCGGTAAAACAGAGGCTTTGCTTCTGAATTTCCATGCGGAAGACCCCAAACATCTTATCATGCGGGCAACGACACGACCGGATCAAGCTGCAACGAACAAAGATGCAGCCAATAGCTTATTAAATTGACGGGAAAAACTTTATGACTCACTCCTATGAAATTATAGATCACGAATATGACGTTATCGTTGTTGGTGCAGGCGGCGCTGGTCTGCGTGCCGGGTTTGGTTGTGCGGAAAAGGGGCTGCGCACGGCCTTGATCTCAAAGGTCTTTCCCACGCGCTCCCACACGGTCGCGGCACAGGGCGGTATCAGTGCCGCACTCGGCAATATGGGCGAAGATGACTGGCGCTTCCATTTTTATGACACAATCAAGGGCTCTGACTGGCTTGGCGATCAGGATGCTATCGAATATATGTGCAAGGAAGCCATTCCGGCGGTGATTGAGCTGGAGCATTACGGCGTGCCTTTTTCCCGCACCGAAGACGGTAAAATTTATCAGCGCGCTTTTGGCGGCATGACAACGCATTATGGCGAAGGCACTGCGCAGCGCACCTGTGCCGCCGCTGATCGTACGGGGCATGCGATGCTTCATACGCTTTATCAGCAAGCTCTTAAGAACAAGGCCGAATTCTTTATCGAGTATTTTGCTCTCGATTTGATTATGGGCGATGACGGCGAATGTCTGGGTGTTATGGCCTGGAATCTCGATGATGGTACAATTCATCGTTTCCGGGCGCATCAGACGATTTTGGCAACGGGCGGCTATGGCCGGACCTATTTCTCCTGCACGTCTGCTCATACCTGCACGGGTGACGGCAATGGCATGGTCTTGCGAGCCGGGTTACCGTTGCAGGATATGGAGTTTATCCAGTTTCATCCCACCGGGATTTACGGCGCCGGTTGCCTGATTACCGAAGGCGTGCGCGGTGAAGGCGGCTATCTGACCAATTCCGAGGGCGAACGCTTTATGGAGCGTCATGCGCCGAGCGCCAAGGATCTGGCCAGCCGTGACGTTGTCAGCCGTGCCATGACGGTTGAAATCCGTGAAGGACGGGGTGTCGGCGAAGAAAACGACCATATTTATTTGCATCTAGAGCATCTTGATCCGGCGATTATTCATGAACGCCTACCGGGTATTGCCGAAACAGCCCAAATTTTCTCCGGCGTGGATGTCACGAAGGAACCAATTCCGGTTTTGCCGACGGCGCATTACAATATGGGCGGCATTCCAACCAATTTTAAAACCGAAGTCGTTAACCCGACAAAGAAAGACCCGAACAATGTTGTGCCGGGCCTGATGGCGATTGGCGAGGCCGCTTGCGTTTCCGTTCACGGGGCAAACAGGCTGGGGTCGAATTCCCTGCTTGATCTCGTGGTGTTTGGCCGGGCTGCGGCGAACCGTTGCGCGGAGCTTCTAAAACCGGGCGCAAAACATAAACCCATGGGAGCCGATAACGGCAACCGGGCGCTGGAACGTCTGGATTCTTTCCGTTACGCCACGGGCTCTACGCCAACAGCTTCATTACGCATGAAAATGCAAAAAACCATGCAAACCCATGCGCCGGTCTTTCGTACCGGAGAGATTTTGGACGAAGGCGTGGACAAAATTGACGCCTGTTTTCAGGATAAGGCTGATTTATCCATTAACGATAGCTCCATGATTTTTAATACTGATCTCGTGGAAACGCTGGAGCTTGATAACCTTCTGTCGCAAGCTGTTGTGGCGATGCACGCAGCCGCCAACCGTAAAGAATCTCGTGGCGCTCATGCCCGTGAAGATTATCCCGACCGGGATGATAAAGACTGGCTCAAACATACGGTGATCTGGTGTGACCCAACAGGCAAGACACGGATTGAATACCGGCCTGTGATCCTGACAAGCCTAACAGATGAGGTAGAAGATGTTCCACCCAAAGCGCGTGTTTATTAACCACTAAGCGACTGTTTTCATTTAATTAACAAGCGACCTTCAGTTTGTTCGTGGTTTTTTCCTCTGATACACATTACGGAAATTTTGTAACAAAGGCGCCTTTCTCCTGTTGATAGCCTCACTATATCACAAATTAGGAATATATTCCATTTAAAGATAGAGCTTTCCGGACACCGTTAAATAATCATTATATTCGCATGCTAATATAATTCATGAGATTCAGAATCATTATATTTTTATGCGTGCTTGGGGTGTTTTTGTTATCCCCCGGAACGGCCAGAGCTTGTTCACAGCCACCTTTTTCTGCACCTGAAAGGGTCATCTCCATTCTGACGAAAGAGCAAACGGGAAGACCCCTGACACACTCAGAGCAGGATATCCTGAATGAATACACGGAAGACACAGCCCATTACGTTGCTATTTATGATGAGGCGTATCCCTGCCCAATGTACAAAAGGACAATTGGACGTAAACGCCTTTCCCCGGCCCGTATGGAGGAAATTCAGGAAGAAATGCAATTTATCGAACGAAAATGGAAAGAGCCTGATGCTTATGTCACAACACCCGCAGACAGTTTTTTAATTCTTGAATAGGGAGGCCAAAACCCCTTCACAAGGGTAGAAGATACGTATATCCTGTATTGGTCGCATTTGTTTAGGATAGAAATTAATGGCTCAATTCACCCTCCCTAAAAATTCTAAAATCGTAGAAGGCACAAAATTTACGGCCGAAGACGACGTTAAGCGGAAAAAAACTTTTAAGGTTTACCGCTGGGACCCGGAGGGTGGCGAAACACCGCGTCTGGATTCATATGAGATTGACCTCGATAAATGTGGACCGATGGTGCTGGACGCCCTTCTCCATATCAAAAACGATATTGATAGCACACTGACATTGCGCCGGTCTTGCCGGGAAGGGATATGCGGTTCCTGCGCCATGAATATTGACGGAACCAATACGCTGGCCTGCACCAAATCAATTGATGAAGTAAAGGGTGATGTGAAAGTGACGCCGCTTCCCCATATGAAAGTGGTCAAAGACCTGGTGCCGGATATGAAGGATCTTTACGCTCAGTATGAGTCGATTGAGCCGTGGATGAAAACCTCATCAGCACCGCCGGACCGCGAAAGATTACAGAGTTCAGAAGATGCCAACAAGTTGAATGGGGATGACGGGCATGGCCCGGCTATGTGTATTTTATGTGCCTGTTGTTCTACGGCGTGTCCCAGCTATTGGTGGAACAGCGATCGCTTTTTGGGGCCTGCTATTTTGATGCAGGCATGGCGGTGGCTTACTGATTCCCGGGATGAAGCAAAAGGAGAGAGGCTGGATCAGCTTGATGATTCGTTCCGTTTATATCGTTGCCATACCATTATGAATTGTACAAAAACCTGTCCCAAGGGACTTAACCCTGCGCGTTCCATTGCCGAGATTAAAAAACTTCTGGCCTCGCGGGCTTAACTACAACGAAGGAAAAAAATAATGCTTGAATTTCCGTACTTGCAGACCGTTATATCTGCCGTATTGGCCTTTGCTTTAGGTGTCCTTTGGTATCACCCCAAAGTCATGGGGACACGTTGGAGAGAAGCTCGTGGCAAGGATGGTGTGGACCAACCCTTTACGAAATGGCCTGTTCTTATCTCTTTGCTGCTTTGGTTGTTGTCTGCGTGTTTCTTCTCATTTTTGATCGGGATACTGGATGTCTCTTCTTTTGGTGGAATGATTAGTCTGGCATGCCTTCTGTGGGTGGCCTTTTCCATGCCACCAACTTTAATGGGATCTCTCTATACGGGGTATTCTTTTCAGGCTGTGGCTATTGACTCGGCTTATCAATTGGCCGGGTATTACTTATTTGCCGTTGTTCATTTTGCCATGTTTTTTTTGAGTGATTATTTCGATGCGCCCACTGCTCTGGTTTTGTCGCAGATGTCCTATTAATTAACAGTTCTTCTATTCTCCCAGAGGTTTGTCACCAAAGGGCGCAAAACTGATCGTCGTTAAGCAGTCAGCGCCGGCCATCTGGATCGTTCCTGTCAGTGAGACAATTAATTTTTGATCACATTCAGAGTGCCCTTCTACGGGGATATACTTTGTCTGGCCGGATTGGTCAGCCCAAGGCATCCGCCCTGTTTCCGTACTGATTGTTTTAATTGTGGCAAGCTTACCGCCGTGGGTAATCTCGAGCGCTTTAACCTCAAGGCTGGCGTTAAATTCTTCCAGAGTTTCCCGACCGTTGATAATCTTGTCGATATATTCTTCTTTGCCGAGTTTCATTTCAATGTCTTTCGCCGGAAATCCCGGAATTTCAAATCGTGTCATGCTTTTGTAGAGGCTTTTATTGGCCAAATGGCTGTTAAAATAGTCCATGAGTTCATCATGGGTCATTTCCGGTCTTTTGCCGATGGAGACATCTTTTACATCTTCAAGGAATGCCATGATGTTTTCCCGGGTCAGGGATGCAGAAAATATGTTATTTCCACTTGCTTGTGCGTGAGCGGTGATGGGGGAGAAGGCTGTCAGCACAAAACAACAGCATGATATTATGGCTATATTTAAAAATTTCATTATCCTACCCCGTTTTCTATTTGTGCTTTTAGTAGATGTCCGTAAAGCTAATGCTTGTATTACAATTAGCCTGTGCCATTTGAATATTTTGCTTTTCGGCCAGAATGATTTTTTGCTCGCAATAGGATGTTCCTACAACCGGAATCATGCTGACATCACCGTTTCCATTGCTGACCGGCATAACGCCGCGTTCATAATTTGTTGTCAGTACGAAGGCATTTTTTCCTTCTTCATCAATCGTTATGTTTTCAATTCTGACCAGCGTTTCATGGCGGGTCATGGATTGTAACCCTTGCAGAACGTGACTGATGAAGTTCAGCTTGTCCATCTCCATAACCCTTTCACCAGAGGGTATGTCCGGGATATCATATTCCAGTGTTGTTTTAAACGAGCTGTCCTCTGCCAGATGCTCCATGAAGTAGCTGGTAACGCCATAAGCATCCATATCCTCCCGCTGCCCGCTGGAAATATCGGACACCTCCTGAATGAATGTTTCAACATGGGCATCCGTTAATTCTGTAATGGCGTTTGAATCCGCCTGCGACAGAAACATAATTGACAAAATCAACGCCAGAAAGACGTTAAACGCTGCCAAACCCAATAACTCAACGCTTTTCCCCATAGAAAAAGAACCCTTATTCCGATCTGTATCCGCCATATTTTTTTATTCTCTACAAATTTTGACAGAAAAAGGTAAAAGAAGGGGTAATATTCAAAGCTAAAACCTATTTTTTTAGAAAATTTTTTTTCTAAAACACAGGTGGTTCCTTTAGTTTCAATACCTTATTCTTGTCTGTTTCACCTCTTATAATTTCGATGCTGCTTTTGGAGACATGCCATTCTTTGGCCAGTAATTTGATGAGCGCTTTATTGGCTTTTCCCTTTTCCGGGACGGCTGTGACGCTGACCTTTAAAACACGTTGGCCGTTTTCATCTTCGATCCAGCCCTGTATGGCGTTTTGAGAGGCTTTAGGAGTCAGGCGCAAATTGATTTGTAAATCGCTCATTTGTTACGCTGTTTCTGTTTCTTTTTCTTTTGTTGTTTCAGGAGAAGGCGTTGGTGCGGTTTTTTGTTATCCGCCTCATATTTTTTGTAATATTGCTGATGATACTCTTCCGCAGGCCAGAATATTTGCGCCGGAACAATATCTGTGACAATAGGCCGGTCATAAAATTTATCCTGTGTCAGACGGGCTATAACGTCTTCGGCCTGTTGTTTTTGTTCTTCGTCATGATAGAAAATGACGGACCGGTATTGCGGTCCCGTATCAACCCATTGCCGGTTCAGTTCCGTAGGGTCGTGCCCTTCTGTCAAGAAAAATTCCGTCAGGGCGCTATAGCTCGTTTTTTCAGGATCGAAATAAATTTCAACAGTTTCCGCATGGCCGGTTCTGCCGGTGCTCACTTGTTCGTAGGTAGGGGTTTCTACGGAGCCGCCTTCATACCCGACGCGGGTATGAACAATGCCATCAAGGGGGATGAGAACACTTTCCAAACACCAGAAACAGCCCCCTGCGAAGGTGGCCACGGGGTAGTTTTCCGGTATCGTTGTGCTGACATTCATATCGTTATTCTCCGCATTTGCCGGAGGAAAAGATTTGATAAACCCACCAACTGATCCGGCAATAACCAACAGGGGTAGAAAGGCTTTAAGAATTTTTTTCATGAAACACTCCTGTTTACAGCAACCTACTTTAACATTCGTTGAAAAGATAAAAAAGGTTAAGCGTCGTATTTACGGATACGGAAAAGCATACTAACATGCCGGTATGAAAATCATTGAAAAGCCTTCAACTCATCATGATGAACGCCGTGATGGAGCCAAGCCTGTCTTTTTGGTATTGCACTATACCGAAACGCAAGGCCCGGACGTAGCCGATGCCTATTTTATGGGCCGCAAGGCGCATCCCGGTGGCGGTCGTGTCAGCGCCCATTACATGGTGGATGAGGACGGTACGGTAACGCGTTATGTGGCGGAGGGTAGACGGGCCTGGCATGCTGGTGTCTCCCACTGGGATGGCATTGATGATGTGAATTCTTCTTCCATCGGTATTGAACTGGTTAACCCGGGCCGCAAATACGGCTATCGGCCTTTCCCGTCAGAACAGATGGAGGCCTTGCTTGTTTTGTGCAAGGGCATTTTAAGCCGTCACGATATTCAGCCGCATCATGTGATTGCCCATTCTGATGTGGCGCCGGCGCGTAAAGTCGATCCGGGGGAGCTGTTTGACTGGCAAATGCTGGCCGATAACGACATTGGCGCGTGGCCTGTGCCGTTGAAAGAAGATTTTGAAAAGGCTTCGTCTTATGTTGCGGACGAAAAGCAGTTGAAGGATGCTCTGGAAGAATATGGCTATGGCCCGGATAACTCTTTGACTGATCTTGTTACGGCCTTTCAGCGCCATTTTTGCCCGGAGGATTTTAAAAACCCGGAATCTGTTGGAAACCCCAATCAGGAGATGGCCGCGCGGTTGCATTACCTGTTGCGGATGAAGCGCGGGTTATAAGGCCGTTTGCGTTAAGAATCCCATACTCGTCATCCCGTTGGCGAGGCGTCTTCGCCTCGCTTAGACGGACGGGATCCATATGTCAGTCGCAAAGCGGCTGTCTTTATAGACCCCCGCTGTTTAAGTCCGCTTTGCGGACCGCGGGGGTGACAACACTGAAGGTTTGCAAGCTTCTAACGCAAATGACCCTACTATAAAAAACTACGGACAGGGCACCGCCGCTTCTTCACCATCCGTATCGCCGAGATATACATTCGAGGCCTGCGCAATAATCCAAACTCGAAAACAGGTACTTCCCGCCGCACATTTGGGGTCAGCTCCCGTCGCCGTGCTCGTTAACTCCACAAGACCGCCACTGGCATCAATAACATCAGCTTCGCACTCGGAAAATTCATCATCGACCTTCTGCAAAGCCGTTGTAATAAACGCATCGGTGTTATCTGTATCAATCCAGAAAAAGATACCGTCTGTGCCGTTATACCACTTCCAGTCATTGAACAACCCCGGTGCCGGCGGCATGAATTTACCGCTGGACCCGCCGAAAACAAGGGGGTGCTGATTGTTGTTGCCTGTATTTTGCATGACCCCTAAATTGTCCAGAAAGTCGTCCTGCGCCATCCTGCCGGGACAGCGTATACCGGATACATTCCGGTTCCCGGCAGCCGTTGCCAGATGGGCTGAATCCGGGTTAAGCGGATAACGGTCATTCGCACCGGGGTCCGTACCGGGACCGCTCGTATCAACAGTCGTATCCCCGCGCGGAAAGACAATCACGCATTCCTGCGCGGCAGAGCGTACAAATTCAATCTGCGACCGTAGTTCGGACACGGTTTTGAACATGCTCTGGCTTTGCGTCTGCTGGCTGGACGGCTCCATAAACACAACGGTCAGCAAGGCCAGCAAAGCGATCGCGATCAGGATATAAACCAGCGCACTTCCAGACTCGCCGGTACGCTTATTGGCATGTCTACTGTCTTCCGTCACCCCGTCGGAGGACGGGGTCCATTTACCCCCATAGCGCAGCAGGCTCATGAATGGGTTCCGGCCTGCGCCGGAATGACGGCAAAAAATAGAGCGCGTGATTTTAGAAATAATTTTATCCGGCATCATAATCATACGTCCCCTTAAAAAAACAACCCGGCCTCTCGAAACAAGAAGACCGGGTTGCCGAAGATCAAAATAGCAAGGCCTTCCTTACAGCCTAACGCTCCAAAAGAACGTGGTAGTAGATATAATCTCCGTTAGCTTGACCATCAACGTCAGAAGTCGCATCATAGAAACACCCAAAAGGCTGCCCACGCAAATCATTCGTAGCGTTATCTATATCATCTCTGTCATTCGTCGGCAGAGTTTCGCCAATCAAATGATCATCCAAAAGATCGGTATCCGTTGCAATCACAACATCAGGTACATCTGCAACCGTAAAAGTTCCGGCAACAATACCATACTCCTGATTAAGACGCCGACATACGCTGAGAGACAACCCGGGAAGAAAAGCCATAACTTCATTCCCTCCGGCACCACTCGTCCCTATGCGAGTTATCTCAAAGTTCCCGTTATAATGCCACGTCCCCGAAGAGCCAGCACTTCTTACATCACTTGCCGCCTGCTGATATGTCGACCCTCCGCCTGCTGGATGGAAGACCGCGCTTTCCTCATCAGTTGGAATCGCATCCGTGTCATCAATAGCCAAACCAGCACCAAAATCAGAGGGTGGATTAAAAGCAAGTTCATCTGCCGTTGTCCCCCTACTAACAATCATTCTCACCAGCGACGTTCTTATCGCTGCCGGATACTGCGTAAGCGTTGAACTGTTAATCAAGGCCGTTTCTCCAGCCGTATCACCAGCTCCGCTCCGCGTTGATTGCGTTACGGCATAAGACAAAGCGGCAAACAAGGCCACGGCAATCAGGATCAGGAACAGGACATTACCGCGTTCCCCTTTCCTCATGCCCTCTTTCTTTACACTATCATTCATGATCTTCCCTTCCATTTTATTCTCCAATCCTTCAGCAGTCTAGCACGACATAAAATACAAAAAATATAAAATTATTCCTATCGGGGTTTATCCACGGAAACCTTATTGACTTTCAAGAGAGCGGCCAGCTTATTCTGTTTACATTCCCGCCCGACGCATAAACGATCCACGGACACGCGCCAGCCGTTACCGCCACTCTGCACATGGCCAATAGCTTCCCGAAACTGCCCGAAATTACCAGTTGAATTCGATGTGATATGAATAGATGCGCCCTGTTGCCTTATATTCAGACCCGGATAGGTTTCAACCAAAGTGGCTGCAAAATTCTTCACTTCATTCGTCCCCACGGGAATATCCCGCACAGACGGTACAATCGGCCGCAAAGCCTGTACATCCTTTAGTTCCGCCCGTAATTCTGTCAGACTCTGAATCTGTACCGTCGTATATAAACCAATCGCCGCCGCCGAAGCCCAGGCAATCCCGGCCGCAATCAACACGGTCTGACCCGCCGTTTGCGGCAGTTTTTCAAGAAAATCATTCAGATCCCCGGCAGCTTTGGGGCTGGTATAACGCTGCAATGCGCGCCAATCAATCGACTTAAAGTCCAAACCCTATTCCCTCCCCAAAACAATCCTGCTTATACTGATTTTAGTCTTAAAATCTTAATACAGTATAAAATTTTACATTTATTTCAACGCGTTCCTCTAATTCTGACGCGTCCGTCCTTTTCCAGCCCCGGCTGCACCTGACAACCGGCCAAAATACCGGTACAACCGCTGAAAGACTGCGGTACGAGCGCATCCCACTCTACGCTGCCCTTATTCACCTCATAACGCACCAACGTGCCGTCAATTTTCTGCAAGGCATCCAGCAACGCCTGCACACGCACCAGATGCTTAATCGTATCACTCTGCAAAGCCTTATAGGCCTTCAACATCAAATCCGTAGAGGCTTTTTCCGTTTCAGCCTTGACTTTCGAGAGGTCCCGATCCACAAAATTTGTTATAAGGTACTGAAACAAAAGAGTAAGTATAGCC
This sequence comes from Alphaproteobacteria bacterium, assembly GCA_021776075.1. Lineage (GTDB taxonomy): Bacteria > Pseudomonadota > Alphaproteobacteria > Micavibrionales > Micavibrionaceae > JAJFGQ01. Next base: position 42,258 of record JAJFGQ010000018.1, on the reverse strand, counting down.
AAAAAATTAACAAGCAAGCCAAAATAAAGAAGCAAACTGGCCGATGCGCGCGATAATTTTTCTGACTTCAATGCCCGGTTTTTCCACGGTATCGTAACGGCAATCTCCGGATTAATGGTTACAAAATTGGCATCCATGCTCTGAATACGGGGCAACAAAGTCCGCGACGCACCCAGAAAAACCTGCATACGCGCCGTCTCCGGGTCCCAGCGCAAGGCCGAAGCCGTCCCTTCCTGTTCATACAAATAGACCGTTTCCCGGTCCCAATACTCGCTATTCCCCGGCAAAGAGGCCGCCAAAGGGCACCAACTATCCGGATTTGAAGCCAAAGAGGATGACGGACACGCCAGATACCAGCACCGGTTTTCTTCCACCGAATAACAATAATGAACGCGCTCGGTCCCGCAGGCCTGAGACGCGGCATTCCAGACCCCCTCCTCTTCCGTACCCGGTATGTGAGGGATAGACCCGCCCACAATATCATTCGGCAAAAAAGGAGACAAAGTCGCTTGAAAGGCAGCGGTTTCACCCGCGATATAGTCAGACAAGCCCGGCTTCAGACGCGCCACACCGGAATCGGCAGCGTCCTTACTAGAAACCTCTTTATCTTTCCCCGACAGCGCCAAATTCATATCCCTTGCATCAAGCCGCCCATCATACTGTCCATACTCATATTCATGACCGTCAAAGCATAAATTGCACTACCAAAAGCAATCGCCAGAAATACACCAGTCAAGCCAAAAGCAGCCCAGACAATTATACTATGTTTGGTTTTTGCCGAACCAGAACGCATTTCGGCAATAGACTCTAACACTGTAGCAACTTGCGCAAGATCAGACAAGCTTGCCAGTTCCAAACGTTCATTCCGCGTCAAGGGTTTACGGTCCAATGCCGCCCCCAACATCACACCACGCTCCAGTTCAGTCGAGGCTTCCGTCCAGTAAGCCGAAACTTCCGGCACAGTCGTCGCCTCCGAAGACTGTTTCAAAGCATCGCCGATAGGAACAAGGCCGCGCAACATCCGCGATGCCGCCACCATTGAATCGGCAAAACCCAGATCACGAAGATAAGCACCGATCAGAGGGATTTTCCGTACCACGCGCGCTGTTGGCCAATCTATTTTTCCTTTATTGAGCCAGAAGGAGAAAATAGTCCAGGCCAGAAAAGCACCCGACGCAAAAGAAATATAAATCAAGACATTCCAGGTTAATTCAAGGTTATCGACAACACGCAAGTAACTTTCCAACTCATCGGGCGCAGTCGGTGCGTTCCCCCGAAACCATTCCAGAACCATCCCCTTGCCCCAAAACAAAGACTGGACAATCATAACAACATCGATACCCAACCACGACATCGTACCGGCCAAAACCCGTGTATTTTTACGTTTTTGTGTAATGGAGTGGATAGCATGAGGAATACCTTCCACCAATTTATTCGCCCGCTCGCTGGCAGCCAGAATAGCAATCGTGCCATGATCAAATATACGCAGGGCTCTCAGAGCGTCGATCACCCCCATACCCCGGGATAAAGCCTCCCGCGCCGGCGCCATAATATTCTGGCGCATAGGATTTGTTTCCGCCTGAATAATGCGCCAAAGCGCCACCCCCGGTGATGTAGCCGCCGAACGGAACTGTATCCCCCGTAAAAGCTGCACCTGCCACCAGGAAGAACGCGCCAGAAGCCGCTCCAGCGGAGAGCGTTCATGCGGACGGACAGACAAAAGATAACCGCCCTTCTGGGCCACAATATCCCGCACATCATTCACTGATGGCATGTAAAAAGACTCGACCATTTTTTTGGGGCCGGACGGGGAGTCATATACAATTTCAGCTACCCATTGCTGCATAACGGCCTACAATCATTCTTCAATGTAAGATATCGCCAGTTTAGCATCAACAAGGCCGGACAGCACAAGATCAATCAAGCCTTCCCGGCGTGTATGGATAATCACACCATCCTCCTTGATGACATCATTGACATTCCTCATAAGGGCTTCATAAACTTCATTTCTTTGGCCCGGTCCCATTGTCAGCATAATAGCATCCAGAAGCAGTGTTCTTCCAGAGATACCGGTCCTGTTACATAAATCGCAACCCGTTGTGTTATGCCGCCGAATATCGGCGTCGCCCGGAATTTCACAGGCCTGCAATTCATTCTCGTCCAGAGAATCCTCGGCTTTCACCTTATGGGCGCACCCCTGACACAAAGTTCGAACGAGCCTTTGGTTTAAAACAGCTTTCACTTGCTGCGCCAATGTATAGGTTGATGACCTTTCCCGTTCCGAAGGCATCAAAGTACGCAAGCGCTCAAACGTCTGCAGGGCCGTATCAGCATGAATTGTTGAAATCACCGTATGCCCTGATTCAGCAGCCCGCAAAGCTGTCTCCACCGTATCGTCATCCCGCATCTCACCAACAATGATATAATCCGGATCATGACGCATTGCCGCCCGAATAAGATCGGAAAACTCGCCCCCGGCCATCCCCGGACGCACCTGCCACTGCGTAGCATAACGCAATTCATACTCAATCGGATCTTCAATCGTCAAAACATGACGACGGCGCCTGTCAATCTGTTGGACACAGGCATACATCGTCGTTGTCTTACCGGACCCCGTCGGCCCGGAAAGCAAAATCAAACCGCCTCCACCTTTAATCTCCGGCGATAAAAGAGCCGAAAGATAATCACCCACATCCTCATGACGCCGGAACAGATCATCAAATCCTTTCAAAGCAGCCCGGTCCAAAAGACGTAATGTCAGCTTTTCCCCTTCTTGCGCCTGAGGGCCGGCCGCCACCCGCACATCAATATTCCGCCCTTGCCAGGAAAATCCGAAACGGCCATCTTTCGGCGTTGTTTTATCACCAAAATTCAACCCGGCATCCCGCTTGAGAAGCGTAGTCAGACGCGCCATGGAATCAGCCGGCAAAAGATGCATCGGCACCATATCACCGTCAATGCGGTATTTAATCCAGTTTGGCGTATCGGGATTGCCATCCTGTAACAAATGAATATCAGAGGCCCGCATCTGCAAAGATTCCGCCAACATATCGCGCTGAAACTGATTCAGAAGAAGACCGTTATCAGGATCAGCCAACCACTGCGCCAGTGTTTTTTCACAACGGTCAGCAGACAGATCATGCACCCGCCGTAAGGTTTCCAGTAATTCGGCCCGATCCCAGACCTCTACCTCTAGTTTTTCAACCAGAAAACCACTGCGTTGCGCTGTTGAGATAAGGGCCTTCATCTGACGGTCATTCAGATCATGCAAAGGCGCGATGCGTAACAAGCCCCCCTGCAAACCAATCAAATGGATACTTAGGGGAAGCCACGCCTGAACCGGTAAAATTGAACGCAGTTGATCGCCCGTCGCGCGATCCCGAACACCTTCTTCTTCCTGCTCGGAAGAGGCACTGACTCCGGCCATATCCAGAAGCTGTTCCGTCGAACGGGGTACACCCTGCTCCAAAAGCAAGGCGCGCTCTTTCTGCACCATATCAAGATAACGCTCACGCCCCTCAGTGGCGCGCATCTTGCGGCGACTCTGCCATTGCCGTCGCTCTATACCATCGGGAGGCGTACCACCCGTCAGCCGCCTATCATCCGCCGATGAGCGGCGGTCAGACTCATCTTCTTCGGAAAGAGAGTCCGGTGTATTCTGATCTATCGGTAAATCCTGATCGTCCATGAAAAACCCTTGGGAAAACCCTTGCGGTAAAACAAGTATAAAACTTAGCCCCCACCACTCCCCGACGAAGAGGCGGCACTACTCGATTGTGTCGAAACCCGGTTAATAGAAGATAAAGATCTATCAAAAAGAAGAAGAACCTTCTCATTGCCACTTCTAAACTCAACGCCGCTGGAACGAATATTCACATACCAGAGAAAACCGCCCAAAACGACCTCCTCACCATCAAAAACAATACGGCTACCACCCGGTCCTGATATAATAGAACGCTTCGGTGAATGCGACGTCACAACAAAACCGTCCAAAACGCTGGCGGGGTCAACATCATCATCCCTGACTAGCACCAGCCTATCAGAATCGCCACCACCCTGTGCCAGAGTCGCCGTGCCCGACCCCGCCAAACGTACAGCTTTCGTATCCTGGCTAATTACACCGCTTGAATCGCCACGCACCGGCAAAACAAGAATACCACGCGCGCCATCATGCAAAATCTGAACATCATCCAGAATAGCACCCTCTCTGACCGGAGACCACGCAAGCGTCAAAGGACATGCCTCCACAGGCTCTAAAATCATTTCCGGCGCACAACCTTTTTTACTGATACTCAGGCCATTATCCGTGCTGGCAAGACGAATATCCTTAATCGCCAGAGGCGCATCACCAACATTCACCAAAGACACCGTAATCGCAGACGTTGTTTCAATACCTGACCCGAAAGCAACTTCACTCAGTGACGCCACCAAAAGCCCTTTCCCGGGAACAGCCTCGGGGAAAAGTTCGGCTTCTGTTGTGTTTTCAGGATCATAGTCCCCATCTAAATTGACGCTCGCCACCGTCGTCGGCCCCGTATGCTCCACAAGAAGAACACCCGTTGCCTGCCCCTTTGAAACAGGAGACCAGGTTACAGTCAAAATACAGGCCTGCCCCGGACCAAGGCTCTCGCAATCCGTTTTCAAAGAATAACCGGCCTGATCTGCTGCCTCTATATATACGGCATTAATATCAACCGGCTCCGACGTAATATTCCTCAGAACGATCGCTTTGATAATGGGATGTGCCGTATCCAGATTACCGAAATCCAATTCATCTGGAATAGCTTCAATATCACTGATAAATTTTTCCGCGCCATCCTCTCCGGCATCAACCTGCCCGGACAGAGTCGACGTCACAAGCCGTGAACGACCGCTATGCCTCATCAACATTTCAACACGCCAGGTTCCGGACTGCAAAGCCTTAACGGAAAGTGCGACGGCACAAACGGCACCGGAAGCCAGCGGCTCCTGAGAACATTGATTCAAAGAAACCTTACCCGACACCGTAGAAGAGGGATAGAGCTGGATAGCACCCATCGTAACGGGCCGTCCGCTATCATTACGGAACAAAACAACCACTTGCGCCGTTGCCCCTATTGTAATCTGCCCGCCATCAACATCCGCGTCAACCGGCAGCAAGTCACCACCCCGTCCCGCCTTACCTCGTGCATCAGGATCGGAAAAGCCATTTGCCGACGCAGAAGAAACACCAACCCATACCGTCAAGACAAACAAAACAGAAAAGAGAGAGAGCAGAGGCAAAACAGTTTTTATTTTTTTACAAGACAGCATTCTTACCTCACTCCCCCATACGGCACAGAAGCAGGATCCAAAAGATCGGACGACAAAGACCCCATAGGGGTTTCCGTTAAATCAATGTCACTGGAAACAGAAGGAAGCTCCAACAAAGGTTCAAAATCATAATCAAAAGAATCCTTCTCTCTATGAGCCGCCCCCCGTACAGAGTTGTAATGATCCCCTTCACTGGGGCTGGTAAACACAATAACCCGCGGACGCAAAAGAAAGACAAGTTCAAGATTTGACGTCGTTGCCTCCCTGCTGGTTGGAAAAAACGGCTCCATAAAGCCGGGACCTGATGATTTAAAAGCATCATTCTCCCTGACTAGTCCCGCGATCAGAAGAGAATCACCAGGCCTGATTCTAACCTGCGTCGACAATTCCCGCTCCGTTGTTTCGGGAAGCTGCACCGTTGTCGTACCGCCACCGCCCGATGTAAAATCAAAATCTTTAATATCAGACACATCAGTCAACGCAATCTCAATATCCGCATAAACCGTTGCATTATCCCAGGCACTGGCAATATCAAGTGTAAAACCGGTATCCACAGAACTTGTCTCAACAGACGTTGTCGATTGTCCGTTATCAATCGTTTCCGCAACACGAGCGACAAAATTCTGCGTATCTGCCGCGCGCAAACGGGCAGACGAGCCGGATAACACAGTAATTTGCGGCTGGGAAACAGTCTTAACAGCACCAAAAGTCGACAAAAACGTAAAGACGTCAGACGGCGCAAACGGACCGCCGGTAGCACCCTGCGTTGTCGGCAATCCAATACTGACCGGATTTAAGAAATCAGCCCCTACAGCGCCGGAAAGCTTAACATTCGACGCGAACTTTCCAAAACTATCAATCAGCTCCCATTTGACACCTGTGGAATTCCCGTTATTAAGCTGAACCTCCCAGATATAGGTCTCAAAAACAATCAGAGCCGTGCTGGAGCGCATACGCTGAAAATAACGCTCAGCCATCTCGGCGGTGCGCTGCGTTGCCTCATAAATAAGCGTCCGTGTCGACAAATCAACGATAGCAGAAGCACCAATAATCGCCTGCAGTCCCGTCGCTACGTTAGTCATGAAAGCTGCATCCTGACTGATAGGCGGTATCCTGACCGTAAAAGTCTGCGTCTCTTTAACGATCAACAAACCATCTTCATAAGCACAATATAAATCAGCGAGAGAGCAAATCTGACGCACAACCTTATTCACCGGACCGTGCAAATTCGCCACTGTAATACGCCTGTTCAGGCCTTCATCCGTCTCAAACGCCAACGGCACCTCGTAATCGGCTAAAATAAGCTGCAACGCCCCGGCCAATGTCTCGGAACGCAGCTCAAACGGCCCCACATGGACAGAAGGCAGAGGATCATTAGCGCTCACCTCCGGCACGAGAACATCCTGACCCAAAGGCAGAAACAAAACACTATCCGGTCGTTCGTTCACGGCTTCCGCCCTTTCATCTGCCGTGGCAGGTGCGGGAATGTTGACATTGCGCGGATTTGGGACATCTGCCTGCGCACAAGACAGCAGCAGCAAGACAGAGAACAGCGATAAAAGAGACTTTCTCGCACAGAAACCCGACACACCCGTCTTCAAATGTATCCGTACCTCGGAACAGCAGATATTAGAATGCCTTTCCATACAGATCACCGCGCCCCTTTCCCGTGATTTATCGTGCGTTCGACCGTTTTCACCAACCTGTCTTTCTCCACCGGCTTCATCAAAACAGCACTCACATCCAGCTTTCCTGCCTGCTCCAGAATATCAGGAGTCTGGTCACCCGTTACGAGAACAACAGGCACATTAATATTTTCGCTCCGCAGAATCCGTATAAAATCAAACCCGCCAACGGGCTCCATCCTCACATCCACAATCGCCAGCGCAATCCCGTCATTCGACATCATATGATCCATAGCGGCTCCGCCCTCAGAGGCCTCCAGCGTCGCAAAATCAGAATCACTCAGATAAGTTACAATCTGTTTCCTTATAAAATCATTGTCCTCTACGACAAGAACTATAGCTTTTTCAGACATGTATGAACTCGATCCGGACAAATTGTGACCCTTTCAGCAGGAAAATTAGGAGTCTCCTAAGATAGAAGTTAGAACAAGTCGGCAAGAACTGGCAATCATCCTCATCAAGCTATCCACAAGCTATCCACATAGGAGATCTAAAATTCAGTCGTATTTAGGATTGTTTCACGATGATAGGCTGTGTAACCTGCTATCAGCACATCAACCTACAAGAGAACCATTGGCTTATGCTTAGTTGGATTGCGTTCACATGCCTCGTAGGGGGCGTAGCCGTGCTGGCTACATTATCGGTAGTTGACCTTAAGACACGATTATTGCCAAACGAACTTGTTCTGGGCTTTGCCACACTGGGTATTGTCTTTCATCTGACGACACTCGCACAGTATGTATCCGTACCCCACATCATTCTGGGCGGCATTATCGGTTTTTCAACCCTGTATTTGTTAAGAGCTGCCGCCAACCATCTATACAAGGCTGACGCACTGGGGCTGGGGGACGTTAAACTGATTGGTGCGGCCGGTATATGGCTGGGACCGGAGACCGTGATGCTGGCTATGGCGGCTGGCGCCTGCGCCTCTCTTATCCACGGCCTGATCCACGCCGCAGGAATCGCAAAAAAAACAGAAAGCCACTTTAATCTCTCTCAACTGCAAATCCCTGCCGGTCCGGGTTTTGCTATTGGTATTGTGCTTATTGGCATCTGGAAATTCCGGGAATTCAACCCTTTTTAAAGGACTCTTGCGTACCGGATAAATTGGCGTATAGTGCGGTTTTTATGAGTACAGCGATCATGACAGCGGACAAACAGGCTTTTTCACAGGCCCATCTGATTGGCATAGAGCCTCTTTCTGTCGAAGAGATAGAAACAATTCTCGACCTGTCGGATTATTACGCCGACCGGCTGGATGAAAAAGCGTTTCGCCCTGATATTCTACGGGGCCGGATTATCCTGACCCTTTTTTTTGAAGATTCAACCCGCACACGCACCTCCTTTGAAATGGCGGCCAAGCGGCTCGGGGCCGATGTTGTGAATATCGACATCGACCAAAGCTCCGTCAAAAAGGGGGAAAGCCTTCTGGACACGGTGTTGACTCTCCATGCCATGCTGCGCCCGGATGCCATTATTATTCGCCATAAAGAATACGGCGCACCGGGATTCATCGCACAGCATGTTGATTGCCCTGTCATCAATGCCGGCGATTCATGGCGGGAACACCCCACACAGGCTTTGCTGGACGCTTTGACAATCCGCCGCCGCAAGGGCCGGCTTGAGGGCCTGAATATCGCCATTTGCGGTGATGTCGCCCATAGCCGCGTGGCACATGCCAACATGCCCCTTCTCAGCAAAATGGGCGCTCATGTCCGTGTTATCGCCCCGCCAACACTGATACCGGACAAGTTCCCGGTGGACGGCATTAAAACCTTTGATTCTCTGGAAGAAGGCCTCAAAGACTGCGATATCGTCATGGCGCTCCGTTTGCAAAAAGAGCGCATGGAAGAGGGGCTGGTCCAGTCGGAACAATCCTATTTTGCCGCATACGGCCTGACACTGGAAAAACTAAAACACGCCAAACCGGACGTGCTGGTCATGCATCCCGGCCCGATGAATCGCGGTGTCGAGATTGCCGATGAAGTCGCCGACGACCCGGACCGCAGCCTTATTCTCGAACAAGTCCGCAACGGCGTTCCCGTCCGTATGGCTGTTCTGGATTTACTGTTAACGAAACAATGATTGAATAATATGATTGAACTCATCGCCGCCATACTTGGATACCTGCTTGGCTCTATCCCCTTCGGATTATTGCTGGCAAAACTGGCCGGGCATGGCGATATTCGCAACATAGGCTCCGGCAATATCGGCGCGACCAACGTCCTGCGCACGGGTAATAAAAAGCTGGCGATCCTAACTCTTCTGCTGGATGGAAGCAAAGGCGCTTTCGCCATTTTCATTACCGGCACTTTCGTCAACCAGGAGAGCGCTCTCATAGCAGGCATCTTTGCCATCATTGGTCACTGCTACCCGGTCTGGCTAAAATTCAAGGGCGGCAAAGGCGTAGCAACAGCCCTTGGTGTGTTTCTGGCTGCCGTACCGTTCGCCGGAGCTATTGCCTGCGCGACATGGCTTACCACCGCGCTTATCTCAAAAACATCATCCCTGTCCGCCCTCATCGCCGTTCTCACAGTCCCCCTTGTCACGTTTTTTGTTTATGGGCCCGCACCCGCAACCATCGCCCTGCTCATCACGGCGCTTATATGGTGGCGGCACAAAGACAACATTAAACGCCTGATCAAAGGTGAAGAACCGAAAATCGGGAAAAGAACATAAACATGAACCTCTTTCACCAAAATCCTACATCAGACGGGAAAGCGCTTACCGCAAAAGAAAAACTGGCATGGCTGCAACTCACACGAACCGAGAATGTCGGGCCGGTTAATTTTTTCAAACTGATCGAGGCCTACGGTACTGCGACCAAGGCACTGGAAGCCGTACCGGAAATAGCCAAACGCGGCGGACGGAAAAAACCTCTCAAAATCCCGCCTTTGTCTCTTGTTGAACGGGAATATGAAGCTCTGCGTAAAAAAGGCGGCTATATTATTACAGCCTGCGAGCCGGACTACCCGCTGGCACTGAGTGCGCTGGAAGATGCCCCGCCGGTCATTTCCGTGCGCGGGCAGGCCGCCCTCCTGAACAAACCCTGTATCGGCATGGTGGGTGCCCGCAATGCCTCTCTGAACGGCCGAAAATTTGCTGAAAAACTCGCCCGTGACTTAGGTGGGACCGGGCAGATTATCGTCTCCGGCCTGGCGCGCGGTATCGATACAGCCGCCCATGTGGGCGCTCTTTCCACGGGAACCATTGCCGTTGTCGCGGGTGGCGTTGACGTTGTCTATCCACCGGAAAATCAAGCCCTGTATGATGAAATTTGTGAAAAGGGGCTGGTCGTGGCTGAAAGCCCTCTGGGTCAAAAACCTTTTGCTCAGAGCTTCCCCCGCCGCAACCGGATTGTCTCCGGTCTGTCCACCGGCGTCGTCGTCGTGGAAGCAACGCTTAAATCCGGTTCTCTGATTACGGCCCGGCTAGCAGGGGAACAGGGCCGGGATGTCTATGCGGTTCCCGGTCACCCCCTTGACCCCCGAGCTGCCGGCCCCAATAGCCTGATCCGCGACGGAGCCGTTCTGATCCGGCAAGCCGATGATGTATTAGAGCATCTGAATAATTTCACAGGAGGGCAAGCCCTGCAGGACACCTCTTTTTCACATTTCGAGCCTCAACCCGTAGATATAGAGCCTCATGAAAATAATCCGCAACTTTTTGAAACGGCGCGCCAAACGCTTCTGGACGGACTCTCCTTCACGCCATCAGACCTTGACGGACTTATTCGCCAAAGCGGCCTGAACGTCCCCGTCGTACAAACGATTCTGCTGGAACTAGAACTTGCGGGAACCGTCCAGCGTCTGCCGGGAAATCGTATAATTCTTCTGGAAGAATGAAGCAAACTATTGACGAACGGGCTTTCTCATGTCACTTCCTAGAAAGAGAACGATTCGCATTATTATAAGGAATACAGAATTTGACTGCATCAAACCTGGTTATCGTCGAGTCCCCGGCCAAGGCGAAAACGATCAATAAATATCTTGGCCCAGACTATGTTGTCATTGCCTCTTACGGCCATGTGCGCGATCTGGTAAACAAGGATGGCTCCGTTCAGCCGGACGATGATTTTGCCATGAAGTGGCAAGCGGGGGAGCGCGCCGAAAAACAAATAAAAGAAATCAAAAAAGCTGTCAAAACAGCAAAAACTCTTTATCTCGCAACCGACCCGGATCGTGAAGGGGAAGCCATATCATGGCATGTACAGGAAATTCTGAAAGAAGATAACTTACTGGAGGGCAAAACAGTCCACCGTGTTGCCTTTAATGAAATCACAAAAACAGCCGTACAGGAAGCCTTTAAAAATGCCCGTGAGCTTGACACGCCATTAATCGAAGCTTATCTGGCACGCCGCGCACTGGATTATCTGGTTGGCTTTAACATTTCGCCGATTTTATGGCGGAAATTGCCCGGCTCCCGCTCAGCCGGCAGGGTACAGTCAGTAACCCTGCGTCTGGTCTGCGAACGCGAATCCGAAATTGAAAAATTCAATCCGCAAGAATACTGGTCCATTGCCGCACAGCTTAAAACACCAGAGGGTGCGCCCTTCACGGCACGCCTGACACATCTGGCAGGAAACAAGCTCGGAAAACTGGACATCAAATCCGAAAAAGAAGCGCAAACAGCGGTCGACCGTATTGAAAACAAAAACCTGACCATCCAGAAACTGGAAAAGAAACAGGTACGGCGTAACCCCTACCCGCCCTTTATTACATCAACCCTGCAACAGGATGCTTCGGGACGCTTACGCTTTTCTGCCTCGCAAACCATGCGCACAGCGCAAAAACTGTATGAAGGTGTAGAAATCGGCGGCGAACTTACCGGCCTGATCACCTATATGAGAACCGACGGCACAACCCTCTCCGAAGACGCCGTTAATCAGTGCCGTGATCTCATCAAAAGCAAATATGGCGATAAATACCTGCCCGATTCACCGCGTTTGTTTAAATCCAAAGCCAAAAACGCGCAGGAAGCGCACGAAGCGATCCGGCCAACCGACCTGTCCCGCACACCGGACGATATGAAGAAATATCTCAATGACGAGATGGCAAAGCTTTATGAGTTGATCTGGAAACGCACCATGGCTTCCCAAATGGAGAACGCCGTTATGGATCAGGTCAAGGCCGACATTTCAGACGGTACGGATGATGTCATCTTGCGCGCCACCGGTTCCGTTGTCTCTTTTGACGGCTTCCTGACTCTTTATCAGGATAACACCGAAGATGATGACGAGAATAACAATGATGAAGCAGAAAAAAATGAGAAAGACCGCCGCCTGCCGCCTATGAATCAAGGCGATAACGTGAAGCTTAAAAAAGTCGACCCGAACCAGCATTTTACCCAGCCGCCGCCGCGCTATAGCGAAGCCTCACTGGTCAAAAAGATGGAAGAGCTCGGCATTGGCCGCCCTTCGACTTATGCCTCTATCCTTCAGGTTCTGCGTGACAGAGACTACGTTATACTGGAAAAACGGCGTTTTGTTCCTGAAGACCGGGGACGACTGGTCACAACCTTTTTGATGAAATTTTTCACCCGCTATGTTGATTACGATTTCACAGCCAATCTGGAAGAAGAGCTGGATGCCATTGCCGCCGGTCACGTCGCCTGGAAAGAAGCACTCAGCCAGTTCTGGGGAGATTTTTCCAAAGCCGTTGAAGAAACCAAAGGCCTGACGATTACCGAAGTCATTGATCATTTAAACGAAGAACTCGGACATCACTTTTTTCCGGAAGTTGAAAAAGGGAAAGATCCACGCATCTGCCCTACCTGTAAAGAAGGACAACTGTCCCTGAAACTCGGAAAATTCGGCGCTTTCGTCGGTTGTTCAAGCTACCCGGAATGCAAATTCACCCGTCCGCTTCTTGTGTCATCCAATGGAGATGACAGCGAAGATGGCGGCATACAGCTTGCCAATGAACCGAAAGAGCTGGGTGTTGACCCCGTAACGGGCCGTACCGTATCATTAAGGCGTGGGCCCTACGGCCCTTACGTTCAGATTGACCCGGCCCCGGAATCCAAAGACAAACCCAAGCGTCAAGGCATTCCCCGTGGCACACCAATAGCCGATATAGATCTTCCCGCTGCTCTAAAATTACTGGCCCTGCCGCGTGACGTCGGCAATCATCCGGAAACGAGTAAAATGATTACGTCCGGCATTGGCCGCTTTGGTCCCTTCCTCCTGCATGATGGTGTCTATTCTTCTATCCGCAAAAGCGATGGCGATGATGTGCTGACCATCGGCTTAAACCGGGCCGTTACCTTAATTGCCGAGGCTGCCATAAGAAAGGCGGAAAGAGCCGCAAAAGGAGGGCAAAAACCGGAGGCAACAAAAACAACCAAGAAAAAAACAACAAAAAAGAAAACAACGAAAAAGAAAAAACCGGCAAAGAAGAAATCTGCCGCAAAGAAAAAGAAGGCGAGCTAGAATTAGGACTCAAATTTCCCAAATAACAAAAAATCCTGTAGAATACGCCTTATAGAAAAATAAAAAAAAGAAACAGGGAGTAAAGATTTTGAAAGATTCCTTTTACAAGGCCATGCAGGATGCCCGTGAAAATGACCCTTTGCGCAAATGGATGGCAAGGCTTTTAATCCCTTTTGCGATCATCATGACTGTTGCTTATACGAATCTGGATACGGAGCAGACAACACCACCAAAACCTTCGGAAAACAGCCAAATCAAACTCCCCACTCATCCCGCACCGTAAAAAAAGCTTTCCTTTTCCCTATGTTTTACGGTAAATGTATTTCATGAGTAAAAATAAAGAGTCAAATGGTCTGCCGAACGTTACTGTTCTGGAGATCACTGAAATCAGCATTGACGGTGATGTTTTCGCCCTCCCGGTGAAATGGGATAAAAAACGAAACGGTCCCCCTCCACGCATTGAAATACAACCGGACGACAAGGGCCACCCGGCCCTCATTCCCGGCGACAAAGTTCTGGCGCAACTAACCCTGCAGGACGATGGCACCTATGAAGCCCGTACAATTCAGCATCTGGGAAGTCAGCAAAAAGAAGACCGTGTTATTGGCCTTATTAAAAAAACAAAAACCGGCTTTGTCCTGCAATCTACGAACAAAAAAGATCGTAAGGAATATCGCCTGTCGCAAACAGGGCTGGACGATGTAAAAGACGGCGATCTGGTTATTGCAAGAACACAAAGTGACGAAAACAAACACCATAGAAAAGCAACAATAACAGAAATCATTGGCCGTCACGATGACCCTAAAGCCATCAGCCTGATTAGCCTGCATGAAACAGGCCTGCGCAGTGAATTTTCCGAAGCCGTCCTGAAAGAAACGGAAAACATGAAAGTACCGGAACTGGGCAACCGGGAAGATTTGCGCAATATACCGCTTGTGACCATTGACGGCGCCGATGCCCGCGATTTTGATGATGCCGTATTTGCTGAAAAAACAGACGAAGGCTTTCACCTGATTGTCGCCATTGCCGATGTCGCGCATTACGTCCGTCCCGGCTCCGCACTGGATGAGGAAGCCTATTTACGGAGCAATTCCACTTATTTCCCGGATCGAGTCCTGCCGATGCTGCCGGAAACATTATCCAACGGCCTATGCTCTCTGAAACCACATGAAGACCGCGCCTGTATGGCTATGCATATGTGGATCAATAATGAAGGGCAACTGCAAAAACATAAGATTGTACGCGCTTTGATGCGTTCAACAGCCCGCCTGACATATGAACAGGTGCAGGCCGCCAAAGACGGTATAACAGATGATACGACAGCACCCTTAATGAAAGACGTTATCAATCCGCTCTATGCCGCCTACACAATATTAAGACAGGCCCGTGAAAAACGAGGTGCGCTTGATCTGGACCTGCCGGAACGCAGAGTTATCGTTGATAAAAAAGGCAATGTCACGGATATCAGGGAACGGGAAAGCCTGGACAGCAACAAACTGATCGAAGAATTTATGGTTGCCGCCAACGTGGCCTCAGCTGAAAGACTTGAAGAAAAAACAGCACCTTGTGTTTACCGCATCCATGACCGCCCAAACCCGGTCAAGCTTGAAAGCACCCGTGAATTTCTTGACGCCTTCGATTTTTCCCTGCCAAAGGGTGAAGCAATACAACCGCAGAAACTCAACCAAATTCTACACAAAGCGGCAAACCACCCGCACAGCCACCTGATCAGCCAGACAATTTTACGCGCACAAGCGCAGGCCCGCTATAGCCGCAACAATATCGGTCATTTTGGGCTGGCTTTACCGAAATATGCCCACTTCACATCGCCGATCCGGCGCTATGCCGACCTTCTGGTCCATCGCAGCCTGATTAAAGCGTACAATTTGGGCACAGGAGAGTTATCCGAGGGAGAGGCAGCGCGGCTGGAAGAAATAACCGACCATATTTCCAGCATGGAGCGCCTTTCTGTCGAAGCCGAACGCAATGCCGTTGATCGCTTTACAGCTTCGTTTTTATCGGAGCAAATTGGTGCCGATTTCACAGGACGCATTTCCGGCGTCACCCGCTTTGGCCTGTTTGTCAGGCTAGATGGTAACGGCGCAGACGGGCTTATTCCTGTCCGTACACTGCCACGGGACAATTACATTCATGATGAGAACAGGCACGCGTTGATCGGACGGCATGACAAGCGCCTATTCCGCCTCGGTGCCCCTGTCACAGTCCGCCTGACAGAGGCCAACGGCCTGTCCGGCAATACGATACTTGCACTCTCCGGCAGCAGTCTGGAAGGCGCAGATATACCGGGTGCTACATTTAAAAAGTCCGGTAAAAATCCCGGTAAAAAGTCTGGTAATAAATCGGGACCATCACGCCATTCCCGTGAAGACAACAACAACAACCGTAAAAAGCATAAAGGGAAAGGCGGCGACAAAGGCCGGGGCCGTAAAAATAAAGGGAAAGGCCCTCGCCCATAATGATTTTCTTGACATTTTCGAGAAAATCCTTAAATTGCGCCTCTATCTTCGTTAAAATACGACAAGCAAGGTTTATTAGATATGGCTAGAAAAGGTGTTGCGGTAAAAGTTCGGATGGAAAGCACGGCTGGAACGGGCTACCGCTATTACAAAAGAAAAGGGAAAGGCGCCACCGAAAAACTGCGGATGAGCAAATATGACCCTGTTGTACGCAAGCATGTTATATTTGAAGAAAAGAAAATGCCGCCCGCGAAGAAAAACTAGAATCGGACGGATTACCATTTTTTACGAAGGCGCCTCACAGGGCGCCTTTTTTGACATCTACAACCATTCCAGCTTGGCAATAACCCGGCCGATAATATCGGCTTTTTCCAACAGCAATGTATAAGGGTCATATTTCCTGTTATTGGCAGACAGCTTGATCTCCGGCGGTTCGGAATGCGATACATATTCACACTGTCTGATAATATGACCCAACCCATCTGAGACAATAAAAACACCGGGCGGCGAAGGTTGCCTATCTGACAAATCAACCAGAACCTGCTCCCCCGGCATAAAATCCGGTGCCATAGCACTTTCCTGAATAGCAAATATCCTAATCTGTTCCGGCGGCGCTTTGGTGCGCGTTTCAAACAGGCTCGCCGGCATAACCCAGGCCGCGTCATCCTGATCCACCGCCTGTTCCTGCAACCCGGAAGCCAGCGGTTTCAGGTGATAAGAATGCATTCCGACAGCCCGCTCCCCATCCACAGGTAGACCAAAATAGCGGCGCATTGACATATATTCCTGAGCTTTAATCTGCCGTTTACCGGCCAAAATCTTGCTGATAGCCGGAGGATCAAGACGCAGTGCCGTTGCCAGATCCGCCTTGCTTTTATCCGGGTTTAACAAAAATTGCGTTTTCAGCCACTCATCATCCATAAACGGCATTATGAGACCCTTTTTCAACTTTAAGTATTGCTATTTTAGAAATAAACGAATAGATTGATTTCTGTTTTAGAAATTAACTAAAAATATATTGTTATTCAAGAAATTAACAAGAGCGCAAAGGTTGTGAAAATGTCTAAAAAGAAAGCAAAACCGGAAAAAATTGATGTTTTTGTGGGTCGTAACCTGAAAAACCTACGATTCACAGCCGGCATTTCCCAAACAAAGATGGGTGAGATTCTGGGCGTTTCCTATCAACAGCTTCAAAAGTATGAAAGAGGAAGCAATCGCCTGCCCGTTTCTTCCCTGTACAAACTCAAACATCTCCTCGACGTTCCTTATGAGCGTTTTTTCAAAGGTATCGAATGGGCTGAAGACTCTGAAAAGATTTCACTAATTGAAATGGACGGCGACACACGGGAGCTCTTTTATAAAATAGCGCATATAGAAGACCCTCACCTCAAAGAAAAAATCGGACACATTGTTGATGTTCTTACCGACTGATCCTACATCTTTTCGGGCAATTGAATGCCCAAAAGCATCATCCCGTTTTCAATGACTCGTCCGGTTGCCTGACATAGCCCCAATCCCAGCGCAACAACGTTCTGATCTTCATTACTGAGAATATGAACACTGTGATAAAACTTATTAAATTTCTGGGCAATCTCTATCATATATTGCGCAATCATTGCCGGGTTTATTGTCTTTTTTGCCCGCAGCAACACATCATCAAATAAAGACAGTGATAAAAGTAGCTCCCAGGCTTCGTCTGATATTGCGCAGGTTAAACCGTCCAATGGCGCAACATAAGCCCCCGCAGCCCTTAAAATAGACTGCGCCCGGACATAGCTATATTGAATATACGGTCCCGTATCACCTTCAAATGACAACGCCTGATCCCAGTCAAAGACGATATTACTGTTCGGCTTCACCTTAATGACACCGAAACGAACGGCCCCCACAGCAATAATATGGGCAAGCTCATCAAGTTCCGTTTCAGAAAGATCACTCGTATTCGTTTTTATTTTTTCCTTAACCCGTTGATGCGCTTCCTCAAGAAAATCTTCCAGCAGCACAACACTGCCTTTTCTGGTCGACATCTTTCCCTCACTCAAACGAATGAAAGAGTAATGGATGGCACTGGGGGGCGTATAACCAAAGGCCTCCAGAACAAGGGAAAGCTGCTCAAAATAGAGTTTATGGTCTTCTCCCAAAACAACGATATTATTCTCTTTCCCCGTCGCAATCGCGAGCTTGTACATATGATAGGCAAAATCACGATAGCCGTACATCGTGCTGCCATTCCCTCTTTTCAGAACGGAATAGCGCCCCTCTTCTCTTGAAAAACCGAGCTTTTGTAAATCCAGAACCAGACGTTTATCTTCATCAAGAAAAACCGTACCGGACTTTTCCAATACTGCCAGCTTTTCTTCCAGCTCCTCATTACGCAGAAAGTCGGATTCATAATCGAAAACATCATAATCAATATTAATACCGTTCAGAATACCCTTCTGCCCTGCGACACAAATATCGGCAATCCGGCGGAAATCGTTCCTGACGGTTTGATCGCCTTCCTCAAATTTTTTCAAAAGGCCGAACACCTCCTGCTCGAAAGCGGGATCTTCTTCCAAACGCTTGTTCGCCTCAACATAAATATCCAGAATTTCATGAAATACGACATCGGGTTTATCACGGCATGCCAGAACCAGCATGGCAATCTGCTTCCCCATATCGTTCACATAGTAATGAACTTCCACCTGATAATTCAAAAACCGCATAAGACGCGAAACGCTATCACCAATAATGGCATTACGCGCCCGCCCTATATGGGGGCTGGCATTCGGGTTAATACTGGTATGCTCAATTAAGACTTTTTGTCCCTTGCCTTCATCAGTCGTGCCATAATTTTTATCCTGAACGGCCTTCAAAAGCGCCTGCGCAAAAGCCGGGCGTTTGAAAAAGATATTGAGATACGGACCGGCCACAGAAACGGACTCAACACAATCAGGAAATACCGTGTTATCAGCAATTTCCTGTGCCAGTGCGGGAGGCGTCATCGCGAGCTCTTTGGCCATTCTGAAAAGGGCGAGACTAAGGTCTCCCGCTTTCAGTTGAGGTGGACGCGCTATTTGTATCTGCGAAACAAAAGCCCCGTAAGCGCTGTTTTTCGCAATCGCATCGATAACCAGTCCGGCCTGTTCGTGAAACATAAGATATTACTCTAGTCTGTGAAATTAAGTGACGGATAGTAGGGGAAAGCCATCATGATCTCAAGCTTGATTTAAGGACAGCTTTTCTGTCCGTATACGGTCCATATTACGCGCCCGTTTTATTTTCAACGCCCGATCCGTATCCAGAGACACCACCATATCACCGGTTACATTCAGCGCCGTTTGTCCCATATCAAAGAAACGATCCATCGGTATAACCATTTCATATATTTTAGCTGCCTGTTCCGGGGAGAGCCCTGCTTTTTGCAAGACCGGGTCAAGAAACAGGATCGTCGAAGCCGGAGTCCCCGGCATACCAAAGGCCGTCGCCACGGAAAGCCCCATAATACCGGCCATTTGCCCCAATGTCGGATCAAGACCGTACATCACTGTGGCGCAAGACGCCGTAACACCCAGATATAAAGACGTTCCCATCATGTTAAAATTGGCACCCAGCGGCACAACAGAATTTCTTGTGGCTTTTGAAACACCCATCTGTTTCAGGCTTTCCTTGGTAACCGGCATCGTTGCCGCACTTGATGAAATGCCGAAAGCCGTCGCCGTTGTTTTTGCCATTTCCCTGAATTCTTTTTTGCGGCAGCCATAAAGACGGGCCGCGCCCCCCAATGCCGCCGCGCAGGTTAGCATACCCACAGCAACAGTCGCATAGTAGCCGCCGTAACTGGCCATCATCTCTTTGAATCCGCCCTCGGCCAACGTTTTGGAAAGCATGACAGCAATCGCCGGCATACCCACAAAATCCAGATAATTAATAAAAAGCTTATCAACAAAGCGGGCTGCTTTTTCAAACAGTTTTCCCGTTTCCACAGTCTTCTCTACGGCCTTCCGAAATACTGCGCTTAACCCGGCGCTTAACTGGCCCCCTGCCTCTGATACCTCATTAAAACCTTTGGAAACCCGGGACCTGGCCGCCTTGTAAACACTGGAGAAAATGGCAAACAAACCAATGCCGTGCAGGATATATTGCGAAGGGCTGAAAGGCGTCTCTACGGCGGCCTCCACAATCTCGGCAACCTCATTGAGAGGCGTCAGAAGCCCCGACATCGCACTGGTTACACCCAGACCGATCAAAACACCCATCCCCATCAAGGCTGCAAAGCGGCCAAATGTACCGATTTCCTTCATCATGCTTTTTTCTGAAAAAGCTCGGAAAATATTCAGGCTGATAAAAGGCAGGGCAATATAGGGCAAGGCCTGAAAAAAGAAACCGGGAAGTGCGCCCAGAACAGGGACCTGCTCTGCCAGATTAATGCCGCCCATTCCCAAAGCACCACCGGCAACAGCCGTCAGCAAGAAGCGATAATCCTTGATCTTCGTCCATGCCGTATCCGGTTTTTTGCCAACAACAAGCTGCTGACTCACCTCATCAAACGTAATCCCGTTTTTGCGGCAATATTTTTCAAACTCCACAATATCCTGAACAGCTTTTTCGATCGGGTCCTGACTGGTAAAAAGATTAAAATGCGTTCTGAAGAAACCTTTTTCCGTTTTGCCCTCTTCCTGTAAAATACGGAGCTGATCCTTCAGAGCGACAGTATCTTCAAAATTCTCACGGATTGACCGGTAAAAAGCGGGCTGGGAAAAGGGTGTTTTTGATTCAAGTCGGGTCGGGTCAATATCAAGACCGTGCCGGTGAAAGACTTCCAGGATATAAGACAAGTCAGAAAAAGTCAGCGCCGACGCTCCGTTTTTAGCGCCAAAAAACTTTTTCTCAAGAATCCGGACGAGAAGCTCTTCCTGCGCCGGATTACCATGCGCTAAAACCTCCAGAAGTTTTTTCTGGAACGCATTTTGATTTAAAGAAGAACTCTCCATAAAAGACTGAATGTTCATTGCCAATTGCTTTTTAATTTCCTAAAATATGCCGTCTATTGTCATATCATTAAATTAAGCAATATGTCAAAAAAATCACACTCAGGAAAGAGAGCGCACCATGATTTCCTACGACGACGCCCTTAAAATCATCCGGCGAGAAGGTCAAAAACGCCTTTTAGCAGAAGAGCATGTCTCTCTGGAGCATATCGTCAATCGTATAGGCACACAGGACATCAAAGCGCCCATAGCCGTTCAGCCCTTTGATAATTCAGCCATGGATGGCTTTGCCCTGCGTGCAGAAAATATCGCCGCAGCGGGCAATGACAACCCTGTCCCTCTCAATATTGCCGGAAAAATTGCCGCCGGAGACCGGCCTTTTTCGCAGCCCTTATCACAGGGAGACTGTCTGGAAATTATGACCGGCGCACCCCTGCCACCGGGATGCGACACAATTGTACCGGTTGAAGACACAATAAAGAAAAACAAGACGGTTCTCTTCAATAAACCGGCTGCCACAGGTGATCACATACGCCTTGCGGGGGAGGATTTCAAAGCGGGCGCCCCTGTTCTGTCTCCGGGAGATATTTTAAATGAACAACATGTTTTGCTTTTGGCGACTTTAGGACTCGGGACAATTCCCGTCTATTGCAAACCAAAAGTGGGCTATGTCTCTACGGGGCGTGAAATCGTTGATGATCTCAATGACAATCTGGAACCGGGACAAATCTATAATTCGACCGGTCCCTACCTCAAAGCCATGCTACCCGCTCTTGGCGCCGACACACACAGTTACGGCAGTATCCCTGATGACGAAACCAGCTTTGCCCGTGCTGTCAACAAAATGAGAGATGACGGCATGGATCTGATCGTCTCCACCGGAGCTGTATCCGCCGGTGCTCACGATTTTGTGCGGAAAGCACTGGAAGATATGGGGGCCGAAATCCTGTTTCATAAAGTGAAGGTCAGGCCGGGGAAACCCATTCTGTGCGCTCGCTTTCCGGATAACGGCCCTTTGTTCTTTGGTCTTCCCGGCAACCCGGTTGCCACAGCCACAGGATTACGCTTTTTTGTCTCGCCCTGTCTGCAAACCATGAGAGGTCAGCCGATGGAGGCCTCTTTAAAAGCAAGGCTCACCCATGACTATACGAAACGAAAGGCCGATTTCAGGTTCTTTATGAAAGCGGTCACCAAAAACACCGGCGCAGCCACAACAGAAATCGAAATACTGGACGGCCAACAATCATTCATGGTTCATCCGCTCTTAACAGCGAATAGCTGGGCCGTCCTGCCGGAAGAGGAAACACAGCTAACAGCGGGAGACATCATAGAGTTTTATCCGCTTTTGCCCTTGTTTCACTGACAAAAAGAGCACCCGGTTGTATCGCACTGTTCACAATGAAAAGCGGAATCGGAATCACAAAACTGACAGAGCGCATAGGAATCTTTCAAAAGGATTCGGTCACCCTCAATATCAACCCCCATTTGCCGGATCTGATTCAAAGCGCGCGAAAACGTTTCCGGTTTCATCCCCAAATGGCTGGCAACCGTTGCCTTTTTATGGGGTAGAACAATCTCCAAACCATGAGCATCCTGCTCCAGATATAAACCCAGCAAATAATAACCAATTCTCTGAACCGGTGATTTCATCAAAATACTATCAATCTGGTGAATGGCTTCTTTGTAATGACGAGTCGCAATTTTAAGAAGATTAAGAGAAAAGTTCTGATCCACCATAACCAATGCCCTGATAATGCGGGCCGGAATTAACAAGAGCCGTGCCTCATCTACAATCTGCACCGTCACCAGAGAAGGGCAGTCCATAAACAAAGCGTCTTCCATAAAGGTGTCGCCTGCCTGCAACATACGGATGACGGCTTCCTCTCCGTTTTCGCCATGACGCATTGTCTTCACCGCACCATCCAGGACAAGATAAAGGTGCGACGGATTGTCACCCTGCTGCAACAAAAAGGAGCCCGTTTCATACTCTTTTATTACAGAATATTGCAAAAGCGTTTGCAGGCTTTCTTCTGAGAGTCCTTTGAATAAAAGGGCTTCTCCCGATTTTAAGTGAAATACATCTGTCGTAATACCGGGTGACGATGCAGAAAGAGGAGCACAGTTGGCAGACATTCATTAATCCCTTCTTGATCTTAATCAAGTCCATTACCTCATATTCATGACAAGAATCTAATATGGCGGCAAGCGAAAATCTGCTGTGACAGGCAACAGTCAACGACAAAATCGCCATAAGCGTAAAACTGAGGATGGAAGACGGCAATGACCACAAAAACAGAACAAACCCGGGCCCTTTCCCTCAGCACCTTTTCCTTTACAGTCTGTTTTGCCGTATGGACGATTTTTTCTATTCTGGGCCTTCAGATTAAAGAAAATCTGGGGTTATCGGACACGCAGTTTGGTTTGTTAGTGGCAACGCCCGTTCTTACCGGATCATTGAGCCGCTTGCTCCTGGGAATCTGGACGGATCAGTACGGCGGACGCCTTGTCTTTACCTTAACAATGTTATGCTCCGCTGTGGCGACTTACCTGCTTTCAAGCGTAACAACATATCACATGTTTCTGTTCGCGGCTCTGGGGGTTGGGCTGGCAGGCGGTTCCTTTGCCGTCGGCATAGCCTATGTGTCCCAATGGTATGAAAAAGAAAAACAGGGTACGGCTTTGGGTATCTTCGGCGTCGGGAATATCGGCGCGGCCATTACCAATTTTGGTGCCCCTTTCTTACTGGTGGCCTATGGTTGGGAAAATACGGCACAAATATATGCGGCTGTTCTGTTTTGCACAGCCATCCTTTTCTTCCTGTTTAGTAAAGATGACCCCAAACTGGTCGCCCGTAAGGAAAAGAACGAAAAACCGCGCCCTATTTTGGAACAATTGGAGCCCCTTAAAAACATTCAGGTCTGGCGCTTTTCTCTCTATTATTTCTTTGTCTTCGGCGGTTTTGTCGCTCTGGCATTGTGGCTGCCGCGCTATTATGTCGGTATGTACGGACTGGATATTAGACTCGCCGGCTCACTAGCCGCAGCCTATGCCCTGCCGGGTAGTGTGTTTCGTGCACTCGGCGGCTGGATGTCGGACAAATTCGGCGCCCGGCATGTCATGTACTGGACCTTCACGGCCTCTGTCATTTGCCTTTTCTTTATGTCCTATCCGGCAACGGATTACCGCATCCATGGCATTGAAGGCCCTATCGACTTTACAATCGCCATCGGGCTTGTTCCCTTTGTTGTGCTGACGATGATTCTCGGGTTTTTTATGTCGCTCGGTAAGGCCGCCGTCTACAAGCATATTCCGGTTTATTACCCGGATCATGTCGGCGCCGTGGGCGGTGTTGTCGGCCTGATCGGCGGACTGGGCGGTTTTTGCCTGCCTATCGCCTTTGGTGTCATGAACGACATGATCGGTGTCTGGACAAGCTGCTTCATGCTGCTTTTTGCGATCACCGCCATTGCGCTGACATGGATGCATTTCGCCATACTGATTATGGAGCATCGCATTCATCCTGAATTACGGGGGCCTAAATTTCTGCCGGAACTCGGAATACTGAAACACAAATAACAAAACGGAAAAGGACCTTCATCATGGCTAAAGACCTCATCGAATGGGACCCGGAAAATGAAGAACAATGGGAATCCGGCGGCAAAAAAACGGCTTTCCGCAATTTGTGGATTTCCATCCCTTCCCTGCTTTGCGGTTTCGCCGTATGGCTCTACTGGGGTGTTATTACCGTACAGATGCTTAATCTGGGCTTTGCATTTGAAAAGGCCGAGTTATTTTCCCTGATGGCGATTGCCGGATTGTCCGGCGCTACACTGCGTATTCCCAGCACATTCTTTATCCGACTTGCCGGTGGCCGCAATACAATTTTCTTTACCACGGCCCTTCTGATGATTCCGGCTGTCGGCGCGGGCATCGCTTTACAGGACAGAGACACACCGCTTTGGATATTTCAAATTCTGGCCCTGCTGTCCGGTTTTGGCGGCGGGAATTTCGCCTCCTCCATGTCAAATATCAGCTTTTTCTTCCCGAAAAAAATGCAGGGCTTGTCATTGGGTCTGAACGCCGGGCTGGGTAATTTCGGTGTAACCACGATGCAAATCCTTGTCCCTCTGGCCATGACGATGGGTATCTTTGGCGGCACGTCCATGATCCTGAAAAATACCAGTGGTACGTTAATTGGGAAAATTCCTGCCGGTACGGAAACCTTCATCCACAATGCCGGTTTTATCTGGCTGATCTTTCTCATCCCGCTGGCTTTTGCAGGATGGTTTGGCATGAACAATATCCGGGCGGAGCATGTGTCACCGAAAATCAGCGCGGCACCGGTCGCCTTTTCACAAATCTCCATCATGTTGCTGATCGGCTTTATCACAGCCATAGCCGGGCTCTGGCTTATGCTGCCGGAAAGTGCCAATGGTTCGGGCTTCGGTATTAGCAAATGGCTTGTCCTGCCTGCGGTCATTGCTGCGACGGTTATGTTGCTGAAAATGATCCCCGGTGAAACAGGCCAAAGCCTGAAACGGCAATATAAAATATTCAAACATCCGCACACATGGGTGATGACAGTCATTTACACTATGACTTTTGGATCCTTCATCGGTTTTTCGGCGGCCTTCCCGCTAGCCATCAAGGTCATTTTCGGCTTTCAACACACGATGGTTGACGGTGAAATGACTCACAATATTGCCAATGCCAACGGACCCAGCGCCTTAATGTTTGCCTGGATGGGGCCGTTTATCGGCGCTCTGATCCGTCCTGTCGGCGGCTGGATTGCCGATAAAGTCGGCGGAGCTCTGGTTACACAAATCATTTCCATTGTGATGGTTGCCAGCGCTTTGGGCGTCGCCTATTTCATGAAGGAAGCCTACTCTTCGGCAACGCCTGAAGAGTTCTTCGTACCGTTTTTTATTTTGTTTCTGATCCTGTTCACGGCAACGGGTCTTGGCAACGGCTCAACCTTCCGTACGATCGCTATGGTTTTTGACAAGGAACAAACAGGACCGGTTCTGGGCTGGACATCAGCCGTTGCCGCTTATGGCGCCTTCATCATTCCGAAAGTATTCGGGGAACAGATCAAAGCCACCACACCGGAAATCGCGCTTTACGGCTTTGCTGCTTTTTATGCCGTTTGCGTTATTTTGAACTGGTGGTTTTACCTGCGCCCCGGCGCTGAACACAAAAACCCGTAAAGACGAGTAAAACAAGGAAAGACAAAAAATGAGCTACTTTCTTGACCGCCTCATGTTCTTCAAGCAGGAGAAAGAAAACTTCTCCGACGGGCATGGCGTAACCACAAATGAAAACCGTAAATGGGAAGACGCTTATCGTGGACGGTGGGCCCATGACAAGATTGTCCGGTCTACGCACGGTGTGAACTGCACCGGCTCCTGTAGCTGGAAAATTTACGTCAAAAACGGGCTTGTCACATGGGAAACGCAGCAAACGGATTATCCGCGCACACGGCCGGATATGCCAAACCACGAACCGCGCGGCTGCTCACGGGGCGCAAGCTATAGCTGGTATATCTACAGTGCTAACCGCCTGAAATACCCGTTGATCCGCAAACGACTTCTTAAAACATGGCGGCAGGAAAAAGAAAAGAATACTGACCCGGTTAATGCCTGGGCCGCTATTCAGGCCGATGACGCCAAGCGCTCTGACTATCAAAAAGTGCGCGGGCATGGTGGTTTTGTTCGTGCCGACTGGGATGAAGTGAACGAAATAATAGCCGCCGCCAATATATACACGGCGAAACAACACGGGCCGGATCGTATCATTGGTTTCTCCCCCATTCCCGCTATGTCGATGGTGTCCTACGCTGCCGGATCGCGCTATTTGTCTTTAATGGGCGGCACCTGTATGAGTTTTTACGACTGGTATTGCGATTTGCCGCCGGCCTCTCCGCAAACATGGGGTGAGCAAACTGACGTGCCGGAAAGCGCGGACTGGTACAATTCCAGTTTCATCATGATGTGGGGATCGAACGTGCCGCAAACGCGCACGCCGGACTCCCATTTTATGACAGAAGTGCGCTATAAGGGCGCGCAAACCGTTACAGTTTGTCCGGATTATTCCGAAGCCTCTAAATTCGCCGATATATGGCTGAACCCGAAACAGGGCACAGATGCCGCCCTCGGTATGGCCATGGGCCACGTCATCCTGAAAGAGTTCCATGTTGATAAAGAGTGCGCCTATTTTGACGAATATGCCCGCACCTATACCGATATGCCCTTCCTCGTCATGCTTGAAGAACAGGATGGACGATATGTACCGGGCCGGATGCTCCGCGCTTCCGATTTTGATGATGCGCTGGGCGAAGACAATAACCCGGACTGGAAAACGGTCGCCTTTGATGAAAATAGCGGCAATGTCATTGCTCCAAACGGCTCCATCGGCTTCCGCTGGGGCGAAGAAGGCAAATGGAATATCGTTCCTGCCGATTCAAAAAGCGGCAAAGAAACAAAGCTTCAAAAATCCTTTCTGGATAGTCACGATGAAATCCTGCCTGTCGCTTTCCCTTATTTCGGCGGCATAGAACATGAGCATTTTCAAAATAATGAGCAGGAAGACGTTTTGCTTCGCAATCTTCCCGTTAAGACCCTCAATCTTAAAGACGGGAAAATGCCGGTTGTTACGGTTTTCGACCTACTCTGCGCCAATTACGGTGTAGATCGCGGACTGGGGGGAAAACATGTTGCCTCCAGTTACGATGATAATGTTCCCTATACACCGGCATGGCAGGAAAAAATCACCGGCGTCGATCCTTCCAAAGTCATTCAGGTCGCCCGTGCCTTTGCCGATAATGCCGAAAAGACCAAGGGCAAATCGATGATCATCATCGGTGCGGCGATGAATCACTGGTATCACATGGACATGAACTACCGCGCCTGCATCAATATGCTTGTGATGTGCGGCTGTGTCGGTCAATCCGGTGGCGGTTGGGCGCATTACGTGGGACAGGAAAAACTGCGCCCGCAAACGGGCTGGCTACCGCTGGCCTTTGCGCTGGACTGGACCCGTCCCCCACGGCAACAAAACAGCACCTCCTTTTTCTACGCCCATACAGACCAGTGGCGTTATGAAAGCCTGAAACTGGAGGAAATCCTTTCCCCGCTGGCGAATAAAAAAGATTGGGAAGGGACCTTGATTGATTGCAATATCCGGTCCGAGCGTATGGGCTGGCTTCCTTCCGCTCCGCAAATGAAAACCAACCCGTTTGATATTGTGAAACAGGCGGAAGAACAAGGCAAAGACCCGGTTGACTATACCGTTTCTCAACTGAAGTCCGGTGATTTGCAGCTATCCTGCGAAGATCCTGATGACCCGGCCAACTGGCCGCGCAACATGTTTGTCTGGCGCTCTAATTTGCTCGGCTCTTCCGGCAAAGGGCATGAATATTTCCTCAAGCACCTGCTGGGCACGCAACACGGCGTACAGGGCAAGGATTTGGGAAAGGAAGGAAAACGCGACTCAACGGAAGTTGTCTGGCATGACGAAGCCCCGGAAGGCAAGCTTGATCTGCTGGTCACGCTGGATTTTCGTATGTCCACGACCTGCCTGTATTCGGACATCGTTTTGCCGACAGCAAGCTGGTATGAAAAACATGATCTGAACACCTCTGACATGCATCCCTTTATTCATCCTTTGTCAGCCGCCATTGATCCGGTCTGGCAAAGCCGTTCGGACTGGGATATTTACAAAGGACTGGCAAAAAAAGTCTCTGAACTTGTCCCCGGCCATCTGGGTGTGGAGAAAGAGCTTGTTTTAACGCCGATCCAACATGATACACCGGGGGAACTAGCACAGCCCATTGATGTGAAAGACTGGAAAAAAGGCGAATGCGAGGCCGTTCCCGGCCTGACCATGCCCGCCATGAAGGTCGTGGAACGAGATTATCCGGCGATTTACGAACGCTTCACCACACTGGGTCCCTTATTGGAAAAACTCGGCAATGGCGGCAAAGGCATCGGCTGGAACACCGATCGCGAAGTTGCCTTTCTAAAACAGCTCAATGGCGAGCATGAGGGGCGCGCCAAAATTGAAACCGATATTGATGCCTGTGAGGTTATCCTTTCACTGGCGCCGGAAACCAATGGCGAAGTCGCTGTTAAATCATGGGAAGCCCTGGGGAAAATTACAGGCCGGGATCATACCCATCTCGCCCGCCCTAAAGAAGATGAAAAAATCCGATTCCGTGATGTGCAGGCCCAACCGCGCAAAATTATCAGCTCTCCGACATGGAGCGGCATTGAATCCGAGCATGTGAGCTATACCGCCGGATACACCAATGTCCATGAGTTCATTCCGTGGCGTACTTTGACCGGACGGCAACAGCTTTATCAGGATCACCCGTGGATGCGGGCCTTTGGCGAGACACTTGTATCATACAAACCGCCGATCAATACCCGCACGGTCAAAGACATGATGGCTACACACGATAACGGCAACAAGCAATTGGTTCTGAATTTTATTACGCCACACCAGAAATGGGGCATTCACAGCACCTATACGGATAATTTGCTTATGCTCACCTTATCACGCGGCGGACCGATTATATGGTTGAGCGAAATTGACGCAAAAAAAATAGGAATCGAAGACAATGACTGGGTCGAAGCCTTTAACAGCAACGGTGCTCTGGTCGCCCGCGCCGTGGTCAGCCAGCGTATTACAGAAGGAATACTCATGATGTATCATGCGCAGGAGAAAATCGTGAATATGCCGGGCAGCGAAATTACAGGAAGCCGGGGCGGCATCCACAATTCGGTGACACGAACCACACTCAAACCCACCCATATGATCGGCGGCTACGCCCAGCAATCATACGGGTTTAATTATTACGGTACGGTCGGTTCCAACCGCGATGAATTCGTCGTTGTCAGGAAAATGGCTAAAGTTGACTGGCTGGAAGGCGATCTGGAGGCAGCAGAATGAAAATACGGGCGCAAATCGGAAAAGTACTTAATCTGGATAAATGCATCGGCTGCCATACCTGTTCTGTCACCTGCAAAAATGTGTGGACCTCCCGCGAAGGCATGGAATATGCCTGGTTCAATAATGTAGAAACCAAACCGGGTATCGGGTATCCCAAAGAATGGGAAAATCAGGATAAATGGAAGGGCGGCTGGGAACGCAAACCCAACGGCAAGATATATCCTAAAATAGGCGGAAAATGGCGTGTTCTGGCTAAAATTTTTGCCAATCCCGATATGCCTCAAATTGACGATTATTACGAGCCTTTTACATTCGATTATGATCACCTTCACACGGCAAAAGAATCAAAAGCACCGCCTGTTGCACGCCCCCGCTCCCTGATAACAGGCAAGCGCATGGAGAAGATCGAGTGGGGGCCTAACTGGGAAGAGCTTCTCGGCACAAAATTTGAATCCCGCAAACGCGATAAAAATTTCGACGACATGGAAAAAGAAATTTACGGGCAATTCGAAAATACTTTTATGATGTACCTGCCGCGCCTGTGCGAACACTGCCTGAACCCGGCCTGTGTTGCGGCCTGCCCTTCCGGTTCAATTTATAAACGCGAAGAAGACGGTATTGTTCTGGTCGATCAGGATAAATGCCGGGGCTGGCGGATGTGCATTAGCGGCTGTCCGTACAAAAAAATCTATTATAACTGGAAATCCGGCAAGGCCGAAAAATGTACCTTCTGCTATCCGCGCATTGAAAACGGAGAGCCGACGGTTTGTTCTGAAACCTGTGTGGGCCGCATCCGTTATCTGGGTGTTATGCTCTATGATGCCGACCGGATTGAAGAAGCCGCCAGCGTTGAAAATACAGAAGACCTGTATGAAGCTCAGATGGATATTTTCCTCGACCCCAACGATCCCGAGATTATTGAGCAGGCCAGAAAAGACGGTATTCCCGATAACTGGATGGAAGCAGCCCGAAAGTCTCCGGTCTATAAAATGACGAAGGAATGGAAGGTCGCACTGCCATTGCACCCGGAATACAGAACCCTGCCGATGGTTTGGTATATTCCACCGCTTAGCCCCGTTCAAAATGCCGCTGAAAACGGCGTATTGGAGCTCAAAGACGGCCTGTTGCCTGATGTGCGCTCCTTACGTATTCCTGTGAAATATCTGGCCAATCTGCTCACGGCAGGTAAAGAAGAGCCGGTCATACAGTCATTGGAACGGATGATGGCCATGCGCCATTTCATGCGCAGCCGTCACGTTGAAGGCAAAGAAGACACGGTTGTGCTCGATAAAACCGGCCTGACCAAAGAAATGGTTGAGGAAATGTATCGTTACATGGCCATTGCCAACTATGAAGACCGCTATGTCATTCCCACGGGCCATAAGGAAGAAACGATGGATGCTTATGGCGAACGCGGTTCCTGCGGCTTTTCATTCGGTAATGGCTGCTCCTCACACAGCAATAACAAAACCGAAATCTTTGAATCCGACATTCCCTATGGCGGAAAAGCCTCCTCCCGGAAAGATAACCGGATCAACACGTTATTCACAAAGGCAGAGTGACCGGCATGAAAACACTAAAAATACTTTCTCTTTTGCTCAGCTATCCACGGATGGACTTGCTAGAGGCCCTGCCGGAAATGAAAAAGATTCTGGAGCAGGAAGACTGGATTGCAAAAGAATCATATTTGTCTGTCTGTGAATTTATAAAACACATGCAGACGCAGGATTTAATGGATCTACAGGAGGACTACGTGGCTCTCTTTGATCGCACACCCTCTCTATCGCTACATTTATTCGAACATATACACGGCGATTCACGAGACAGGGGACAGGCTCTGGTTGATCTGGGTATGCTCTATACCGAAGCAGGATTGCAAATTTGTACCGATGAAACCCCGGACTATCTTCCCGCTTTTCTGGAGTACCTGTCCTGTTTGCCTGTCGATAAAGCGCAGGAAAATGTAGCGGAAATCATTAATGTCACCGCCGCTATCGGCGCACGACTGGAACAACGGGAAAGCCCTTATGCCTTCCTGTTCAAGGCTCTGGAAAGTGCCGCGCAATGCAAGCCCGATCCCAAAGCCATTGAAAAAGCACTGGCCGAAGCCTCAGGGTTGGCACAAACGCCGGAAGAGATTGATAACATCTGGGAAGAACAATTTGCACTGGAAACACCGCCTTCCGGTGGTGGTGGCGATTGCCCAAAAGCTCACGATATTCTCGCCCGCATGGAAGACGATGAATTGATAAAAGAGGAGACCGCACCATGACACTGGATTTCAATTATATCCTGTTTCAGATATTCCCTTACATCTCCCTTGCCATAATGATTATCGGCAGTGTTCTGCGTTTTGACCGCGACCCCTATTCATGGCGCAGCAAATCAAGCCAGCTATTACGGCGGAAAAGCCTGATTGTCGGCAGTATCCTGTTTCACCTCGGTATTCTTGTCATTCTTGCCGGCCACGCCGCCGGTCTACTGACCCCCATTGCCCTATTTGAAGCCATGGGTATATCCCATGGAGCCAAGCAAATTTTAGCCATTGTCGCCGGGGGCGTTGCCGGTGTTTTCTGCTTTATCGGCCTGACCCTGCTCATTCACCGCCGCCTGTTTGACCCGCGCATTCGCCAAAACAGCTCTTTTGCAGATATTGCCGTTTTGCTTTTGCTTTATGCGCAGCTCATACTTGGCATGTTGACGATCCCGGCCTCTCTGCACCATCTGGACGGTGAAGAAATGGTCAAATTTATGAACTGGGTACAGCATATCGTCACCTTCCGCAGCGGCGCAGCAGAGTACGTACGTGATGTCGATATGGTCTTTAAACTGCATTTGACACTGGGCATGTTTCTCTTTCTGATCTTTCCCTTCACCCGTCTGGTCCATATTTTAAGCGCTCCGGTCGGTTACCTCTTCCGCAAGCAATATCAAATCGTCAGACGGAGGCCGACATAATGGATACAACCACCACAGAAGAAGCGCGCATAACGGTTAACGGCGCGCCTATTACACAAACGCAAATTAACGAAGAGGTGCAGCACCACCCGTCCGAGAACCTCCCTTCAGCAAAGCAAGACGCTATGCAGGCCCTCGTCATCCGTGAACTCTTATTACAGGAAGCCCGGCAAAAGAAGATTCATGGGGAGACGGAAGAAACAACGATAGAAACCTTACTGGAAAAAGAGATCGAAATTCCGGAACCGGATAAAAAAACCTGCAAACGCTATTACGAACAAAATAAGAAACATTTTCAAACATCACCGCTCTTTGAAATCTCCCATATCCTTTTCAAGGCGGGGGAAACAGCACAGAAAAAAGCAGAAGATATTCTTCTTAAAATCAAAAAAACGCCGGAATGTTTTGCAGACATGGCCAAAAAACATTCGGCCTGCACCTCGGCAGCTGATGGCGGTTTTATGGGGCAGGTTTCAAAGGGGCAAACGACAGAGGATTTTGAAAGCGCTCTATTTCAAATGAAAAAAGAAGAAATCAGTACAACGCCTGTCGAAACACAATTTGGCTTCCATATCATTAAAGTCCATGAATGCAGCACGGGCGAACGCCTTCCCCTTGAGGCCGTGGAAAAATGGATTCGGGACTATTTACGCCAGAGCTCGTGGCAGCGCGCAGTCAATCACTATATCCAGATACTCATTCAAAAAGCCGAGATAAACGGCCTGACACTCAACGCGGCTGAAACACCTCTGATGCAATGATAAATGGCTCTATATGTCTTGTTTCAAAGCCCGCAAGCAAGTGAGGCAAGGGCAATTATGCATGCTGCCGTAATTTTCATTCAACATAACCGGGCACTGCAAACAATGCTTTGTGTCGAATAATATCTCTGCACCCATCAAATGCGTCATACCACTCACAACGGCCAGACCGCCGACAAAAACATGCCCGCCAATAATAGCCTCATCGGTGACCACAGCATGTCCGCTGATCTTGGCATTATCCTGTATAATCACGTTTTTATTTAAAACCGCCCAGCCGGAAATCTCCGCTGCTCCTGTGATACGAACAGACTCGTTTATTTTGGCAGCACCGCGTACACGGGCCTGCTGCCCTATATAAACAGACGAAGCAACGCAGGCCGTATCAGCAACCCAACCGCCCCCGTTCAGGTGACGATGCGCCGCTACCAAACCGGCACCATCCTGAAAATCAAAACACCCTGTGTCTTTTGCCTTTGCGGCTACTGACATATCGCTTATCCCTATATTCCCTATGGTATTATCCCATATATATGTCCCTTTTTTTTAATTTGGCAAGTTTCATAAAAACAGACGCATCATGCGGCTTGATCCGGATCAATTAAGATGCCACCCTCCTTCGGTATAATAAGAACGTAAAATTACTCCGAGCTTCCGGACCCTAAGTCCTCTCTACACTACGGGATATGGGCCTTAAGCCGGGGTTGTGTGTGGAAACGCAGCAGCCTCCCGTGTTTGGAAAGGGGTTAAAAGTGAAGACACTTGAAGATTCATTCGGGCGTAAATTCCCGTACCTGCGGCTATCTGTCACAGATGTTTGCAACTTCCGTTGTACATATTGCCTCCCTAATGGCTATCAAAAAACAGGAAAAGAACAATTCCTGACCCTGCCTGAAATTGAACGTCTGGTCAGGGCTTTTGCAAAACTGGGAACGTGGAAAATACGTCTGACAGGGGGGGAACCTACCCTGCGACCCGATTTTGTGGATATTGCCCGCCTTGTTTCAAACACACCCGGCATCCGCAAGCTGGCCTTTACCACCAACGGCTATAAACTTCCTGAAAAAGTGCAAAGCTATTACGATGCCGGACTGCGCGCCATTAATGTCAGCATAGACAGTCTGAATCCGGCTAATTTTCATGACATCACAGGGCATAATCGTTTTCAGGAAGCCATGGACGGCGTGCACGCGGCTCTGGACACCGGATTTGAAGCTGTAAAAATAAATGCCGTCCTACTCAAAGGACAGAATGATAACGAACTGGACTCCTATCTGGAATGGATCAAAAATATTCCGGTCAGCATCCGTTTTATTGAGTTGATGCAAACAGGCGACAATCAGGCATATTTCAAAAAATATCACCTGAGCAGTGACGTTATAAAACAAAAACTCATTACACAGGGCTGGCAGGACACAGAACGCCGGGAAGGCGCCGGACCTGCCGTGGAATATACTCATCCCGATTACAAGGGAACGATCGGACTTATTGCCCCCTATGCCAAGGATTTCTGCAAAAGCTGTAACCGCTTACGCGTCACGGCACGCGGTGATCTGCGTCTGTGCCTGTTTGGAGAAGCGGGTTTTCCCCTGCGACCTTTATTGCAGGATGACAGCCAACAGGAAGAGTTGCAGGACAGCATCATGAAGGCCATGCAATTCAAGCGCTCATCGCATTTTCTGCAACAAGGCGATACAGGCATAACGCCCCATCTGGCATCCGTAGGAGGATAAGAAAAATGTCACAGAACCATTCAAAAAACGTGGTTGAGCTGCCTATATCGGAACAGCCGGGATTCAGCATGATTGACGTGGGCCGCAAACGCGCCACACAACGACGCGCTGTTGCATCAGGTACGATCTATCTGGGACCGCTTGCCTACGAAAAAGTAAAAACGCGTACCCTGCCAAAGGGCGATGCACTCGCTCTGGCAGAAATCGCCGGCATTACAGGCGCAAAAAAAACACCGGATTTGATTCCGCTCTGCCATCCTTTGCCTCTGGATCAGGTGAATATTTATACGGAACTCAATGATACGGATCACAGCGTCACGGCTTATTGTCTGGCGACCTGCTTTGCCAAAACCGGTGTGGAAATGGAAGCCGTCGCCGGGGTCAATGCTGCGTTGTTGACCATCTGGGATTTAGCCAAAGGCACAGACCCGGCCTTACACATGTCTGACATCCGGCTATTGGTTAAAGAAGGCGGAAAAAGCGGGTTATGGGTTCACCCGGACGGTATTCCAAACTGGCTGGCAGAACAATTGCCCGATGAACAAACGCTGCCCGGTGTAAGCGCCGCCATTCTCGTCATGAGCGACCGGGCCTCTGCCGGCACGTATGAAGACCGTTCCGGGCCTGTTATATCGGGCCTGCTAACGGACAAAGGCGCGTCTGTTTCCGGTATTGTCGTTATTCCCGATGACAGCGAAACAATAAAATCAAATGTTGATGAGCTTCGTAAAACAAACAATCCGGATTTGATTATCCTGTCCGGTGGTACGGGCCCCGGTCCTCGTGATGTCACGCCGGAAACACTGAAAGACATCTGCGACAAAACCATTCCCGGCTTTGGTGAATTACTACGCTCTGACGGTGCAAACTTCACGAAAGCGTCATGGCTATCCCGTTCAATGGCGGGCGTGATCGGAGAAACGCTCATCATCGCCCTGCCCGGTAGCCCCAAAGCCGTCAATGAGGGGCTTGATGCGCTATTGCCAATACTGCCCCATGCTTTACACATGGTCAAAGGAGACGGGCATGAATGACATCACCATCACCGTAAAACTCTTTGGAAGCTTTCGCCAATATGGTGAAACACTGTGCTTTACCGTTCCCGCCGGAAGCTCTGTTACGGCTATCAAAGATGCGCTCAAAGAAAAGACCGGCAATGCTCTGGTTAATGACTCGGCTATGGCCAATGACAACACGGTCTTGCCGGATAACACTATTTTCAACGAGGATACGGCTTTAGCCATCCTGCCACCTGTCTGTGGGGGATAAACAAATGCCGGGAAAGATACATGTCAGCATAACCGAATACGCTCTGGATATTGCACAGGCTCATGAGTTTGTTGCCGACCCGGCCCATGGAGCGATTGACTCCTTTGTCGGAGCCGTCCGCGATTTCAATATGGGTAAGCCTGTTCTGGGCGTCAGTTACGATGTCTTTGAAGAGCTGGCGGAAAAGACCCTGCAAAAATTATCGCAGGAGGCGCTCGCCAAATGGGAGGGGAAACTCAACATCTATATCGCCCATTACAAAGGCCGCCTTGATGTCGGCGGGATCAGCGTTATTATTGCTGTCAGTTCCCCACACCGGGCGGAAAGCTTTGACGCCTGCCGCCATTTAATCGAAGAACTGAAACACCACGCGCCTATCTGGAAGCAGGAACATTACACAGACGGCGACAGCGAATGGGTCAAAGGCCATGCACTCTGCCAACATGCATAATAACATAGCCGGTGTCGTGCTGGCCGGAGGGCGTTCGTCCCGCATGGGACAGAACAAAGCCCTTCTGGATTATCATGGCCTCCCTTTGATTGAGCATATGATGGCTCTGTTACAACAAAGCGGCCTTCAAAACATCTATATCAGCGGTGATCTGGACAGTTATGAATGCATTCCTGACAATGCTGATTTCCCCGGTCCGGCCAAAGCCATGAGTCATGTGATGCGCTCATCGACACTGAAAGCATTTCGCTCTTTCCTCTTTGTGCCGGTAGATATGCCCTTTTTAACACCTGAAATTCTGAGGCAATTAATGCAGCATAATAAAGGCGCTTATTTTGAGAAATGGCCGCTGCCCGCCTTCATGCCTTCTCTGCAACAAGATAATGAAAATGTGTCTGTTAAAGGATTGCTGCAAAACATGAAGATACCAGCGCTCCCGCTGCCCGCAGAACAGGAACAATATTTTGTCAATCTGAATACACCGGAAGACTATAAAGAAAGGATTACAGGATGAATCTAAAAATAGAAAATAACGGCCTGCGCTTTCGTATTACCGAGAGTGAGTTACAAACATTGCTAACCGGGCAAGCTCTGGAAGAGATCACAGATATAACGGGAAAAAAATTAATTGTCATGATTGATCCTGTTAGCAGCAACTCTGAAATGGAGGCGGCTATGATGAACAATACGGACGACACCTTCATCCGGATGACCATATCGCCGGAACAGTTACAAATGCTGGAACAAAAAGGCCGTTCAAAAGAAGGGCTTGAAAGCCGGCGGAATGAACTGACGATTTCGCTGCAAGTGGATGTGCGGTCACAAAAACGTCAGGCGGCCTGAGACCAGCTAAGATAGCCCCCCTCCAGATTAAACAAATTGTCACAACCGGTCTCTTTCAAAATCTGTATGGCAACCTGAGAACGCTTGCCGCTCCGGCAATAGATAATACAGTCGCGGTCTTGTGGTAAATCAACGCAAGACGCGTTCTCCTGCAAGGCAGAGAGCGGCACATGCAAAGCATCCGGGATATGGCCTTCATCCCATTCATGCTGTTCGCGGACATCCACAAAAAGAGCATTCTCCCTCTTTACGGCTTCATCAGTTGTAATGGTGCGCAATACGGCACAAATTTGCGGTTCGTCAGTCAAGTTCACCTCCTCTGGTTTTAAAGAACATACGGGGCAGTCCGGGTTTTTCGGCAAAGCAAGATGCCGGGTTTCCATGGTACGGGACTCAATCATCAATAATTTACCGATGAGCGGTTTAAGCGCCGCATGCGCCACCACCAACTTCACGGCTTCCATGGCCTGCATCGCGCCCATTATACCGGCCAGCGCCCCTATCACACCGGCCTCTGCACAATTGGGAACGGCAGCAGTTGGCGGCAGGGGATAAAGGCAGCGATAGCACGGGCCGCGCGCTGCATCAAAGACAGACAACTGCCCCTCGAACCCGTCAACAGACGCATAGACAACCGGTTTTCCTGATTTCACAGCCGCATCGTTAATCAAAAAACGAGCCTGAAAATTGTCTGTGCCATCAAGAATGATGTCGTACTCTGCAAAAAGAGATAGCACATTATCCACAACGAGTTTCTCAGTATAAGCCTTCACCGTAATATCCGGATTCAGGGCCAACAGAGCATCCCGTGCCGCCTCTGACTTCAATTGCCCCCGCTGTGCGTCCGTAAATAATATCTGCCGCTGCAGATTGCTAACATCAACAACATCAAAATCCACAATACCGATCGTGCCCACACCCGCCGCAGCCAGATAGAGAAGCGCCGGACAGCCCAGACCACCGGCTCCGATACAAAGAATTCTGGCCTGCGACAGACGCATCTGCCCCTCTTCACCGATTTCAGGCAAGACGGTCTGACGGCTATATCTTTTTATCGTTCTATCCATAGCATCATCCCAACACAGGCCCCTGCAAACCGTTTGATTATTAAGGGAAAGCGCTCTATAAACAAATAATTTCTTTAGCCTATTGCAATAACGATCTTGATCGTTACCATTAGCTTTAGATTCTGGCCCTGAATATCGAAACAGCACAGAGTATATTAAATGCAAACACATCATGTTGAAATAACCGAAACGCCTGATGGCGTTGATTCTGTGTCCGTTAAAGACATAGCGGCACATTGTAATAGCTATAAAGGGTCTGATGCAAAACGCAGCATTTCCCAGCTCATTACAACACTTGTCCTTTTTGCTATAACCTGCGGGCTTATGCTCTATAGCATGGATATCTCTTACTGGATTACGGCTTTTCTAACTCTCCCCGCTGCGGGTTTACTGACGAGAATCTTTATTTTCCAGCATGATTGCGGTCACGGATCGTTTTTTGCCTCTAAAAAGGCCAATGACTGGACCGGCCGTTTTTTAGGTCTTTTGACCGTTACACCCTATGATTTTTGGCGACGGGCACATAATTTGCACCACGCAACATCCGGTGATCTGGATCGCCGCAGTATTGGCGGGATTGATACAATCACCGTGCGGGAATATCAGTCCTTGTCAAAATGGCGGAAATTCACGTACCGGCTTTATCGTAACCCGCTTGTTCTCTTGATACTGGGGACGCCTTTCTATGTGATGATTCTTCAGCGTATTCCACACAATCAATCCACTCATTTTCACGAAGGCTACAAAACGCTTCCGAT
This sequence comes from Alphaproteobacteria bacterium, assembly GCA_021776075.1. Taxonomy (GTDB): domain Bacteria; phylum Pseudomonadota; class Alphaproteobacteria; order Micavibrionales; family Micavibrionaceae; genus JAJFGQ01. Next base: position 2,615 of record JAJFGQ010000018.1, on the reverse strand, counting down.
GGCGTCCATCTGGAAAAGCATGATGTTTACAAATGCCGCCATTGTCGTTTTTTACGGCACGCTGTCCTTGTTTGTGGGCCTTGGGCCGCTTCTGACCATTTACCTGCCGATCCTCATTGTTACCTCATGGGCCGGGGGTTGGTTGTTTTTTATTCAACACCAGTTCGAAGACGCCTATTGGCAGGGCAATAAAAACTGGGACAGGCAGGAAGCTGCTTTAATGGGCAGTTCCTATTACGCCCTTCCTAAAATTCTGCAATGGTTTACGGGCAATATCGGCCTGCACCACATCCATCATTTGTGCAGCAAAATACCAAATTACAAGCTTCAGGAATGCATGGATGCAAGGCCGGAACTGAAAAACATAAACCGGCTCACGCTACGGGAAAGCTTAAAAAGCCTTCCTCTTAAGCTCTGGGATGAGCAAAAAAATAAGATGGTCCGATTCAAACCTGTCGAAACAGTTTAAACCGGACCATCATAATATCAATAAAGAGTACTCTGGCTGCGTATAATCAGGCCTGTGCAGCACCGCCGGCAATAGCTTTCTCGGCATTGTCTTTTGACATGATGGAGCACACTACAGTGCTACAGGTCGGGCAAGCGCCCTTCGCCATGAAGCCGCCTTTTTTCGTTTTGTGAATAACAGGAGCATTCAGCTCCACGCCTTTTTTCTTACATTTAACGCAATATCCTGTAATCATTTTGCAATTCTCCCGATAAAATTATTTGAAACTTAACAACAGACCTCACTATTGTAACCCTGCAAAGACTTTAGCCAAAGCAGAATCTTTATCTCCTGACAATGCAGTATAATTCACTAAATATTAGAACTATTATGGAATAATTACCCTTGATGAGGATGATAATGCATGGACGAAGCCAAAGATGATTTCAAAAAAGCGGCGACACCGCTGCGTGACCGCGCCATTTTCCGAATATATCGCAAAGACGATACCCTTGAAGGGCATAAAACAAATGCCGTTAATTTCAATCATATTATCGAAACAGGAAAGATTCCGAGCTATGCAAGTGATTTAGATAAATATCAGTCTGCAAACCAATACATAGACTGGGAGTCTGATGATGCTTTCACACACACTCTCGGTGACATTGAACAAAAAGTATTTGCAGAAATAGAAAAGCATCCAGGGATGGTTAATCTCCTGGAAAAAGAAAAATGGACCTATGGGGACCGGCGGGACTGGGAACGGCACGTCAGTGAAATTGTTTCTGACGTTGTAAAAAAGACTCCCGGTTTTGAGGAATACAGGATCGGTAGAGACGGAGCCAGGCGGGCTATCCGTCTTAATGATTTATCAGAAGACATAGAGAATGGCACAAAAAACATAGAATTTGATTGCGAAACAATGTCTGTCGTAGAAGGCATTCTGCTACAAAAAGTCGATAATGCTTTATTACCGGAAACCGCATCAGAAGGTCTTTTTGCAAGTAAATATAGAGGGTTAAGCGCCGATTACAAACAAGGCGGTAATTATTTTCACGCCTCAGGCGGCATTACATTTAATGATAAGGACGGCGACGCAGGCGGTCATACCTTTATTGTAACGCCCCTAGGCAATATCGTGGAGTCGACAGATTACACATTGCCTGAAGACCAGCCATGGTTAAGGTCAAAGACATATATAGAAAGCGCCGGTGCTTACAGTCTGGAAAAACTGGCCAGAGGAGAAAATTTCATTGGCAAAGCACCGGGTGCCAAAAAATCTGTCTATGGCAGCTGGCAGGATAAAAGCCATGCCGCAACCCGCCAATCCGGGGGCACAGGAATATCACAGGAAACAATGGGGCAGTTTGGTAATAATTTTTATCCGGGTATAGCAGACGATGCGCTGTTTCTGGACGAACAAAATTTGGCAATAGATGCCACAGTTTTAGAAAATGGCGATATGCAGCTCTCGGTTCATCAAAAAATCGATATAGGAACACCGCAGGAAGGATATATGAGAGTTGCCGATGATTATAAGGATCGCCATGCTTTGGAACAGGACTGTGTCAACCCTTCCACGATCTATCAGGACAGGCTGAACGGCAAAACATATAAATTTGATGTCACGCTGGGAGAGGATCATAAAACGAAGATTTCTGCCTATGAAAAAGACGCCGGGAATCCTGAGTCACAATTTCATAAAATAGGCGGCACAAGTGATCCGCATGATACGAAACCTGATATTGCACCCGATCTGACAATTGAAGAAACCCAACCAACATTATCACCCCTGAAACTGTGATAGCCAATAACGGAAACGGTCATAAAACCCTTTCTTTTTTGCCAAAATAGGAATACTATCCTAATATGGACTTGAAAAAACAGGGAGCCGGACGCCATGGAAAAACAATTCAAAAACGAACTATTAGAAAACTCTATAAAATCAAAGGATTAGCAAAAAAACCGGATTTTTTTTACAAACGGACTATTGGCAGAATATGTGTTTATACGCCTTTATCTCCTCTGTAATCTTCTTTAGGATGGAAGCGAATTAATTCGTGAAAAAGGGAGCCTGCATCATGTCCAAGATCAAAGTTGATAATCCGGTTGTCGAAATAGACGGCGATGAAATGACACGCATCATATGGGCGTGGATCAGAGAACG